>DHFX01000029.1 GCA_002402455.1 Candidatus Dojkabacteria bacterium UBA4813
TTTTCTAACTTTGTAAAAAGGTTTTATTAGTAGCTAGTGTGGCTTTCGAATTTTCCAAGGGAATCCTGATATAATAATACCTATATGAAAATCCTAATAGTAATAGTAAACCATAACGGTAAAAACCTTCTCGAAAAAAATCTCCCCTATATATTAAAAACAGAAGGTGTCAACTATGACATTTGCGTTGTAGACAACAACTCTACAGATGATTCTGTATCCTTTCTAGAGAAGGAATACCCTCAGATTAAGGTAATGCAGTCTAAAGAAAATCTCGGTTATGGTCGGGCACACAATCTAGCTTTAGAAAAATACCCCGATTACGACTACTATGTCTTTATGAACAATGACATTAGAGTTACTCCAAGTTGGTTGGTGAAAATGTTGAAAGTTTTTGATATTAAAGAGAAGATTGGGGCAGTTGGTCCAAAGATACTTCTTTCTAAAAATAAAGATGGTAGAGCAGTAATAAACTCTGCTGGTATGGATATTAATAATCACCACATGGCCTATGACAGATATGAAGGAGAGTATGACCAAGAGAAATATTCTGTTGTAGAAAAAGTAGATGGTATATGTGGAGCAGTAATGCTAGTCTCCAAAGAGGTTTTAGAAAAAGTTAAAGGTTTTCATCCTAAGATGTTCCTTTATTACGAAGATGTAGATCTTTCCTTAAGAATTAGAGATGCAGGATACGACATATATTACTGTGGTAATTCTGTTGTCTACCATGACCATATGGCTTCTACAAAAAACTTAGGAAGTTTTAAAAGAAATTGGATGAACATGAAAAATAGATATGTTAGTATTAAAGATAGAGTTGGTTTCTTTATGGCAATGAAAGAAACATTATGGTATCTTTTTTCTTGGGGAGTATGGAAATTAGTACACTCTAAGAGTATTACTTTAAAAGAATATCTAGATGCTAAGTAAAAACGATATAGACTTATACAAACAGTTTGTTAAGACAATATTCAAGATGAGATATAAGGGATCTATATTAGGATTCCTATGGGTTTTACTTAAACCATTCTTTATGTTCATAATTCTCTTCGTAGTATTCTCCTCAGTATCTGGACAGGTAGGGAATCTTACATCTAAGCAGTATGCTGTTTACCTTCTATCTGGTTTGGTTATATATACCTTCTTTAACGAGGGAATCACATGGGGAATGGGTTCGATTATGGAAAGAGCAAACCTTATCCTTAAGATAAACTTCAAAAGAGATATTGTAGTAATCAGTGCATTAACAATGGCACTTATAAACTTCTGCATAAACCTCATGATAGTCGGTGTCATAGGGACTGTTCTAGATATCCAGTTCTCTGTAATTGGGGTGTCTTACATTCTACTAATAGGTCTGGTAATGTTCCTGGGTATGTATGGCATATCTTTCTTCACTAGTATCTGGATGGTCTATGTTAGAGATCTTGCACATATCGCAGAGTTAGGACTTCAGTTAATGTTCTATGCCTCTGCTGTTTTCTTCCCAATAGAATTGATTCCAGAAAGATACAGATTTGTTGTAGAGTACAACCCAATAGCAATATATATACAGACAGTTAGAGAGGCACTTACGCATAAGAATATAATCAATCTAGATTTTATTTTAATATCTTTAGCAGTAGCAATCGTGTTGGTATTAGTAGGGAGACTTTATTTTAAACATAGTGTAAAAAGAGTAGCAGAACACTTCTAAAAATGAATGAGAATATAGCAATAAAAGTTAATAACGTTAGTAAGCAATTTAAAGTTCCTGTTAAGGGGCAACGTAATACTTTGCAAGAAAGGTTTCTAACTCCTTTTCATAAAACTGAACATAGAGAATTTAATGCTCTAAAGAATCTTTCCTTTGAAGTAAAGAAGGGAGAATTTTTTAGCGTAATAGGGCCTAATGGTGCAGGTAAATCTACTCTACTAAAAATAGTTTCTGGAATATATGTCCCAGATGAGGGAGAAGTCCTAGTTAATGGAGACCTTGTTCCTTTCTTAGAACTAGGGGTAGGATTTAATCCAGATCTTAGTGCAAGAGAAAATGTTTATCTTAATGGAACAATATTAGGTCTTACTAAGAAGGAATTGGATGAGTATATTGATGGTATTTTTGATTTTGCAGAGTTAAGAGATTTTGCAGATATGTCCATAAAAAACTTTTCTTCTGGTATGGCAGTAAGATTAGCATTTTCAATAGCTATTAGAGTTAAGTCAGATGTATTAGTTCTGGATGAGGTTTTAGCAGTAGGGGATGCAGAGTTTCAGAGGAAGTGTTATGCGTATTTTGACAAAATCAGGGGTCAGAAATCTATCCTCTACGTATCCCATGCCCTAGATTCTGTTCAGAAGTATTCAGACAGAGTTCTCTGGCTTAAGGAAGATAAAACATATGAAATAGGAGAACCTGAAAAAATTGTTAATGCATATAGGAATGCAAACTAGAAACAATCTAATCTCTAGGGTTAAAGAAAGAATCCCCATATACAAAGAAGACTTTTCTAAGAATATTAAGGAATATGGTTTTTTAAAGGCCATACTCCTCTTTATTAAAAGAATCTTCCACTTCTTCAGAAACAGAATGAATCCCTCTGCAGTTAGGGATATGCAATATGTTAAGTGGATGGAGAATATAGAGAGTGAATATCTCAATAAGCCAGCCATGTTAAAAGAATATTCAGAGCTAAAGAACAAACCCAAATTTAGTATTATCTTCCCTGTATGGAACAAAAAAGAAGAGGAATTAAGAAAAGCTTTGGATTCAGTTACCAACCAAATTTATGAAAACTGGGAACTCTGTATATCAGATGGTTCTAGTAAAGATATTACAGAAGTGAAGAGATATCTTACTTCGTTTAAAGGTGAACATCCGAAGAAGGTAAAGCTTTCTTTCTTAGAGAAACATTTTAGAAACGAAATAAATATTGTAAGGAATAGTAACAACGCTATAAAAATGGCTACTGGAGAATATATTGTTTTTATGGATTGTGATGACGAGATATCTTCCAACTGTCTTCTTGAATTAGCTAAAGCAATTGAAAAGAATCCTAATGCAGAATTTATGTATAGTGACTTTGACAAGATAGATGACAGAGAGAGAAGATTTGCTCCTTCATTTTGGCCAGATTGGTCTCCACATCTAATAACATCCCAGATGTACACAGCTCATATTACTTGTTACAAGAAGGAAGTATTGCAAAAACTTGGGGGATTAAGAGAAGGTACAGATGGTGCACAGGATTGGGATTTAATTCTGAGATATTGGACAGAGTATTACAGAAATTGGAATGTGATACATATCTTTAAGATTCTCTACCATTGGAGAATAACAGAAGGTTCTACTGCAAAGTCTGGAAGAAAGGCAAAGGGTTGGGCGTATGAAAGGCAGAAGGAAGTATTAGAGGACTATTTAAGAGGAAGGAATCTCAAGGGAGAGGTGGTTCAGGGTTTGTATGACGGTTCTTGGAGGGTAAGGTATGAAATTAAAAATAACCCTAAGGTCTCCATAGTTATTCCTTTTAAAGACAAGGTAGAACTTCTTAAGAGAGCTATCCCAAGTATTTTAGAAAAAACTAAATATAATAATTACGAGATTGTTCTTGTAGACAATCAATCTAAAGAAGAAAAGACATTTATATACCTAAAGGAAGTTTCTAAGGATAGTAGAGTGAGGGTTATTAAATATGACAAGCCATATCACTTCGGGAAGATATATAACTGGGCAGTAGAGCAGATAGATTCAGAATATATGTTAATGCTAAACAATGATGTAGAGATCCTAAGTGAGGAATGGCTAACTAGTATGTTAGAGCTTGCACAATTACCAGAGGTAGGTTTAGTAGGAGCTCGGTTGTATTACCCAAATGGGCAGATACAGCATGCAGGTGTAATTTTTGGTTTAGGTAACTCTGCAGGTCATGTATACAGGACTCTTCCAGGACATGTGGAAGGTTTTGACAGTCCTGTTGTTAATATTAAGAATTATCTCTCTGTGACAGCAGCTTGTGCTATGGTTAGTGTAGAGAAATTTAAAAAGGTTGGAGGTTTTGATGAAGAGTTAGAGCCTGTCCTTCAGGATGTAGATCTGGGGATTAGGCTTTATGACAAAGGTTTTTACAATGTTTATACTCCATACTCTGAACTAATACATTACGAATCTATGTCTAGGGTTAAGAAAGGAAAGGTTAGTGATATTGAAGGGGATGAGAGATGTAGTAAGGCTATTAAGAACAAATGGCCAGAATATTTTAAGAAGGATCCTTTTTATAATATAAACTTATCTAGAGAACATGAGGATTTTAGGATAAAGATGGAGGCTTAAAACCCTTACCATTCTGTGTTATTATCCTTTAGTGTTGTAAACTAAATTTACATCTTAAACACCATGCAAAAAGTATCAATAATAGGACTAGGTTACGTAGGTTTACCTTTAGCTTTAGCTATAGAAAAATCTAAAAAATATGATGTAGTAGGTTTTGACATTAGTAAAAAACAAATAGAGAAAATAAAGAAAAAAGAATGCCCAATAACAGATGACATTGCAGAAAAAGATCTTAAAGAATTAGACCTCCATGCAACAACAGATCAAAAAGAAATAGAAGGTAGTGACTACTACATTATATGTGTACCTACACCTGTCCTAGATGACTATACCCCAGACTATACCCCAGTAATAAGTGCAGGAGAAACAATAGCAAAGTACTTAGAAAAAGGACAAACAGTAGTACTAGAATCCACAGTTAACCCAGGAACATGTGAGGAGATATTACAACCAATATTAGAAGAAGGTAGTGGGTTAGAAGCAGGGAAAGATTTTAATATTGCTATGTGTCCAGAGAGAATAAATCCAGGAGATCCTAAATGGAATGTATACAACATACCTAGGAATCTAGGTAGTTTAATACCAGAAAAAACAAAAGAGGTTGCAGACTTCTATAGATCTTTCTTAGACGCAGAGGTAAATGAAGTATCTTCCCTTAAGATAGCAGAAGCTACTAAGATAGTAGAGAATGCATTTAGGGATATAAATATTGCTTATGTAAATGAATTAGCTAAATCTTTTGATGCTATGGGTATAGACCTAATAGAAACATTAAAAGGTTCTTCAAACAAACCTTTCTCTTTTATGGCACACTGGCCTGGTAGGGGCGTAGGAGGCCACTGTATAGCAGTAGACCCTTACTACCTAATTAAAAGGGCAGCTGAGTCTGGTTTTGACCATAAGCTTTTAAAGATGGCTAGGGAGGTTAATAATGGTATGCCAGAGTATACTGTAGAGAGATTACAGGATGCTTTAAATGAGGTTAAGTTACCTATTAATGGTACTAAGATTGCTTTGTTAGGACTTAGCTATAAAGAAGATATTGCAGATTTAAGAGAGAGTCCATGTTTAGAGATACAGGAGATATTAGAGAAGATGGGAGCAGATTTATTAGTGTATGATCCTTTTGTTCCAGATATGTCTAATGTAAAATCTTTAGAAGAAGCTTTGGATAATTGTGAAGGTGTAGTAGTAGCTACAGCACATAAGAGTTTTGGAGATTTGACTAAGGAGATTAGTAAGAGAAAAAATATTAAGGTTGTTGTAGATGGGATGAATAAGTTGGAGGGGGAGATTTTAGAAAAGAACAATAAGATATATAGAGGAATAGGTAGGTAGGATGAGCAAGTTAGCAAAGAAAATTTCTCTTCTTGTAAAAATTCTTCTCTTTTACGTAGTAACTTTTGTTTTAGGACTTGTTATCCCCAAAAGGAAAGATTTAGTAGTCATTACTGCTAGTAAGGGGAAATATTATAATGGGAATGCTAAGGCATTATTTGAATATCTCTTAACTAGAGACGATTTGGAGGCATATTACTCTACCAGTAAGAAGGAATTATTTAACAAGCTCTCTAAAGAAGAGAGTAACGTTATCTATCATTACTCTCGGAAAGGTTTATGGTTGTTCCTTAGAGCAAGGACTGTGTGTATTACGCATGGTCATGCCGACTTCTTTGGTTTCTTCCCTTCCTTATGGCAGAATTGGGTGTACTTGGGGCATGGGATAGGGACGAAGGCGAGACTTTTCCTAAGAGAGAGAATGAGTCTCTCCGAGAGAATTCAGACAATCTTGTCTAGAACGTGTGTCTATATAGCAACTTCTGATTTTACTAGATATCTACTGTGTGCTACCTACCATATTAAAGCTAAGAAAGTCTTTGTGACGGGTTATCCAAGGACCGATGTCCTCTACAAAAATAGAAAAATTGGGAGCGAGATAACTCAACACAACATCTTATATGCTCCTACTCATAGAGAAGGAGGTGTTACTCAGCTCTTTCCGTTTGAGGATTTCAATATCTCTCGACTTACAGAGTTTCTTAGAAGCAAGGGCTTATCCTTGAATGTTCGTTTCCATCCCAATAATTATAAGAAATCTAAGCGTGAAATAGGTACCATTCTAAACAGCTCGAAGCTAATCAAAGATAAAAGTCCAGATGTTGTTGAGGATCCCCAAGATTTACTATTGAGTGCTGAAGTTTTAATTACAGATTTCTCTTCTGTCAGTCGTGATTACCTCTTCCTAGATAGACCTATGATTTTTATTATGAACGGGGTGGATGATCTAGGGAAACTTCCAGCACCTATGCGTCCAGAGTTCGTTTTTTGTGGGTATCAGGTTAGGACATATGAGGAGCTCGAAGAAGCATTGAGAGAGATTCTTGAGGGAAAGGATCGGTTTGCGGAACTGAGAAAGTTTGTAAGGGATTTAACGTATAATTACTTCGATGATAAAACGTCTATGAGGGTAGTTGAGTTAATTAAGGAATTAGCATGAAGAAAATCTTTGAGTTTCTAAAGAAGAACAAGAAAATTATTACTAATGTACTTACGATAATAGTTCTTGGCTTAATGGTTTTGTATTTGTATCGGAACAGAGATGTGTTTGTATCTCTTCGGACTTTAGAGCTCCAATACATCATATATATATTTCTGGCCCAGCTCATAACGGTTTTATTGAATGCGGTTGTGAACCAGAAAGCGATTAGTATTCTGAAACACGATATAAGTTTCAGGGACGCCTTCTTCTTACAGTATGTAAATGCTCTATTAAATAAAATTGTTTCCGAAGGAGGTGCTTTGTTCCGAGCTGTATTCTTAAAGGAGAAATATAAACTCCCATACACCAAATATCTTTCAACTCTGGCAGGTCTTTACATTGTAAGTTTTTTAAGCAGCTCAATAATAGGTCTGCTGTCTCTTGCGTATATATATTTTGTGTATGGGAGACTAAACTACTTGATTCTTGGCTTCTTCCTGTTTCTGTTGACGGCGATGATCGTGATTCTCTTCATAAATCCCCACTTTAAGAACAAGAAGGAGTTGAGAATTTTAAGGTTGATAAATAGCGTCTTGGACGGATGGGCAGAACTCAAGAAGAGAAAGAGAAATCTTCTGTTCTTTACGGCCATTACTGTTGTTGGAGCATTTTTCATGGCTATACAATCAGTTTTCGTTTACAGAGCACTCGGTCAAGATTTAGGAATAGTAGAGTCTCTATATATGGCTTCTATATCATTTGTAACGACATTTATTAATATAACGCCAGATAGTGTAGGTATTAGGGAAGGAGTATATATGTTTTCTTCCGATATAATCGGCCTAGATTCTGATATAATTCTTTTAGGAGCTTTGATAATTCGTGCAATTGGTCTTTTAAATACCTTTGTTGTTGGAGGAATAGCTTATCTAAAGCTAGTTCCAGAATTGAAAGGGAAATCTTATTTGAAAGAAGCTCCCGAGGATATCTAATTATTTAACCAAAATACCTTATGAAACTAATAATATACATGCCTGCCCTAAATGAAGAAGAAGGAATAGCAGATGTAATTAAACATCTTCCTAAGGATTTGAATGGAGTAGATGAAGTAGAGATACTTGTTGTAGATGACGGTAGTAAAGATAACACAGTCCAAATAGCCAAAGAACAAGGTGCGAGCGTAGTAAGTCATAGTGTTAATAGAGGTGTAGGCAGAGCATTTCAATCGGCTGTACAGTATGCATTAGAAAATAATGCAGATATCTTAGTCAGTATCGATGCAGATAGACAGTTTAATAGTGATCAAATACCTCACATGATAAAACCCTTATTAAGAGGTAAAGCAGATATGGTAACAGGTAATAGGTTTGAGAATGGTATGCCAGAGGATATGCCTAAAACAAAATACTGGGGCAATAAACAGATGTCTAGGTTAATATCTTTAATAAGTGGACAAAAATTTAAAGACGTATCTTGTGGTTTTAGAGCATATAACAGAGAAGCTTTAATGAGACTAAATCTCTTTGGAGATTTTACATACACACAAGAAACTATCTTAGATATGGTTTACAAGGGACTAACGGTTATAGAGTTCCCAGTAGATGTTAAGTATTTTGAAAACAGAAAATCTAGAGTAGCAGGGAAGATAGTTTCTTATGCGTTTAAGACATTAAAGATAATTGTTAGAACTTTGAGAGATTATAAACCTATGCTCTTTTTTGGTGGTATGGGTTTTGTATCTATGGGGATAGGATTGGTGTTTGAGATTTTTATGTTCGGGCACTATTTTGTATCTGGAAAGTTTACACCATACAAGGCATTTGGTTTTATTGGTTTAGGTTTCTTAGTTTTTGGTTTACTCCTTGTAATAGTGGGACTGTTAGCAGATATGTTCAATAGAGTTAGGAAGAATCAAGAGAGAATTATGTATGAATTAAAGAGGGAAAGATATGGGGAAGAATAATATCCCAATATATGTAGTTATTGGAACTAGGGCCCAATTCATAAAGATGGCCCCTGTTCTCTATGGAATGAAACAACAGGGTGTTGAGTATACTTTGATATATACAGTTCAACACAAGGAAAATGTTCAAGAGATCTTAGATGTATATGGTTTAAGGGGACCAGATGTTGTTATCTATGAAGGGGAAGAATCTAATACGATGAAGAAGGGCATCAAGTGGACTCTAGATATGCTTTTCAAATCATTGTTTAAAGCCAAGAAATATCTCCCTGAGAGAGGAATCGTTTTAACTCATGGAGACACCTTTACTGCTTGGCTGGCAGCACTTATGGGTAAGAGAGCAGGTTGTAAAGTCGCTCATGTAGAATCAGGGTTAAGGTCTTTTAATATTTTCAGACCATTTCCAGAGGAGATTTCTAGATTAATAACTTTTTCCTTGTCAGATATATATTTCTGTGCAGATGAATGGGCGATAAATAACCTAAGGAAATATAAGGGAGATAAAGTTGATATTGGTGCCAACACAATGTTGGATGGGGTTAAATATGCAGTTGAAAATCCAAAAGAGACCAAATTTGACTTCCAGAAAGAACCCTATATATTAGTCTCAATACACAGGTATGAGAATATCTTTAAGGATAGATTTACGGACACAATAATTCCGTATCTTAAGGAGATATCTAAGAAACACAAATTAGTTATTACATTACATCCAACGACTAGAGAAAGATTAAAGAAATTAAATCTGTATGAAGAACTAGATAAAGATGAGAGGATAATCCTTCATGAGAGGTTTGATTTCATAGATTGGATAAATGTCTGTAATGATGCAGAGTTTGTAATATCAGATGGAGGAAGTAACCAAGAAGAATTAAGTTATCTTGGGGTCCCAACTATACTATTTAGAGAAGAGACAGAGAGGAAGGAAGGACTAGGGGAGAATATCGTTCTTTCTAAGTTTGATAAAGCTATCATTGATGATTTTGTAGTGCGATATGAAGATTTTAGAAGGAAGGCATTGTTTGAAGATGTCAGTCCTAGCGAAAGGATCGTGGATTATTTAAAAAACAAAGAGGAATTATGAAAGTCTCTATAGTCCTGCCTGTTTACAATGGTGACGAGACACTAAGAGAATGTCTTAGTGCAATAGCTAAGATAGATTACCCAAAGAAGGACTTTGAACTCATTGTTGTAAATGATGGTTCTAAAGATAAGTCGCACGAGATAATAGAGGAATTTATTAAGAAGAGCAAAGGTGGCCTGACAGTCAAATATATAAATCTGAAGAAAAATGTTGGAAGAATAAAAGCTAGGTTAGCAGGTGTAGAAGCTGCAAATTTTGACAACCTTCTTTTTATTGATCATAGGGGTAGAGTACACGAGGATATAATTAATAAAATAGAAGAGAAGGATTACCAGCCAATAGTTGGGAATTTATATCAAAACAAGAGGGAGAGTCTAATAGGGAACTTTTTCTATGTATTACGTAGAATTATTTATTATCCATACTGGGGGGAGGATTTTGAGGATGTTTATATAACAAAAGAAAACTTCGACCAGATAGCTAAGGGATTCTGTCCATTCTTCTGTAAGAGAGATTTGCTCGTCAGGAATATACCTAAGGAAAAAGGAAAGAATGTCAGTGATGATACTCTTATTTTCAGTAATATAGTGAAAGAAAAAAAGATACTAAAGACTTCTGAATGTAAGGTTGAATATAGCGAGAGAAATATAGGGGAGGGATTTTTTGGACACCTATTTCATAGGGGGCCAAGGTTTGTTCATTTTTATTTTCCTAAGAACTTGAAATATAAGTTGATGATCTTACTGCTTGCAATTTCCCCAATAGCTTTTATGGTGGGAATGGCAATGGTAATAGTTCTCCCCTTCTTGGCCTATATAGTGTTAGGTATATTGCTCTCAGGAGGTGTCCTCCTTAGTTTGAAGTACAAGTTGTCGTTCTTGGATATCTTGGTTTTTGCTGTTCTCTCTCCAATAATTTTGTCTGTTTTTGCATTAGGAATATGTAAGGGGTTGGTTCTTAAGATTTTGGGGAGTTTGTCCTCTTGAGGAAAAGAAATTTTTAATTTATTAGAATTTTGGGGGATATGAAGATTAGAAACTTGTATGAGCAGAAATATTCCTTGAGTATTTTGTCTGTCAGTCTTATTCTCATAGTTAATTTGTTAGTTTTTCTGAAAATCCCCGGAGCATTCTATCTATACTTATTTATACTAGGGATAATCTTTTCTTACTATATCCTAAAGGAGACTGATTTCTTCAAACTGTGGGTAATGCTTTTAACTTCCTTCTTTTGGAGCTCAGCCCTTTTAATACTCCTATCAGGCCTTCTTGCGATAGTCTCTATTCCTATCGGAACCTGGATTTTATACATACCCTCATTGTTCTTATTCTTTTTACTAGTCAAGAAGCCAATAAGCACCAAAGGGCTTGAGTGGAGGCCAGGTATCGATGGTGCTGTCTTATTGGTTTTTACAGGGTTGTCTATTTGGGCCCACGTCTTTTCTGTCAAAGATTTTCTTGCTCCAATGTTGCATGATCCTATATCGCATGCTACCTGGGCTAAGCAGATTTATGACACTGGGATGATTAATTACTTTTATTCCCCCGGTTTACATATACTAGCTGCTTTGGGAAAAATAGCGGAGGGCGCTTATGTTTCTCAGTATATTCTTGTAATAACAAACCTATTTAACGCATTAATGTTTATCCCTGCATATCTTTTTGTACGAACCTATTTTAAGAGCAAAGATATGGCTCTACTTACCGCAGTTTTCTTCTTAGTAGCAAAGTATCCAGCGGCATATTTTTGGACCATGGGGAAAAATGCCTTAGTCCTTGGTATTGGATTCATGTTTTTACTTCTCTTTGTTTCTACTTTAGACCTTACCAATCTAAAGAAATTGCTAGTTACAAATTTTTTAGTTTTGGTTTTAGTATTGATTCACTATCCAACAGCTTTTATTGCGTTGATAGGACTGTTCTTCCTTCTGGTCTTTGATAAAGGAGGTTGGAAGAATTTGAGGCATATTGCTCTAGGGTGTGGCTTAGGAGTGTTATGGGGTTTTATGAAAATGGGATATCAAGTAGCTAATATGGAGGAAAGAGTTGTGAATCCTCGAGCTTTGGAATTTAGTCTAAAAAATTTGCTTTCTTTCTCCGAGGGGATTTACGACCAAGTGATAGGAGGGACGATATTTAATTTCCCCCTAGGGAGTTATCTTGCAATTCTAGGTTTGCTCGGGCTGTCAATAATGCTGATAATCTCTTTAAAGGGAAAGCAATATCTTTGTTTTATTCTTATTCTCTTGGCCAATTTGGTAGTTGCTTTCTTTATTAAATTTACGGAAAGATTGGGGTTCTTAGATATTATTTATAAAACTCAGATATTGATATCCTTCGTCTTCATATATATAGGAGCGGCATTCTTAATGTCGGAGGTTGTTGGCAGATTTATTAAAAATGAGATCAAGATTTCCAAACTTCCTGCTATGGTAGCGATTCTGTTCCTTGTTAGTTTTGGTAATTATCAGATTTATACTAAGTACAAAGAGAGTCAAACCAGTTTAAGTATGGTGCAAGAGGAAGACATCCAGGGCTACAAATTCTTAGAAGGGCTTGAGTGTGAAGGAGTCATTTTAAATAATGGTCAGGTTGGAGATAGGAAAAATATAGTATATGCTAGTGATGCAGGGGCTTGGATTCCTGTTTTTACCCACTTTGATATAGCAATGCCCTTCACAGAATTTGCATCCAAGAATACCCATGAGAATTATGATATTTATCTAAATATTCGGAATGGAGAGTATACATGTTCAGATATAGATGGTCTCTTAGAGAAAGAGATCAAGTACTATTATAAAGGGAGTAGAGGCATTTTTGGTCCACAGCTTAGTCCGAACAAGGAGAACCAGAACTTCGAGCTTATTTATTCAGAAGGTGGAGTAGAAATATTCAGGATAATCCCGTGTACGAAAGTAGTTCTTGATTAGTTTCTCAACTTATATTTAAAGTTCTCCTCAGTCAAGGTCAAATTTTTATTATAAAAAGGATCCTCTAACAAAAATTCCCCCCATCTTTCATACATCAAACCAATCTCTTTTCCAAACTCTTCGACGTCTCTTGTCTTATTCTCTGGAACACCAACGGATACAGATTCGTGATGATAAAGCTCAACATATGGTGTGTAGATATTGTAATAACCCTTTCTCGTTAATTTAAGACAGAAATCGACATCATTAAAAGCAATCCTAAACTTTTCTTCTAAACCATTTACCTCTAAATATTTCCCCTTACTTATCATCATACAGGCAGCGGTAACAGCAGAATAATTTCTAATAACATCCTTGTGTACGGGGAACCCTTGCACTACATTAGAAAAACCTTTAAATGCGTGTCCTGCAACTCCTCTCCCGGTTCCTCCATTAATTCCTAGGATTACACCTGCATGTTGGATTACATCATGAGGATAATAAAGCTTGACTCCAACTGCTCCGATCTCCTTTCTCTGTGCGTGTTCCAACATCCCCTCTATCCAATCAGGAGAGATAACTTCTGTGTCGTTGTTAAGGAGTAGAATGTACTCTCCTTTTGCGTTTCTAACCCCATAATTATTTACTGCAGAGTAGTTGAATCGTTTGTCCCAATGTAAGAACCTAATCTTGGGATTGGATCTGAGGGACTCGTAATATTCTAATGTCCTCTTTTCTGTACTTCCTGTATCTATGATAATTATTTCAAAGTTCTGGTAGGTTGTTTTATCAAAGATGGAAGAGATACATCTCTCAATGTATTCATATTTATCTTTGGTTGGTATTAGAATACTAACTAGAGAGTGTCTCTCGATATTATACTTAACTCTAAAAGATCCAGGGAATAATCCCTTTTGCACATTAGCGTTTAAGCCTCTTCTTTCGATTGCCTCAGATAGTGCTGTGAGTGAGGCTTTGTCGGCGTAGCTCTTTTGACCATAGGTAGAAGCAGTTGACCCGGGAATTTTCCTCCATGAGTAGAGGATATCTGAGATGTGTTCTATATTGTTTGTTCTCTCTGTAACTCTTAGGAATAAGTCATAGTCTTGTGAACCTTCGAATCCCTTTCTAAATCTTCCTACCTTATCTACTAACTTTTTCCTTATGATACTTAAGTGGCACAGGTAATTGGAGGAGAGGAACAGGTCTGGAGACCAGTCAGGCTTGAAGAAGGGTTCGACCCTTCTCTCTTTAACAGTTATCTTATCTTCATCCGAATATATAAAGTCTGTCTCTTTATTTTTATTAAGAACCTTAACAACCTCGGCCAAAGCATGGGGATATATTATGTCATCGTTATCCATTAGTGCTATATATTCTCCCTCAGCAAGCTCTAAAGCAGTATTAGAAGCTTCTGATATATGCCCATTCTTCTCTCTAAAGGTTATCTTTATCTTGGGATCTTTTTCTAAAGATTTAAGGTATTTAATTAATTTAGGATTAGTAGAAGAATCATCTGCTATACATAGTTCCCAATTAGTATATATTTGATTTCTTATGGAATTTATTGCTTTCTTTATCCATTTAACATCCACGTTATATACGGGCATTATGATACTTATTAGAGGTTGGTACTTTAGTTCTTCTACCTCTTTCCCGATCACTAGTACTCTTTTCCGGGAGAGTTTGTTTTCTTTTAACCAATATTTATACCTATTACGATCGAGTCTCTGTTGTTTCTTTCTCTTCATAAAATTGAAGATTCTCAAGAATATCCTTTCGAAGGTTTTCTTAGGACCATCTTTTTTCAAGTTGATGAAGAAATTTCTTAGATATCTTTTAAAGGATTTGAAGTAAAAAACAGTTTTTCCTATAAAACCATGACCTAGCGTATACGAGAGTTCCAGTTCTTTAAGTAGAAGATTTTTTTCAACTTTGAGGATTCTGTTTGCTTCAATAAGTTCTTTTATAGTCTTTTTCCTCTCACGGTTTTCATCTGTTAGATTCTTGATGTGATTGTTTTTGTTTTTTATCTGTATCTGTAAGGATCTTTTCTTAGTTGCTTCTTTGTAGTATCTTGAAAAGACTTCCTGATAAAACTCTGAGTAAATGGGCCTCTTCAATCCAAGAAAAATTACCCCTAAGCCATGCGAATGTGGAAGAGTTATAGTTGTACATTTCTCCTTTAATTCTTCCCAGAGTTTATATACTCCGAAATCGTCCTTCTTCTCGCACACATCGTGTATAAGGATAACTCCTTCCTCCTTATTAACTTTGGGCAACCAGTTCTCAAAATCATGTTTTACGGCTTCGTAAGTATGTAGACCATCTATATGTAGTACATCGATACTATCGTCTTTGAAGTCTTTGAGGGCTTCATCAAAGAGTCTTTTCTTTGGAACAATGTTAACTTTTTTGTAGTAATCATCCTTAATCTTCAGGAAGGTTCTGTATACATCTTCACCGTAAAAACCTGCTTGTTCGTCCCCCTCCCATGTGTCTACAGCGTAAAGCTTTGTTTCTAGATTAGAGTCTTTGATTGCTTGGGCGAATGAGAATAGAGAATTTCCTTTGTGTGTGCCAAGTTCTACTATGTTTCTAGGTTTCAGATTCGTGACGAGATCATAAGCGAAGTCATAGTGGCCACTCCATGCGGATGATTCTACTGGGAGCTTAGTTATGAAGGAGAAGTTTGGATTATGTGTCTTCCAGGTGTTCTTGTGTTCTTCGATCTCTGCTGTTCTCATGTTTTTTAGTGCTTCCAAACAAATTTTAAAATAATATCGTTGGTGTTACCCGTCCCATTACCCTATCTAAAGGACACACTATTTTAGCAGATTATTTGATAGTTTGTATTGATGCTGGACTCTTTATCCTATATCTTCCCCCGAGTAGGGTAGCTTTCCTTTGTTATATATTTATAGTAGGATGTTTCTACAATCAGAATTCATTTAATGAAAACTTTTAATTAGTTGTGAAGATCCTAATTACTAATATATATTTAATTAATTCCGCTGGCTCAGAGCTCTACACGAAAGACCTTACGGAGTTTTTAGCAGAGCATGGACATAGTGTTACTGTATTCTCACCAGCATTAGGACCTATAGCTGAAGAAATTCAGAAGATAAAGGGAGCAAGGGTTATAAACAACTTAGATCTGGTCAAGGAGGAGGAATTTGACATCTTACATATTCATCACAATATCAATGCTTTCATAGTAAGAGAGTATTTTCCAGAGGTTCCGGCAGTGATGGTGGTTCATGGAGTTCTCCCAGAATACGAACAGCCCCCCAGAATGGATCTAGGAATTTCAAAATATATTGCTGTTAGTGAAGAGGTGCAAGAACATTTGGAATCAGAGTACAATATATCTTCTGAAAGGATCGAGGTAATTCGTAACTGGGTTAATTCCAACAGATTTTCACCAAGAGAGAAGATCTCTAACAGTCCTAAAAGGTTGATGGTTTTATCAAATCATTTAGAGGATTGGCAAGAGGAAATATATAAAAAAGTTTGTAAGCAGAGGAGAATAGGTTTCTTGCATGTGGGGCTTCCCGAGAATCCTGTTCAGGATGTTGAGAAATATATTAATGAGTCTGATGTTGTTGTCACCTTGGGTAGGGGGGCAATGGAGTCAATGGCATGTCAGCGAAATGTGATAATTAGTGATATCCACGGTGTTGATGGAATGTTGACACCGGAGATTTACAAGGAGTCTATCAAGAACAATCTCTCAGGGAGGAGATATCACAAAAGGTTAACGAAAGACCTTTTTGAGAAGGAGCTTGATAGATATTCTGTTTCTAATGCTAGGGAAATGTATGAAATAGTAAAGAGGAATCATAATAGAGAAAAGAATATTAGTAAAATATTATCTATATATGAGGAAATCAAGGAGGAGAGGGTTACAATAGATCCTAAGTATAAAGAAGTGACACGAGAGATTAAGGTTTTGGCAAGAGAGGACGGGCTTCGGCATGTAAGGGTGTTTGATTTAGAGCAATTAAAGGAAGGTGTGGAGCAAAGATTGGAAGAACAAGCGAGACAATTGGATGAACAGGCGAGACAATTGGATGAACAGGCGAGACAATTGGATGAACAGGGAACTGCCATTGAGCAAGCAAATCAAGAGAACATTAAACTTAGAGAAGACTTGGCAGTATATGAAAAGTCTAAAATTATTTCCATTATAAAGAAATATTGGCAGACAAGGGAAAGGATGAAGGCTTTATTTAAGAACGATAGACTTTTCCATAAAGATCCAGAAATTATTTTTATTGTTGGAACACCTCGCTCCGGAACAACCTGGCTGTGGGGCTTATTAACCTCCCACCCAGATATAATTCCAATCAATTTGGAAGATTTCCTATCTCTTGAACAAAGTTCCTTCGACGATAGGGGTAGCAGGATTACCTCTGAGACAGGTGTTTTTCTTAAACTAGATAAAGAAACTATTCGAGAAAATTTCCTAACCAAACAGAGAAGGAATCCTAAGAAGAAGATCTTAGAAAAAACACCTGCCCATATAAACCATATAGAGGATATATTGGAGACTTTTCCTGATGCAAAAATCCTACACATAGTTCGAGACCCTAGGTCCGTTATATCTTCGATGCAAAACACAACTTTTTATAACTTCTCCAATGGGATAGAGGATGCGATAATGAAGTATAAGAACTTTATTGATGGGATAATTCCATATCTTGATAGAGACATGGTTCTTACATTGAAATATGAGGATCTATTAGACCAAACTGAAGAAGAATGTTTACGAGTTCTAAAATTTCTAAAGGTGGATCCTAAATTCGTTGGGGAAATGGTTAAAGAGAATGACCGGTGCTCAAAGGTCAATCAGAAAGATGTTTTTAGGAAAGGGAAGAAGGACTCGTATAAAAACGAACTTTCTGAGAAGGAAATCGCTCGAGTCGTTAATGAGCTTAGTGAATATTTCGAGATATTCGGTTATCGTGCAGAGTAATTATTTTGTTGAATAGTTTGTAAAGCTTCTTTCTTTTGTTTCTTTCTTTTTCCTTCTTCTTGTAGTACCATATCTACATAATATAGGTCTTTTAAATAAATTAAAACAAATACCCTATGAAAATCCTAGTAACAGGTGGAGCAGGCTTTATAGGCTCTAACTTTATAAAATATTGGTTAAACAAATACCATAAAGATCAAATAATAAACCTAGACAAACTAACATACGCAGGAAACTTACAAAACCTTAAAGACATAGAAGATAACCCCAACTATGAATTTGTAAAAGGAGACATCTGTGACAAAGACCTAGTTATGAAATTAACAAAAGATGTAGACCTAATAGTACACTTCGCAGCAGAATCACACGTAGACAGAAGCATAGACGGACCAGAAGAATTCGTAAAAACAAATGTAGAAGGCACTCTAGTTTTACTAGAAGCCGCACTTGCAAATGGATCAATAAGATTCCATCACATATCTACAGACGAAGTATTTGGAGAACTACCACTAGATGATCCGAATGCTAAATTCCATGAAAAAATGCCATATGCTCCTAGAAGCGTATACTCTGCCTCTAAAGCAGCATCAGACCACCTAGTAAGAGCCTACCATGCTACACACAAACTACCAGTAACGATATCCAACTGCTCTAACAATTACGGACCATACCAATACCCAGAGAAACTAATACCATTAGTCATAACAAGAGCTATAGAAGGACAAGAACTACCAGTGTATGGAGAAGGTAACCAAGTAAGAGATTGGATACATGTAGAAGACCACTGTAGAGGTATAGAGCTATGTATAACCAAAGGTGAACTGGGAGAAACATACCTCTTTGGAGGAAATGGAGAAAAGGAAAATATCTGGATAGTTAAAAAGATATTAGAACTCTTAGAGAAACCCCAAGACCTAATAGTACATGTAGGAGATAGAAAAGGACACGACCTAAGATATGCGATAGACTTCAGTAAAGCTCAAAAAGAGTTAGGATATGAACCATCCAAATCCATAGACCAATGGTTAAAAGATACAGTAGAATGGTACGTAGAAAACGAAGATTGGTGGAAACCACTTAAAAAGAAAGCCGATGTTTTAGCAGAAAAATATTTAGAAAAAAGAATTAAATAATTTAAAAACAAATATCTAAATGAAAGCACTAATCCTTGCCGGAGGTAGAGGTACAAGATTAAGACCTCTTACACATACCAAAAATAAACACATGCTCCCCATAGGTAACAAACCCATGATAGAAAGAATCATAGAGGATGCCATAGACTTAGGAATTAAGGAGATCATCATAAACGTAAACCAAGGAGATAAAGAAATGCCAGCACTCTTAGGAGATGGTAAAAGATTTGGAAAAGGAATAAAAATACACTACATAGAACAACCAGAACCAAATGGAATGATGTACCCAATCAAATTAGCTCAAGACCTAATAGGAGACGATGACTTCCTCTTCTCTGCAGGAGACAATATCCTAACAGGAGGACTCAAAGAACATTACAAAGATTTTAAAAAGAAGAAATCAGATGCACATGTCTTAGTAGTAAAAAGACCAGACTACCAAAACTTCGGTGTAGCTGTAATGGAAGGAGACAAAATAGTTAAAACAGTAGAAAAACCTAAAGAGTATGTAAGTGATCTAGTACTCTCTGCAATCTACTTCTTTACTCCAGCAGTCTTTGAATCCTTCGACCACATTAAACCAATAGATCCAAAGAAGAGTGGTAAACCAGAATACTATCCACCAGTAGTAAACAACTGGTTAATAGACAATGGTTACACCATGACCGCCTCCGAAGTAACAGGATGGTGGAAAGACACAGGAGCTCCAGAAGACATAATACTAGCTAACAGACTAATACTAGAAAAAGAATGCTTAACTAAAGATGAAGGAAAGGTAGTAGATAGCAAAGTAGAAGGTAATGTAGAAATAAGAAAAGGGACTAAGATAAAAAACAGTGTAATTAGAGGACCTGTCTCAATAGCAGAAAACTGCACACTAGAGAATGCATACATAGGACCATTCACATCAATTGGAGAGGGAAGTACTGTAAGAAATGCCCAGATAGAAAATAGCATACTTATGGGCAACTGTAATATCCATGACCTAGATACAATCTTAGATAGCTCTCTCATAGGATGGAATGCAGAAGTTACACAGAAGAATGGTTATCCTAGAGCAGACACTCTTTACATAGGAGATGACTCTTTAGTACAACTTAGTAAGTAATATATCTACTACTGATATATAATAATACTGCCAATAACTAAATTAAAAAGTTTACATGTATGGAGTTTGAAAAAAACTACGAAGGAATAGAGGGATTGGTAGTAATAACACCAAAAGTATTTGGAGATGAGAGAGGTTTTTTTAAAGAGACCTTCAATGAGAAGGAATTTAAAGAAAATGGTATAGATATCCACTGGATACAAGATAACCACTCCAAGTCATCTGAGGGAGTTCTAAGAGGTTTACACTGGCAAAAAGAGCCACATGCACAAGACAAGTTAGTAAGAGTAACAACAGGTAGAGTATTAGATGTCGCAGTAGATATTAGAAAAAACTCCGAAACATTTGGGAAATATGCTATGGTAGAGCTTACAGAAGATAATCATAAAATGTTTTTACTCCCTGCAGGTTTTGCACATGGTTTTGTAGCACTAACTGAGAGGGTAGATTTCGAATATAAAGTAGGGGGGAGTACATACGATAAGGAAAGTGAAAGAGCTATTGTATGGAATGACCCAGACATTGGGATAGAGTGGGGTGTAGAAGACCCAACAGTCTCAGAGAAGGATGCCAATGCCCCAAGGCTTAAGGATGTTCCTAGTGAGGATCTATTTTAGTTAATAAATATAAAACATGTCTAAGAAAAAAGTTTTAGTATTTGGTTCTAGTGGTATGTTAGGTTCTTACTTCTGTAATCTCTTAGAGGAGAAGTATGATGAATTTGAGGTTATAAGGAATGACAAAGCAGATGGGGGAGTAGATATTACTCAGGAATCACAGGTAAGGGATGCCATCTATGACAACAAAGTAGACTTTGTAGTCAATTGTGCAGCATATACAGATGTAAATGGTGCAGAAGAAAATCCTGAAATAGCATTTAAAGTAAATGCAGATGCTCCTAAATATATGGCACAGGCATGTCATCATTTAGATATCCCTTTTATACATGTCTCTACAGACTATGTTTTTGGAGATAACAGAGAGAAGGGATACCCAGAAGATTATGATGAATTTAATCCTCTTAATGCATATGGAGTTTCTAAGTTAGAAGGAGAAGAGAATGTATTAGGTATTAAAGGAGACAATTACATATTTAGGACTTCATGGTTATTTGGTCCAGGTGCTACTAACTTCATAGATAAGATATCTAAGTATGCCAAGGAACTTCCAGAACTTAAGGTTGTTACAGATGAGGTAGGTTGTCCTACTTATGTTAGGGATCTTAGTGAGGGTATGATTCTTGCTCTTAAGGGGGAGATAGATCCTGGGATATATCATGTCTCTAGTAGGGACTCTTTGTCTAGGTATGAATTTGCTAAGGAGATATTAAGGCTTCAGGGTATAGATACTCCTATAAAGGAAGCTAAGTTAGAAGATTTTGAAAGAAAAGCACAAGTCCCACATATTTCTATACTTCTTAATACCAAGTTAGATGAAGCTAGAAGTTCTACAGAAATGTTGGAGGAGTATTTTAAGGTTTCCTAGATGTGTGTATAATGAGACATTCCCGTTTAAATTAAAAATAGTTTGGAGATGAAGAAATTCCTGAAAAGATTACATGACAAGTTAAATACCTATGCAGCAAGAAGAGTAAATTCATATAGATATAACAAGGGACTTTTATCAGAGATAGAATACAACCTAAGAAATGAATTCCTAAAAGAAGTAGAACAATTTGGGGTAGATGATTTTTATCAGAACTATCCTCCGTTAAAAATAAGTGGGAGAAGGAATACTCTCTCAAGGTTTAGTGTCTATGGTATGCAGGAAAGGTTGAACAAGGGTCTTGAGGTCTTGGATATAGGTGGGAATATAGGTTTCTTCTCCCTCTACTTATCCAGGTTCGTTAAGTCTATAGATCTTGTAGAGCAGAATCAGAATCTTACGAATATTGCAAAGAAATTGGCTGACCATGAAAAAATAGATAATGTAAAAATAATAAATTTGGATTTTAAGAAATATTCTCCTGAGAAGAGATACGATTTGATTATGAGTCTAGCAGTTCATGGCTGGGTAGATATGGAGTTGGATCAATACCTTAAGAAGATAAAATCTTTATTGAAAGAAAATGGCATCGTACTTATGGAGAGTCACATGAACTACTATAGTGGAGGAGACGATTTAGGAGAATCTCTTAAGGGTAATAGCCACTTTGACATAATCGATAGAGGAATGGTTGACGATGATAAAGGTCGTTGCAGAGAATTCTTCTGGCTTAAAGCCAAATAAGATATATAATCTCCTATGCACCTAATAATAGATGCTACTACAACCCAAGATCAATTAGCCTATGCAGGTATAGGTCAATATACTAAGAATATTGTTTCTCACCTCATTAAACTCCACCCAGACATAGATATATCTCTACTACTATTTGCAGATAGAAAATCTACACTAAAAGATATTATCTACAAACACAAAAATGTTAAAA
>DHFX01000012.1 GCA_002402455.1 Candidatus Dojkabacteria bacterium UBA4813
TAATTCAAAAAGGGTAGCCCCTATTAGGGGTCCTAATATAAAACCAAGAAAGTTCCCGATTACAAAACCGAATATTCCTCCTAATATTGCTCCAAGCATTCCCCATTTGCTTCCCCCCATTGTCTTAGCACCTAGTGCAGCTACTATGTTGTCTATGAAGGTGGAGAGTATTGCCACAAAAAAAAGAATAACAAGGAGTAGGGGGGTTATTTCTTCAAAACCGGTAAAGATAGCGAGTATTACGGTAGAGATATACACTAACCATATACCCGGGAAATTAAGGATGCTTAAAATTAAACCTGCCAAAGCAAATATTGAAGCTAGTATGTAAATTATTGTTTCTAACATTTTTAATTATTTAAAACTTTTTCAAAAACCTCATATGTCCTCTCCGCCACCCTATCCCATGTATATTTTTGAGAGAGTTCATACCCCTTCTCTACCCTACTTCTGTATTTTTCAGAATTACTATATACATCTAAGATTTTCTCTCCTACCTCCTCATGGTTTTCTCCGTCTACCATTATTCCTACTTCACTAAATAGTTCTTCGTACACCGGGTTCTTGTGTAATATTGTGGGGACTTTAGCTCTTAGTGCTTCTATTGGTGCAAAACCAAAACCCTCGTAAAGGGATAGGTGTATAAATGCAAATGCATTCTTAAGTAGAGAGTATTTCTGTTCATCCTCATAAAACCCTGTAAAAAGAACAAGCTCTTCCAGATTGTTCTCTCTTACAATGTCATGTAATTCTTTTACTTCTTTTAACTGCTCGTTTTCGAATTTACCTCCGGATATTACTAAGTAAGGACATTGGTTTTTCTCCTTACCTAGTAATTTGAGAAATTCTACATAGCTTAATATTACTCCTTTAGAATTCTTTGTTTTGTTAATTCCTCCTCCCATGTATAGGATATATCCTCTCTGTTTGTAATCTTTGGGAAGAATATTATCCAGAGGTACTTCTTTTTCTTCCAGATCCACACCTAGGTAAGATACTGTTATGTTTTGTTGTGGATATTGGGGATAGTATCTTAAATAATCTTGTTTTGTAGTTTGGGAATTACAGATTATCTGTTTTGTTTTAAGGGATTTGTTCATCACCATCCAGTATTGGACCTTCCTAATTAGGTTATGAAGCCACGATTTTTGTGAATACATATTAAACATTGCCAGGTTCATGTCGTGGACAAAGAGGACCGTTGGTAATGTATTAGCCGGAAAGTTTCTCCAGAAGTAAGGACAAAAATATATACTGTCCTCTCTTCTTATTTCTTTTACCTTAGGTAGTACTTTGGTGTAATACCAGAGGTCGTTTTTAAAGTCGTTTATTTGGTATTTACCTAAGTTTACTATTTTTACATTTTTGTGTTTGTAGATAATGTCTTTTAAGGTAGAGGGTTTGTCTGCAAATAATAGTAAAGATATTTCTATATCCGGGTGGAGTTTAATTAAGTGTGAGATAATATTCTTGGTATATTGACCTATGCCTGCGTAAGCTAATTGATCTTGGGTTGTAGTAGCATCTATTATTAAGTGCATATTTTAATCCGTCCTTTCATATAAACCTGCTATCCACTTGTATGTGTATTTTTTAGGCCAGATTTTCTTTAAGAAAGAAACTATATTAGACACAACTGAGCTTTTGTTCTTCTTTACTGAAATTCCCCCTTTCTTGGTTTTATTTTTAACTTCGTATCCACAGACAGGACAAACTGTTCCTTCCGTAAGGAATTTACCTCTAACTTTTTTGTACAACTTAAATATTGGTGTTAGGATAAAATACACATTTCTTTTGGATATATATTTTATTTCTTTGCTTCTGTAACCTTGGGATTCAAATAAAGTTTTGATGGTTTGTTCATCAAAAGATCTTTTGTGGTGAGATTTGTTAAAGTATGTTTTACACTCAGGACACTTAACGAAATCATCTTCCAATGTTTCTGCGAAAGGAACTGAGACAAGGATATATCTTTTTGATACCCTAGCTAACTCTTCCTTAGCTTTACTGTACTCTTGCAAATCTAAATGCTCCAAAACCTCTAGTGCAGAGACTAAATCGTAGGAATGCTCCTGCAAAGGAATATTTGTAATATCTCCTACCTTTTTATCAGCCTTTAGCATTTTCATGGAATTCTCACTGAAGTCTATACCGATTAGATGGGGAATGTCTCTGTTCTCCTTTATGTGGTTTAGGAAAAGACCACTACCACAACCGATGTCCGCTATTGAATTAACATCCTTTGGTATCATTTCAACTGTTTTTTGAATTCTTTCCCGATTCGTTTCAGAAAGACTTAATCTCTTCCAAAGGTGTTCATTACTATAGTGTGCTATCTCTTTATCTTTCATTATTTCCTTATTATATTACATATTAATCATTCAGTAACGTCGAATATGTATAAATCCTTATTCCTAAAATGAATTACATTCTCTAAGAGTAACCAATCTGCATTCTTATACCTATCCAACTTGTGCTCATATGGAAAGGAGTACCCTTCCAGCGTAGATACTATTAAAGCGACTTTATCTATATCATAAGTTTCTACAGATCTGACATCATTTGCAATAGAAATACCCACCGGTTGGAATGCAGAATGTCTTTCGAAGGTTTTTAGATTTTCCTTCCTCGGTACCCAATCTTTAAATTCCCACTTCCATTCGGGATCATATCTGTTATCCCCCCTATAAACATTTATTAGCATATTCCACCCCGGATCATTGATCATAATATTCTCATCTTCATTAAAGTACTCTACAACCTTCTTAACTTCGTAATCCTTCCCCCAGAGTCGGTAATAATATAATTGACCATTTGCATAAAAGAAATAAACAATTACACTAAAAGTTATTCCGGCAAGAGCTACAAACAGGATTGTGGACATTAGCTTTGCCTTTTTATAAAGACGAGAATAGCCAATAAAATAACCTATATATAAAAGTAACACTATTATATTAAGAACTATCTTGATGGAAATATAATCAACCTCAAAAAGCAAACCTAAGAAAGCAAGAATAGCTGTTATTACTAACACAAAAAGAAACTTCTTCCTTTGCTTAATTAAATCTTTAATAAAAATAATAAAGAAATATACAACAACCGGCAGAATCGGGAAAAGATACCTGTCAAAAGATGCTCTTAAAACAAACACGAGTATATAACTCCATAAGATTAAGGCAAAAGATAGGAATGTGTAATCCTTCTTTTTAAGAAATTTAGGAAATAACAATATACTAGTCAAAAATGCCGGAAAGAAAATCACCTTTGGAATAGAAATAAAAGAAAAACTCCTAGGATACAATATCTTCCCTATGTAACTTAGAATTACACTAAAGACATTTTTAACTTCCTCTTTCTCTACATGAATATCTTTCTGTATTTCCGGTGCTCCTTCTTCAATTCTGTTTTCTGTCGCTTTCTCTACACTGAAATGGTCTATATGGTACTCCACTCCACCCTCCGTTACTCCAGGGATTACGGAAAGAGCATACATATTAACCGGTATTATTGAGGTAAATATCATAATGGCAAGAAAGGCTATGGTCGGCAAAAATATCTGTACCCCTCCCTTAAATATCTCCCACACGGTTTTAAAATTAAAGCCTTTCCATTCTTTGATGATCACATATATTGCCAATGCCGGAGCTATCATAAAGAGTACATACTCTTTACCGTCAAGGATTAACAACATAGCCAAGCCGGTAAGCCAATATGACTTCTGTTTAACTAATGTGTAAAGGACTACAAGGAAACCCAATAGTACAGGAATTTCCCTCATGTATGTAGGAAGATTTAATACAAACTGGAAATTGCAAAACAGCAGAAGAGTCCCTAAGAAGGGATATATCCCTTTTGGAAAATATTCCTTTAAAATTTTGTAGAACAAAAAAAGAGAAACACAGGCAAGGAGTATATTCCAAACAGTAGCAATTTCTAAAGAAGGACCTGTTAGAAGAAAGACCAAGGCTACGGGTAGTTTAAAAAGAAAACCGTGAGTACCTACTGCATAATCTCCTATCCACTCTCCTCTACTTAAAGCCTCTGTCATTATTGAGGTCTCAAACAGATACAGGTCGTCATCCAAAGTGGCATTTCTAAACGGTAGAACACTTAAACCGAGAAAAAGACATAACCCTATTAAAATATAGATTCCTCTACTCTCTAAGAATTTGAGGAGTTTTTTCATTTTACGATATCAAACATATAAACTTCCATTCCCTTATATTCTACATTCTCCTTAAGTCTTAACCAAGAAGCAGAGATCAAGTCTTTGAAGAATTCTTGGTCCGGATAATCCTCCTCACTTAGTTCCGTTCTTATAAACACTAATGTCTCTATATCGTATTTATCCAAATTCTTCTTAAAAGTTTCAAGATCCTTTATTCTAAACGTATAATTCTGAAACTGCCCCATTGTTTTAAAAGAATCTCTTATGGGGACAATTTCATGAAGATTCCACTTCCACTCCGGTCTTAGGTATGTCTCATTGTTATACACAGAAATTAAGGAAGCATTCCTTGGACTGTTTATCCAGTAAACAGCATCGTCAGGAATTAGATTTGCTATTTGCTCAGCATTCCTATTTCTTCCCCAATTCATATACCCATATATCTGCCCCTGAACATAAGAGAACAAAACAGCACTGCCCATTGAGCCTACTGCTAATATTAAGATTAGAAGATATCTAACATACTTAATCCAGGGCTTAATAAACATGGTCATAAATAGTGTCAGGATACTGTACTCTAGAATAACCTTAAAAAGAACATAGCTTGTTTCAAAATATACCCCAGCGGAAACATAAAGGAATGTTGCTATAAACATTGCTTTCTTTTGCTTTAGGGTTAACTTTTGCTTAAAGATCAAGAATACATAAACAATCGCTATTGCCGGAACAATAGGTAACAGATACCTTCCATGGGAGGCTCTCAAAATATAAAATACCAACCAAACTAGTATTAAAGTAGAAAGCAACGCTATGGATCTCAAAGATTCTTTCTTACTTGCAATAAATCTCTTTATACTAATAACCGCACTAATTACAACCGGCAATATAACAACCTTAGGAATGGACAGGAATGAAAACACCCTTGGGTACATGATCTTCCCTATATAAGAAAGTATTGTGTTTACAATCTCACCTAGAAATATAACAACAGGAGGCCATGTTTGTGAAATCTCAATATAGAACATATCTCTACCACCTTCCAGTAAATTAGCTGTAGAAGTCCCTATATCAAAATGTGCAGTTAAATAACCAAAGGCATTATCTTTCAGTCCGATAATTGAAGCCAGAAACATATTTACAGGAATTATGTGTGTCGTAAACATTAAGACAACCCATACCAAGGAAGGTAAGAAAATTATCACCGACTGCTTAACAACTTCCCATACCCTAGGAAGAAACTTCTCCTCCTTTGAGTCAATAAACATCCAGACGACATAAAATACGGAGAAGATACCAAAAACATACTCCTTTACATCCAAAAGAAGTAAAAACAACAGACCCAAAACCAGATTGTTCTTCTTGGGTTTGCTGATTATATAATCCAAAAGTAGCAGTACAACCAAAATTGACGGAACTTCTCTTAGGTAAGTTATTGGAGAGAGAAAGAAGTGAAAGTTACTTACAAGGATTATGGTTGCCAAAAGACCGTAATTTCTGTTCTTTAAAACTTTTGTAGCTAGTCTGTACATTAAGTAAACGACTATTGCCCCAAGTATTATGTGGTAGACGGTAACCACCCAAACAGATGGGCCTGTTAGTAAAAATATAAGGGCAGGAGGAATCTTAAATAGAAATCCGTGAACTCCTACACCATAAGGTCCTATCCACTGCCCGCTCTTGATTACCTCAGATATTAAATAGGTCTCATGAAAATAAAGAAACGAATCGTTGACCATATCCCTAAAGAATGCGAAGAAACACAGAACAATAATGTAGCCAACCAGAAATCCAACAAATAAATAATTCTTTTTTACAAACTCTATGACCTTATTCATGAGGATTATTTTTTCGTGAATTTATATCCCAAGATTATTAGTATTACATACATTACAGAGTAACTCACGGAGAATATTGTCAAGGAGAGATTGGCACTACCCAACATGTTCCCGATATAAAACGACGCTACTGTACAAATTAACAAACCTATTTGCCACAGAAGTAAATGTTTCTGTTTTTTATTTATATAAAGAGTCGAACTAAGAGGAGAAGCAATAAATCTAAATAGAAACAGAGGGGTTAAGATCCTAATGTATTGACCTACTTCCGCCCACTGCTCTCCTAAAAGGAATGGCACTATTGCAGGAGCAAATAAGAAGAGAAGGACAAAAATAGGGATTGAAAAAAGAGTAAGATATTTTAGGGTTGCCAAGAAGATTTTTCTACTATCACCCTTCTCTCTAAAATCAGCACTTGCTCTTTCCCTATACACATCTGTCATTGCCGAAGATATAAACGTGACGGGGAGTCCTAAAACCCTGTGAGTCATAGAATAAAACCCTGCGATACTGCTTCCGAATAGACTGTTTAGTAATATATTCGGTAGTTGATTTGCAAAAGAGTTTATACCATCCGCTGGCATTGAGAGAAGTGGAAAATCTCTATATTCCTTAGCGGTATCTAAGAGATCCCTTCTCTTTATCCCCTTTATAACATTAACGAAATCACTCTCCTTAAGGAATTTTGTTGTAAGAAGAATAAGAGACAGAAGAGCTCCTAAAATATATGCAAAGACCAGACCGAACCAACCCCAATAAAAAAATGCAAAACCCAATTTCAGGAGGCTTGTAACACCTGTTTGAATAACAAGGTTTTTTGAAAGGAACTTGTAATCTCTCCTTCTAAGTAACCAGTAATATACTGATTCTATAGATGCAACTATTAAAACACCTATCGGTATTAAGAATACCAGAGAATCTTTCCCACCTAAGGAGAGCCCATTTAATATGTCTGTCTTAAAGGAAATGAAGATGAGGAGAGAAAAAAGGGAAGTGGAAACTACTCCGATTATACACACAATTAGTAGCTCAGTTGCCTTATCTAATTTCTTAGGCAGAGTTATTGCTAAGTTATATCTACCGTTAGAGATAAGGGCCACAATGGTAACTAGGGATAAAAAGGTTGCAAAGATACCAAAATCAGAAGGTGTATACAATCTTGTCAGAATAGGGGTTATAAGTAACGGAATAACTTGTGAGAGAGTCTTTCCAATGGAAAAAGTAACAAAATCACTGCGAAATGAATTTACAGGAAGATATTTCTCTTTTAGTTTAATAAAAATTTCGTTCATCTTCCCATAACCTCCTTCATAACTGATACCGGAATTTTAAAGGTTTTTCTCCAATCCAAATTTTCTTTTGCAAATCTATTCATCTCTTTAAGATACTTTTGCGGATCTAAATTGACAAACCAATTATATATCTTTTCAACGCATAGTGGTGTTTCATCATTACTAACAAAATATACATAATCGAAATCTTCACTAAATATGGGATCTCCTCTAACCGCTACAAAAGGGATACCTTTTAAACAGGCTTCTCTCGCTTTTAAGACCAATTTCGGAGCAACTCCTAACCTGTAAAGACCTATACTGCTTATTGCAACATCAGAGTTGTTATATACCCTATCCAATTCTTTCCCACTCCTAAAACCGTGGAATATAACTCTATCCTGAAGGTTTAACTTTTCTACCAAATTTTTTAAATTATTTAATTCAGCACCCTCTCCCACAATATTAAAAATAAAATCTATTTCGTCTTTTTCTTTGTAGTACTCTGCAATACCCTCGATTACCCTGTCGTAGCCATGCCATGCATTTAGATTAGCTACCCCTATAAACCTCAATGTCCCACCCTTCTTTCCGGAATATCTTCTTTCTTCTATTTCTTCCGTACTAACACCGTTATTAAAATTTACAGTTTTAACACCATAAATGGTTTCTTCCTGAGGACTGGGAGTAAATATAACATCTACATAATTTTTAAGTTTTCTTCTGTAGATTTTATCTAAATACAAGCCGAATTCCTTATACCACTGTTTATTTTTGTATTCCAAATCATATGGGTAAGATGGTATTTCTATGAAAACTTTAATTCCTTCCTTCTTTAATTTTCTGAGCATCTTAATTAGACATCCCTCTGCCAAGGGATACCTTATAAAAACACCGTCGTATTTATCTTTATGAGCAAGTTCATAAGCCCTCTTATACAAATTTCTTACTAAATTAAAGAATCTGAAAGGCCAAGAGTTAATATATGTATCAACTGCCCCTGTTCTTTCCTCTTTAGCATTACCTTCGACCACAACAATGTCCCTCCCATTAGGAGCAATTAATGCTACTTCCAATCCGTTTTCTCTCATTACCCTTATCTGTCCGTAGATCTTTTTTTTAACACCGGAATCTGAGCTTATATCTACTGTTGTAATATATAATACTTTCTTCATAACTTTATAATAAATCTTTGTATACCTCTTCAATATTTTTACATATATTCTCCCACGAAAATTCCTTTGCATAACTTAATATCTTCCCGGTATTCCAACCCTTCTCTAATGCTTTGAGAATATTTTCTGCAAGAGCTTCTTCATCTGCCGAATTACAAAGTAGTCCGTACTCTTGTGAAGAAATAATTTCAGGAACACCTCCTACTTTAGTTCCAATAAATGGTTTACCACAACCTAAAGATTCAAACATAACAGTAGGGTTTCCTTCAGATAAACTTGAAGAAACAAAAAAGTCAGAAGCTCCGAAATAGTCAACAAGTTCACTATGAGGGATCCTTCCTAAAAAGGATATATACTCTTCTAAACCTCTCTCACTAACCATCCTTTTAATCTGTCCCTCCAAGGATCCCGCTCCTATATGTAAACAGAAGATATTAGGATTCTTCTTCCTAACTATATCTAATGCTTTAACCAAATATTCATAACCCTTATACGGTTCCAAATTCCCGATTGTTATGATTATCTTCTTATACATAGGTAATCCCAGATCTTCTCTACAAGGCTTTTGTTCCTTGAAGTAAAAAAGGGTTGGTGCATAACCATTGGGAAAAACTTTAACATTATTTACCCCCATACTCTTAAGGTGTTTGTTGTTCTCTTCGCTTACCGTTAGTACTTGGTCTGCGCTATTAAAAACTTTAACAATCTCTCTCTTAAATCTCTCACTCCTTAAAGGGAGTTTATATATGTCATAACCATGACCGGTTACAACCAATGGTTTATTGTATTTCTCCTTAACTTTAACCCCTGCATAGCCGGATGACCAAGCAAAATGGGCATGGATTATGTCAAATTTAAGATTGTTTTTCTCTATTACTTCAATTGCTTTCTTAGCATGTCTTTTCCCTGCTTTAAGGTAAAGATTTTTAAAAGGCAAGTAGAAGAAAGGAACAGTAAAAATTTCTACATTGTTCGGCTTGTTTGTTAAATCTACGGAATATTTTTTAGAATATTTTGCTCTACTTCTAAAAAAGGGAATGGGAATGATATTCCCTAGCTCTGCAAGGGGATGTAACCTGACAAGGACATATATCTTGTTAAAATCCTTTGCCATAACCTCCACAGGATCTTTAATAAAACTATTGTATGTATGACTAAGTACAAGAAGGTTTTTATCTTTTAACATAACTATTAGAATTATTTATATTTATATAAATTTCTACTTAACTTCTTCCTCCAAATAATCCACCCACCATTGATTAAAATCTTTTTTATCTTCCAAAAGTTTCTTCTGTTTTTCTTTTCCTATCTCCTTTAAATTCTTCTGACTTAGTAATTCATCTATCTCCTTCTTTGTTTTCTCTACCATATGCTCTCTATCCTCTATACTGTAAAGAAGACCATACTTCTGTTCCATTTCATCTCCTGCTCCAGATGTTAGCTCACTTGTAAATATTGCATGTACTCCCATAACATTACATTCAAAGGCCATGGTAAGACCGTCTCCCACAAAAAGCTGTGCCTGGGACATTACACTATGTATTTTGGTATGTGGTATTTTCTTAATATATTTGTCAAATTCAGAAGGTAATTCTTCTTCACTGGAGAGTATAACCTTCCCATANNNTCATGGCTGGCATGCCATGCTACAAATCTTACAAACGAAAATTTCTCTCCCGGTTTTAAACCTGCCAATCTTACATCCTCAGGATTTGGTTTGAAGTAATTGGGATGTAAGTAAAAAAGTTCCTTAAAAGTTTCTACTCTCATCTGTTTTTTACCGAGGTCTTTTCTGTACATCATGGGGGTAAGGATTTTGTAAGACAATAGTTTGCTAAAGAAAAGAGATTCTACGGATCTTTCGGTATCACAATATACTATGTTCTTCTTGCCTATTAAGAATGCCGTGATTGCCATCATGGGAGAGGGTCTTCCGATTAAGACATCTGTCTTAAACTTTATTGCCTCAACCAAGTGTCTGAAAGTTGTAATTAGTAATATGAATGCCTTATCTATCTTGCCTTTACCGGTAGTATTTCCCACAATGGTGTACTCTATTCCGTATTGATCCAGTATTTCCCAGTTTTTGTCCTTTTTAATAACTAATACCTTAACTTTGTGCCCTCTTTTTTTAAGAATATCTATAATATTGTGGAATTGGTGTGCCCATGCTGGGTGAGATATGGATATTAGGACATTCATTTACTTTTCTTTACTGAATTTAGAATATCTGTTTCTCTTTAGCTCATAAATTATCCTCTCCTGATTAATTCTTACTCTGTTAAACATGTCTGCCAATAATCCAACAATTACAAGTAGTAAACCGAAAATTAAAAATCCTAAACCTATAAATCCGTAAGATTTGTACGGAGTAAAACTTCCACTTAGAAAATAATGTGTGAACATAAATATCTCAAAAACCAATCCTATGCCCGTTGACACACCACCCATGCCTCCGAAGAATAACATGGGTTTGTAATCTCTAAGGGTTCTTAGAATTATTTTTAATGTTCTAAAGGCGTAATTGGTGATACTGCTAGCTACTCTAGACTCCCTTGCATTAAAGTATGTTACATCTACAGGGTATTCGACCACTCTTAGACCTTTGTAAACCATATCTAATATTGTCTCCTGAGTATATGTAAAAGCACCAAGAAGATTTAACCTCATTAAGGCTTCTTCATTGTATGCCCTAAAGCCACAGGACACATCTCTAAATTTTTGTCTGCTTATTAAAGAGATTAACCTGGACATCTGTTTATTTCCCCAATACTTAATCTTTGGCATGTTCTCCGGAATTCCTTTCTCAAATCTGTTACCTGTTACCATGTCTGCTCTTCCTTTTAATATTGGTTGGATAATATCCGGTATCTGTCTGTTATTAAACTGCCTGTCTGCATCTATACTAACCAATATGTCAGCATTATTTTCCAGTGCATATTCAACAGCGGTTTGGAAGGCTCTTCCTACTCCTCTGTTAACATTGTGGCTTACAACATCCGCTCCGTGTTCTTTTGCTATTTTCGCGGTATTATCCGTACTGCCGTCATCGACAACTAAAACCTTGATATCATCTATACCTTCAATTTTTTTTGGAAGATCCTCTATAACAGAAGCTATACCTTCTTCTTCATTTAGGGCAGGCATGTATATTATTAGTTTCATACTTTTATGTTGTTATATTATTTCCCTATTCCTCTATATATTATACCTGCTTTCTCTATTTCTTTCTTATCTAATTTATTCATTCCATCTACAACAACCTTAATATTCTTTCTCTTACTAATTTCTTTAGTTAAATCTCCAAACTTCTTATGTGCCGTAGCTACTACAACACCTTCACAATTATCTAAAGCTTCTTTTAGAGATTTTACATTTGACATATCCGGAACAAAAGGGTCGTATACTAATAAGTCTGCACCCATTTTCTCTAATATCTCCCTTATTTCTAAACATGGACTCTCTCTTAAATCTGCAATATCTTCTTTGTAACTAAGTCCTAGTAAGGCAATCTTAGTACCATTTATAGGTAATTTAACTTCATTTAAAGCATCTTGCAGTCTCTCTACGGTATATTGTGGCATACTGTTATTTACCTCTCTGGCCATTTTTAAGAGTTTGTGGTCAAAACCGGATTCAGCTGCTCTCTTTATTAGGTAGTAAGGGTCTACTGCTATACAGTGGCCTCCTACACCTCTACCGGGCCAATGTACCATGAAGGAGAATGGTTTGTTTGAAGAACCTTTTAATGTTTCTATTAGGTCTATACCCATGGCATCAAAGGATTTAGCTAATTCATTTACATAAGCAATATTTATATCTCTAAATGCATTCTCTACTATCTTGGTAGCTTCTGCTATTTTAATGGAAGAGACCTCATTGATTGGTGCATCTAAGAAAGATCTGTAAAAGTCTGCTACCTCCTTTGTTTTTTGGGGTATTAAACTGCCTATATTTCTAGGTATGTTGTATACATTCCATTTGGGATCTCCGGGGTTTATTCTTTCCGGACACATGGCAATGTTAAAATCTTTTCCTGCTTTAAGTCCGCTGCCTTTTTCTAGTACGGGAAGAAGTATTTCTTCACATGTTCCCGGGTTAACTGTAGATTCCAGTATTACTGTTTGTCCTTTTTCTAAGTATTTAGCTATTGTTTCTCCTGCACTTATTACCGGTGTGTAGTCCGGTGTGTAGTCATCTAGGACCGGCGTGGGTACACAGATTATGTAGTAGTCACTACCTTTTATTTCTTTTTCATCTATTGTTGCATGTAGGTCTAATTCTTTTAGTTCTTTTTGGGCTGTTTCATCTGTTATGGGGGATTGTTTATCTAATATCTTCTTTACCTGTTTCTCACTAATGTCATAACCGACTACCTCATATTTACCTGATTTTTCTATGGCTAAGGCTAGGGGTAAACCTACGTAACCTAAACCTATGATTGATACCTTTTGCATTTGTTAGTGCTGTTTTAAATTAGGTGTAGAGATTATACTACAAAAATGGGTTGAATCCCTACAGGATTATAACTCTCTAAAGAGCAATGGCTGGTCTTGCGGAGTTATACCCACCTTATTATCTTCAAGTACTTTATACCATAGAGCATTGATTGCCTGTTGACCTGCCATACACTTGCTACAATTTTAAGAAGTAGATTTTGGTCTAGGATTCTTTGAGAGCGGTCGTTGCTGGTAGCTGGTTTGAGGATAAGGGTTTGGAAAGGGATGAGGTTAATGCATTAAAATTAAGAAAGAAATGGAATAAATATATTTATGATTTAGGAGGGAGGGATCCTTTTTACAATATAAATTTAAGTTATGGGCATGAGGATTTTAGGATGGGGTTGAAATAAGTTACTGCATTTTAATAACGACAAACTCCTATCAGAGAAATCCCTTTATCTTACAATGGGAAAGGGCATAATTCTAAACGTGAGGAATAGTATCATCCTCCCTGCCTATTTAAAGGTAGTTTGCTGTAGACTTTAAGAAAAGGATTTTCTAGAGACATACGCTTGAGGGTTACGTAAGTATATATAGCAACTCGGACAAATAAGTCTTCTCCTTCTGGTTTAAACGGATTTATATTGGGGTTCTTGGAGTATTGAGGGTATTTTCCCTCGATCCATTCGAACAGTTTTCTATCCTCGTTTTTTAGTATTTCATAATTTGTTCCTCGTCCGGAATGAAGCAAAAAATAAATAGCCGTTTTTATGAAGAAATATTCAATAAGAGCCTCTTCTGTTTTTGAAACTTTTACGGATTTAATTTTTTCGTATATTTGGTCAAACAAAGAGATTAAACTCACTTTTTTATTATTAAGATTAATGCGAGTATTTAGCACAGAGTTTTTATTATATACCCAGTTGTAACCATTATAAGGTGTGATCGCAATGTTTAGGCATAGATTACCAATAACGCTGAAATATAAATCCTCTCCTATATTTATATCGAGGAATTCGAGTTTAAAATTTTTTAAACTACTGGTTTTGTATACTTTTGCCCAACAAATGGGAAACATATATTTAACCCACGGATTATCCGAGGTATCCTTACTATAAAGTACTCTATTTTTATGGATGTCCACCCTTTTATATCCACCTATAACCATATCACTCTTAGAATTTTGAATTTCTCTTATGAATATCTCTAGATAATCCTTGTCTATATAATCATCATTATCTATAAAAAAAAGATAAAAACCCCTAGCATACCCAATTCCTTTATTTCTTGTTATCGCAACGCCTTTATTTTCTTGTTTGTAGACCCTAAATTTTTGGGGATATTTTTTCTTATAACTTTCAATTATTCTCTGTGAATTATCCTTAGACCCGTCATTTATTACAATAATCTCAAAATCTTGAAATGTCTGGTTTAAAATACTCTCTAAGCAATATTTAATTGTTTTTTCCGCATTGTAAACAGGAATAATTATTGAAGCTTTTGGCATGTTGCTATGTCTCAATTATTTCTTAATTACTAATAGATTGTAGAATTTGATTAAATTGATATACTAGACTCTAAATTATTCAATAAGTATAATACATTTAGAAAAATAATGAAAAATATTGATAAATCCGACATAATAATTCCAATATATAACGCCTACGACTGCCTTTCTGGATTCATTGATTCTGTAATGGAGAATGCTGATCTCGAAAATAATGGTTTGATTATTATCAATGATAAAAGTACCGAAAAGAATGTAGCGAAAATCCTGTTGAATTGAATAGTTTAAGCATGGGAATTTAAATAAAGATTAGAATTTAAATTATAAACACGAGGATTTTAGGATAGGGTTGAAATAAGTTTGTTTCAACTGTACTCTAAATACCCAAAGCTTTGTAATGGTACTATGAAAATTTCAATAATAACAACAAACTATAATACAGATAAATATCTAGAGAAAACTATTAAAAGCGTTCTTGATCAAAAAGGAGACTTTGAATTGGAATATATTATTACAGATGGAGCATCCACAGATAACAGTTTAAAGATTATTAAAAAGTATGACAAAGAAATAAGAGAAGGGAGATGGGGTAATCATATTGAATTTAGATATATTTCTGAAAAAGATAAAGGACAATCAAATGGAATAAATAAAGGTTTAAGAATGGCTACTGGAGATATTGTAGCCTTTCTTAATTCAGATGATATGTATACAGAAGGTACATTAGAAAAGGTTGTAAGATATTTTAAAGATAATCCTGAGTGTATGTGGTTAACAGGGTATTGTAGGGTTATAGATGAGAATGACAATGAGATTAAGAAATATGTTACAAAGTATAAGAACAAGAAACTAGAAAAATTTAGTTTAGAGCAACTATTGATCGAGAATTGCATATCACAACCCTCAACTTTTTGGCGAAGAAAATTACTTGATAAGGTTGGGTATATTGACGAGAATTTACATTATTCAATGGATCAAGATTTGTGGGCAAGGCTTGCAAAAAATTATAAGTTACACTTAATAAAAGATTATTTAGCAGAATTTAGATTTACCACAGATACTAAGACAGGTTCTAGCATAGATAAAACCTTGAAGGAATCAAGAATGATAGCGAAGAAATATTCTAATAGTAAAAAAGTTTTATTTTTGCAGGATATTAGCAATATTAAAAGAAAAATTTCTTATAAATACTTGAATAACATCACTAAGAATTAGCCTTCGATATCTCCCTAACTATTCTAGTAATATCCCTCTGTATATTATCTATCTTACTTCTTAATTTTAGATTATCGTAAAACAGAAGTATAATTGAAAAATATACTAGTACATCTATACCTCTACCTACACCCACTAATTCTCCGAATTTGTCAATAATATCCGTTGGTAACCATATAACAATGAGTGCTATTGACCAAAATATTAACCAAAAAGCTATCTTAATGATTGATGTCTTATCTCTAATTACTTTTGCTATTAATTGACCTAAAATAACGAGTATTATTCCAGTAGCAATAATTTGTATTACCATATTTACTTAATCTTACTTAATATTAATTTCATAGCTATATTTATACCATTAAATATACTTTGTCCTTTAGACATAGAGTACTCAGTATAATGTATAGTTACCGGTACTTCTGTATATTTAAGATCCAATATCTTTATCTTATCTAATATCTCAGAAGCATGCTCGAATCTGTCATGTTGTATATCTAGTTTCTTTGCGGTTTCTACAGTCATCACTCTTAATCCATTGTGTACGTCTGTTAACCATATATGGGAGAGTAAATATGTAAATACTATTCCTAGTTTAAGAGTTATTCTTTTTGAGAGGGGGATATTGTTTTCTTGAAGAAATCTGGATCCTAATACAATATCATAATTACCTTCCGTTAAGGTTTTTAGCATTTTATCAATATCTTTAGCATCATGTTGTCCATCTGAATCAAAATGTACTATATATTTAGCACCTTTCTCTATTGCTATTTCCATGGCTGTTTGTAAAGCTGCTCCCTGACCCCTGTTTATTATGTGTTTAGCAACTATTACATCTGTATTCTTTTTTACTACTTCATATCCATTATCTTTACTACCATCGTCTACTACTACAATATTATTATATCCTTTATCTTTTAAGGATTTGATTACCTTAAGAATCATTTTAGAATCGTTGTAGAGGGGAATTGTGATGTAAGTGTTCTCAATTGAATTCATCAGGATAATATATCATAATTTGAAAAGTGGGGATGCTTTATAACAAGTTTATAACAAATAAATATGGTTAGTACCATAGTTCCAGGGTATAGCGCAGAGAAGACTTTCTGATTTTACCCATGCACAAGTGTTATCTATACTACCATCATCTACAACAATGATATTTTTATATCCTTCCTTTTGGATATCTTTTATTACTTTTTTAATTACTTTCCCCTCACAATAGGTGGGGAGGATGAGGTAGGTTTTCATATTAGACAATTATATCGTATAAGGATATTAAAATCCCATTATAGATGATCATATATGGAGGGTATGAAGCTTATTTAATTGACATGATCAAAATCATAACTTATCATCTTTTAGAATATCATCTGTAATAGACACAACCTGAATGTACTTAAACATTTTATCCCACTTAACAGCCCTACTGCCTCTACTAGTCCCCTCTTTATTGATTTTAATTATTTCCATCTCCCTTGCTGTACTCCTAAAGAGAAAACTTGTAGAAACAGTCTTCCTATCCAATTCTGTAGTAATATTAATCCTTTTCTTAACAGGGATTCTCAACTTCAAAGGTTCATTGCTCCTTGGTTATGCAATAATCATTATCCTCGCAATAATCTCGTTAGGATATATCATCCGTTCATATATAAAGAACAAAAAAATTATTAAAGAGATCTCTCTTCTTCCTGGCTTAATTTTATTTTTAGTATTTCTTCTAATAGCAATCTATTTAAATTATGGGAGAATGTTCATAATCTGGGATGAATTTAGTCACTGGGGATCTGTTCTAAAACACATGTATAGTCTTGATGCCCTAGCTTCACTTAAAAATACCGTTGGACAGTTTGCAAGAACTTACCCTCCCGCATCTTCTCTCTTTCAATATTTCTGGATGAGACCATTTCCTAAATTCACTGAATATCCGGCATATATTGCTTCTAATATGTTCTTCTTCTCTCTAGTAATGATGTTTCTTAGGAGGTTCAATGTAAAAAATTATTTTTTTCTAATAATCTTTATTCTCATACCAGTTGCCATCCCTTTAAAACCCGAATTTAGCTTTTTTAGCTCCCTCTATGTAGATGCAATTCTCGGGATAATGTTAGGTGTTATGCTATTGACATACTATCGGGATGACATAAAAGACGCTCTATACAAATGTATCATTATTTGTGCACTTTCTTTACAACTAACATTAACTAAGGATACTGGGTTTATTTTTGCTTTAATTGGAGGATTAATCATTTTAATAGACTTTATCGCTTTCAAAGCTGGAATAACAAAGAATTTTTTAGATCACTTGAAGAAAGATAAGGATTATTTAAGAAAAATTTTCTTAGCTACTCTACCTCTCTTATTTACAGTCTTCTCTAAATTTCTTTTATCTATGCACTTAAAATTAGCCGAAGCATCATCCGTACTGGAAGATAGATCAATAGATGTGAAGAAGATACTAAGCCGAGACTTTCTCCCATACCAAGAAGAGACAATAGCAAACTTTACGACGGCGTTAATTCAAAAACCTTTGGCACCCTTAGAATCCCCTTTCTTAAAACTAATAATACTATTGAGCAGTATTTTTCTAATCTACACTATCCTGATAGTTAGAAACAAATTGCTTAAAAAGCGCCTGATAGTTACTTTCTTAGGACTTGTCTTGGGAGGGATAGGATACTCTCTTGCTATATTGATAGCCTACCTCTCTGTTTTCGCATCAAATGAAGCAGTAAATTTAGCTGCCTACACACGTTACATACTATCCTATTTCATGGCATTCTTTATCTTTTTACTCGTGTTCTTTGTGGTTAAGACAGAACCCTCTCCAAAACCAGTTTCCCCCAAGAAAAGTCTTAATGAGAGTATAAAAGCCATTGTCTTTGTATCACTATCTCTTTACTTGTCACATATCTTAATCAGTAAAGTAGAAATATATTTACCGGAGTCCCTTCAGGCCGTAAGACAATCTGTACACGAGACGATAATAACAAGAAACGAATTTGAAAAGAGTCTAATTTGGAAGAAGTATCTGCAAGATCAAAAGCTAAAAACATATATGATTGCCCAAGGATCAACGGGCTATGACACATTAGTTCTTATTCACACTTTATATCCCACACACATTACATGGACAAAAGATTACTCTGTAGCCACTGAACTCTATCATAATTACCCGGGTTTGGGTGACCCCTGGACCATGATTATCTCCCCAGAGGACTGGTCTAAATATGTACTAGATAACTATGATTTGGTATACATATTTAGATATGATGAGAAGTTTAAACAAACATATGGTCACTACTTCGATACTCTAGAAAATAATGCCCTGTATGAAGTAACAACAAACTCAAGTGGAATTTTAGAATTAGTATCAGTTCCTAAAAACCCTAACCCTGCTCATATGCCTTTATTACCTCCTCTGGGGAACCCTTAACCTGCAATAATCCATCTTTTAAGAAAACTGCCCTATTACAAAACTCTCGAACAGAAGGAGCAGCATGTGTAACTAAAATTATTGTTTTCCCTCGCTCTTTATAACTCCTAAAGATATCAAAACATTTCTTCTGGAAAGCTGTATCCCCTACTGCTAAAACTTCGTCTAACACATATATGTCTGCATCTGCCATAATTGCAATCGAAAATGCTAATCTCACTTGCATACCCGAAGAATAATTCTTTAATGGCATATCCATAAACTTTTCCAGCTCTGAGAAAGCAACAATTTCATCATACTTTTCCTTCAAAAATTCTCTAGGCATACCTAATATAATCCCATTTAAGAAAACATTCTCTCTTCCACTTAATTCTCTGTTAAACCCTACTCCTAATTCTAAAAAGGGAACTATCTTCCCATTAACTTCAACTTTCCCTTCTGTTGGTGCATATATTCCGGCAAGAATTTTAAGAAGAGTTGATTTCCCGGAACCATTTCTTCCCATAATGCCAAGAAATTCCCCCCTGTATATCTCCAGATCAATATCTTTTAGAACTGTAAATTCCTCCCCAGAAGGTTTAAATATACGAAGAGGGTTGGATAAAAACTCTACCAAAGAATCATGCCTCTGGTGTGGTAAGAAGAATGTTTTCTTTATATCCTTTAGTTTTATTATTGGCTCTTTATCCATTAGAAATATTCTGCTATTTTAATTACCCTTTTCCTGAAGAAAACAATTGCAACTATTAATATTGACAGACAAACTAAAAATATCATAGTCATGTCTATGAAATCTGCCCTAACAACCTGGTCTCCTGTAATTAGACCCTTTCTGGCAAGTGTTAATATTGTTGTTAAGGGATTCAACATAACTATCCTTTGAAGATTTTCCGGTAACATCTCTAACTGATAATATACAGGGGTCAACCAGAAGAATAATTGCAGAACAACCTGCATAAGGTTATGTATATCCCGTAGTTTAATATACAGAATACTTAAGAAGAGACTAACTCCCATGATAAGAATGTATAAAGAAAATATTGCCATTAAGAACAAAACAAAACTAATAGGAGTAACAGTTACGGGCGTAAATATACTAAATATAGCAAAAACAACCATGTTAAAAATGAAATCCAGTAAGGAAATTGTCACAGCACTAAAGACAACAATTTCTCTGGGAAATTTAATTTTTAAAATAATCCCAGCTTTAGACATCAAAGAACCTAACCCCATCATGACCCCCTCGTTGAAAAATGTCATCACCATAATTCCCAACAGAAGCATCATCTTATAATCTGCGTCTATCTTAATGATATTGGACCAAACCACATATATAACCGAGAACATTGCTAATGGCTTCAGTACAATCCAGATTATTCCAAGATAGGAATTCTTATACCTCAACTTGAAGTCTGTTTTAATAAATTCTCTTAATAGCTCTAAGTAATTTGACATGACTAACTATAATAACATACAAAATTATTTCTTCAAGATTCCTTATCTTTACGCTTATTTAAAATACTCCTATATTTTTGAAAAGCCTCCTTACTGGTCAAAAATAAAATCTTTTCTTTTAAAGATAATCTGAGGAATCTTCTTAACTTTGTATTCTTCCTCATTCTTTTCTGTACTTCTTGATAATAAGGAGATTTTTCTAGTTTTGTCCAATATTCTCTTACATAGGGCTTATCCAGATTCTCTTTTAACCACGGTTTGAGAACATAGGAGACAATTTTAGGTTTTAATTTTGATCCCAAGTAGTTTTCCTTCTCTTCTTCTAGAAAAAAATCTTCTTCTCTCAGGATAGGTCCACTATTAAAGTAATTCCATTCCCTTCCAAGTATATGGATTTGATCCTCATCAAAAAGAAGATTAAGAATATCCTGATCATGACAGTAATAATCTCTCAACAACAATCTCTTCAGATCCTTCTTTTTCCTGTTGAGATCCATCTGATCCATATTGAAAACAAGAACTCCTGAGCTGAAATATTTTCCCAATCTCTCTGGGGTCAACTGCAGATAATCTGTGAAATAATCTACTGCCTTTCCAGAATACCTTGGATATTTTATTTTCTTCTCTCTCCAAGGGATTTCGTAGTTGATCGAATCCCTTACGCCAGCTATCTGTTTTCCATACATATCAACATCAAACAATTCTGCGATATCCGACAGAATATATGAATCAGCATCTATGTAAAGAACTCTATTAAAATTTTCAAAAAGAAGGAATATCGCCAGTCTATAATATGCAGCTCTACTTACAGATCTGGACTCAAAAACCCCATTAAACTGGGCAGTCATATCTATAAACTCGACCTTGAAATTCTGATACTTCTTAAAAATATGCTCTATAGCTAGTTTGTTTTTTATACCCCCATCTAAAATGTACAAACGATAATTCCGTGTCTTATCCGCACTTTCAGCCATAGTTGTCAAGGTCACCCAAAGATGTGGTTCATATACAGAATCTGACGATAATACCGCTACAACATCCCCTTCTCTAATAGCCATAGAAGGCAAAGGCTCTAACTCAAATAGGAGTTGCAATATTTCCTCTCTATCTTTCTTTCTTCTTTCCATTTAAGACTTGATTATTTTACCTACTATTTTAGATGAGTACTTTCTCAAAATTTTCTTCACCGTAAGTCCAAACCCTTGATACTTTGAAAGCCTAATAAACTTTCTTATCACGCCTTCGCTTACCTCCCCTCGAACATTTCCTTTTCTAAGAAGAGCAACCTGACCAGCAACTTCTGCATATCTTAAACATAGTTTTGCAATTTGCTGATAGTACTTAGAATAATCATTATCGTTTAGTATATAAGACAATATGTTTTTAAGCCCTTCGAGATGCTTTTCTAAGTTATTCCTTGCACTTGTCGCATCAACTTTTACTTCTGTAAGAGGTTTATCTATTCCTAAAATTTTTTGACTCTTGAGGACCTCTAGCCAAAAAACCGTATCCTCCCCAACACGAAGGTCTTCTCTGAATCTGTGACCACCATCATCTAGGAATTGGTGTCTCATCATCACAGTTGGGGTAGCTATTGTACAAGATTCTATTATTTGTGGTATAACGATACCGTTTAACTTCCCACTATGCACAACCTCTTTCTTTCCATTCTCTTTGCTTGTGTATGAGGTATGACTGATGTTTGACTTAGTCAAATACATATGTAAAAGCTGCTCCTCAATTTTACCCGGCAGGAAGAGATCATCAGCATCCAAAAAAGCAATATATTCTCCTTTCGCTTCTTCTATTCCAATATTTCTTGCCTTAGAAGGTCCACAATTCTTTTCTAAGTTAATTATTTTACACTGGGGATCTTTCCCCACCTCCTCTTTTAATTGCCCCAAATCCTCTTCACTCCCATCGTTTACTAATAGGATCTCTAGTCTTTTATGAGATTGCGACAAGACAGAGTCTAATGACTTTAACAAATCGGAGATACCATTGTAGAAAGGAATTATAACACTTACCATGATATCTCTCACACTTCCCTCCCTTTTCTCTGTCTCATAAATCTCTCTCATCTTCTCCTCTACAAACCTCAAAGCCCCGTCGTATCTGGTATTTGCCTCTAAAAACAATTTCATCTCACGATAGAAATTATACTCCGTGCCTTCCAACCTTATTTTGTCCTCACGGGAAAGATCCTCCATCATACTAATCCAAAGAGCATCTCCCTCCTTTATAACATTCGGGTGTTTATTGGAATCCTGCATGGCATGTATTCTTGTTTTCGTGAGGATCTCATTCATATGTACAAACTTATACCCTTTTGCTATTCTCCTCCACATATCATAATCCTGAGTAACTTTGAGGTCCTCATTAAAGAGTCCATACTTATCAAAGGCTTTCTTGGGAATCAACATTGTAATTCCATTAACCCTTCCTCTCAGTAACGAATATTCTGGCTTATTTCTTAGAAGATCATGATCATGTATAACTTTTCCTATCTGATTAGATTCCCTATCTATTAATTCATAACTCGCATAGAAAACGACATCCTTATCTTCCAATTTCTCTAGGAATTTTATCTGTTTCTCAATCTTTTCTGGATAATAGATATCATCATGACTTAACCAGGAGAAGTATTCTCCTTTCATCTTCTCTATTCCCATATTTAATGCACTAGCTGCTCCACCATTCTCTTTTTTATAATACCTTATCTTATTACCATATGACTTACATATTTTATCTGTCTCTCCCTTATCATTACTACCATCATTAATAACTATTACCTCTATATTTTTATATGTCTGTGCTAATGCACTATCTATTGCTTCTTTAAGATAGTTAGAACCATTGTATACTGGGATTACTATTGATACTTTAGGGTTAAATCTCTTTTTCATAAGGTCTTTAAGGATAATTCTAAGTAATTTTCAGCTATCTTTTAAACTTAAGCACAATGTTTTTCAATGTAGTTTCCCAACCCTGCGAATCTATTAATTCCCAGAATCTCTTATACTTTTTCTTCAAAAAGGCAGGATACTTTGCTATACGAAAACTCTCTTTTCGTGATTCTTTCTTTAACATCTCAATTTCCTCATCTCTCTTGGCAATTTCGCTTTTCATATCATTTTTAATTTTAGCAGAAAAGTAGTCTATTATTCTTTTCTGCCCATCTGACCTTGCATCCTGATATTCTTCGTCCTCCCAATTCCAAAACTTCTTTGATTTTTCAAGTAGTAACTCAACCCATTTTGCAGCTTCAAAAAGATCTAAATCCTTTTGCCCATGTGTAGGTATCGTAAATTCAGTAAGATCCCAATGAACAGAAGAGGGCTTCTCCCCAATGATACCTTTAATAAAATCTGTATTTATTTTCTTAGAATTCTTAAGAGCCTCCTCAAAATTTTTTTGAAAATTACTCCTAGCATAAATTCTATATTGATAAAGAGGTTCTTCATAAAGGATATGACCTTTTGTCACAGTCTGCACTTGAGCTAAAAAATCATAGTCCTGCGCAACCTTATAATCCCTAAATTTAATCCCATTATCTTTTATAATCTTCGCCCTGTACATTGTTGCTGCACTAGGCACTGGATTGGACCAAAAGAAAAGCCATTCTAGAGGAGCTTCCTGTTTTTTATACAAACCTGGAGAGTCTATTTTCCCGAAAGCAGACATATTGGTAGAACAAAACCCATACTTCTCATTATTGGTAAGAAAACTGACCTGCTTTTCAAATCTTGTTGGAAGAGAGATATCATCACTATCCATTCTGGTTATATACCTTCCTCTCGATAAATCTAGTCCTGTGTTCATACCCCCTGGAATCCCCTTTTTGTAAAGATTTTTAGTTGTTACAACACGGAAATCCTTCTTCTTATACTCCTGAATTATCCTCCAAGTATTATCCGTTGACCCGTCATCTACTATTATTAATTCAAAATTCGCATACGTTTGATTTAAAATGCTCTCAATAGCCTCCTTTAAGTATTTTTCAGAATTATAACAAGGCATTATTACAGAAACCGAGGGCGCATTTTTTTTATAGCAAGTCTTTGCCCTTTTACTCGCAATCTCCTGTGATTTAAGCTTCTTAGCCTCTGCCATTCGTTTAGAAAGATCTAAATAGAAATTGAATATATTAACTCCAAATGATTCCACCTCTCGATCTTTCAATTGTTTTATTGCTTTTGACCAAATCCTGTCAGATTCTGCTACACGTTTGTCTTCGGCTACGGTCTTTGTCCCCTGTAAATCATGAAATCTATATTTAATTAAAACTTCAGGAATAAAAGCAGTTTTACATTTTTTAAATAGTCTAAACCACATGTCATAATCGTTTGCGGTTTTTAACTTTTCATTAAATAACCCAACATACTCAAAGCACTTTTTAGGGATTAACATGGAACAACCGTTAGTGTATCCATAGAATACTGGGAAAACCCCATTACTCAGAGTCTCTATAGAATGTTTTTTCTCGTATTCCGTTTTATAAATAGTTTTGGAGTTTTCGTCTATATATTCAACATTTGAGTATAATACTGTATTTTTGTCATCGAACTTATCTAAAAACCTTATTTGTTTTTCAATTTTTTCCGGATAATAGATATCATCATGACTTAACCATGAGAAGTATTCTCCCTTCATCTTCTCTATCCCCATATTTAATGCACTAGCTACTCCACCATTCTCTTTTTTATAATACCTTATCTTATTACCATATGACTTACATATTTTGTCTGTTTTACCACCATCGTTACTACCATCATTAATAACTATTATCTCTACGTTTTTATATGTTTGTGCTAATGCACTATCTATTGCTTCTTTAAGATAGTTAGAACCATTATATACTGGGATGATTATACTTACCTGTGGTCTAATTTTCATTTTCATTTGTGCCCTCCATTTATTTTATCCCTATGTACCAGAACGTTTATAACAGCTCCCTTCATATTCTTAACATACTTGATAAAAGTACTTTTTAGTCCAATCTCTCTTATACTGATTATAAAACGAAGGATCTTGTCAATAAAAATTTCTCTGGTTTTGACTGGAGGTCCTAATTCTATACAAAAAATTTCCCCAGATTTACTTCGCATACCGGAGAGGCTCCCATCCTTTATTGATTGATTAAAAATACTATTTATCTCCATACATAGTAAGTATGCAAAATCCTTGTAATTCTTAATTTGATAAGAAAAGTGTTCCCTCAGGATCTTTTGAGCTTTCCTTTGTGGATGACCTCCTGTCAAAGTCTCCACTAATACAACCCATCTCTTGGAGATCTTATCCAATTCAAAACTTCTCGCTAACTCTTTTGATTTATTTCCTAACTCTATTCTTAATGAATCATTACTCAAAATGTCCGAAACTTTTTCCGACATGCCCTCAATATCACCTTGAGCAGTAAGAAATCCGTTAACACCTTCTACAATTATATCATCTAGACCAGGAATCTGATTAGATACAGTAGGCACCCCAAAACTAGCTGCTTCATTTACGATCATTGGAAAACCTTCACTATCAGAGGTGAGTAACAATACACTCGCCTTTTTGTAATACTTATCTATATCAGCGACTTCCCCCACGAAAATAACTTTTTCTTCCGGTAATCTTAATTCCCTCTGCAAGTCTTTTATCGTTTTGTTACCATCTCTAGAGAATGACAGATTTACATCACATTTACCAACTAGGACAAGTTGTGCGTCTGGAATCCTCTTCAAAACCTCCTTAAAAACCATCAATATCCTATCTACCCTCTTGACTGGATCGTTAAATCTTCCAACACAGAGGATGATTTTCTCATTTTTCTGCCTTATATCATTCTCCTGAATTTCAAAAGTATTAGGATTCGGGAGAAGATAGCCATTACCACTGAAAAGATCACTAACGGCGGCACTAAAATTTGTTAGCTGCACAACACAATCAACCAACCGGAATGCTTCCTCCCTTTTTTTAACAATATTATGGAGATCTGGATTATGGTATGGATAAAAGTAGTATTCATGATTAGAAGCTATTGTTTTAAAGCTACTACCCTCCGAGAGTACATAAAAGTCTAAGATTTGCTTAAATAGATTCATGCAACCGATTACAACTTCGACATCGAGCAAGAGGGAGAAAGAGAATATAATAAAATCGAAACGATCACGAAAAAAATCTTTGGATACTTTAATATGTAGAACCTCTTTGGGGATAGTTATACATCCTTCATCCTCGGTGACCGGTGTGATCAAAATAACTTCATAATACTCTACCAATTTTTTAAACAGGTTGCTAAGGACTCTCTCAACACCTCCTGTATACCAATGTCCAGAGACAAAGAGCAATCTTTTCATCTGCCTTTGGTTACTTACTTTAATTTTGTTAATGATATCTCCTTCAATACCACCAAATTTTAATTCGTTTTCGATATTTTTATTAATTAATTCTTTCTCTAAAATTGTTGAAACTTCTAAATATCTCCGTTTCGATATCAATCCCTCAATAATAATCCGCAAAATCGACGCTGCAGTCCTTTTATAACCCCTCTCTAAAAAGAAATTATATGAAACCCATATATCCTCTTCCTTCTCTTTAAAATAATTGAGAACCTCTTCTGTCGACAAAGTCTCTAAAACCTTACCATATACCATATCCGAGGCTACTAATCTCGAAGAACTCGCAAAATATCCCCGTTGTTCATACGACTTTGAATAAAGTAAATAATCTTCGACTACTCGAAATTTGATCTCTGTAGATAACTTGAGCCACATATCTTGATCTTGAAAAGGTTCTTTCCCTTCCTCGAACGTCCCATATCGTTCAAAAATAACCTTTGGTATTAACATAGCACGACTATCCAAGTACATACTAGGACTAAATAGTAAAGAACAATTAGGAAAGTCTTCTAGTCTCTTATCTATAATTTTTTTTTTGAGAAGATCTCCAGTCTCACTAATTATTGCTTTATTTGAGATAACGATAATATCTTGATCAATCCCTTCTGCAAGTACCACCTGTTTGAGGGTCTTCTCTGGGTGATAGATGTCATCATGACTTAACCATGAGAAGTATTCTCCCTTCATCTTCTCTATCCCCATATTTAATGCACTAGCTACTCCACCATTCTCTTTTTTATAATACCTTATCTTATTACCATATGACTTACATATTTTATCTGTCTCTCCCTTATCATTACTACCATCATTAATAACTATTACCTCTATGTTTTTATATGTTTGTGCTAATGCACTATCTATTGCTTCTTTAAGATAATTAGAACCATTGTATACCGGGATTACTATTGATACTTTTGGGTTAAATTGTTTTGGCATAGGGTTCAAAGTAGTTAAAAATTTATCTCTGTTTTTTCAAAATACGTCGAACAGAGCGTAAAGGTTTTGTAATTCTCCAACTTTTACTATTTTCTATAGAGGAAATCGTTTCTTCTAGTTTAGAATTTCTTAAATTCAGTTCCACTTCTCTTTGTTTAAGTAAATCTCCCTCTTTCCCTAATTTCTTGTTCTCTTTTTCTAATTCTGTATTTCTTTGCTTGAGTAAATCTCTCTCTTCCTCTAATTTCTTATTCTCTTTTTTTAGTATGTCGTCCTTTCTGGATATAAGAAGTCTTTCATTTTCCGATTCCTTGTGCTTCCTAATCAACTCTGTATACCTCTCCTTCATAATCCTGTTCTGCCTCTGTAAATCCCCTATTTTATAAAAATTGTCTATGTAATAATTTCTCGCCTTTCTTATTGTTTTTCTGAATGACAAACCACGAGTACCTTCCTCAAAACTCAGAATTACAAGAAATCCTTGTGTATTAATCTGGGTAGGAATAAAAGAGAGAATTGATATTGGAAAAACACCATAGAGAGAGCAATCATACAAAAATTTAATAAACCCGGCATCAGAGAAGGGCCAAAAATGTACATCCTTCTCATTTTTACCAGCTAAGACCTTTTTAAAAATTAACAGGTTTTTATTGGGATTTATTTTTTTGTTAAAATCTATGAATTCATCCACCTTCCAATACTTGGAAGGATTGTTTTCCCTAAGAACATTAGTATAAAAGTCCAACACTTGTGAAGCAGAATATCTTGTCCCATTGATATATACATTGTAGACATCGGCGAACTTCGTCTCCGACCGGAAATAATCAAAACAAAACCTTTTGTCAGGATAAATAATTATCAATTTACCATTTTTTTTCAGTATCTTCTTAACTTCGAGGAAGAAATTCAACAAGTCAGGTATGTGTTCTAGAACATGTGAAGCAATAACATAATCAAACTTCTCCACATTTTTGAAAGTCTCTTCATAACTCCCTTTAATAACAAAATCAATATCTACTATACTTTCAGTATCTACCTCTATACCAGTATCTTCCAGATATTTATTACCGGAATACAGTGCCTTAATTTCTTCGGTATCTCTAATATCAGCGAAAAAATAATTTTCATAATCCTCTCTTTTCAGTAAAGGTCTATTTAATGGACCTATCTCTAAGATCCTACTTCTATTGTCTTTAATATAACTGGGGATCTTGCTTCTAATATCTATTAATTTCTCTTTTCTGTCTAATACCTTTTCCATACAGTTCTATTTATATATCTAGTATAACTTAATATTATTCTAACAACCTTAACTACTAAAATTTCATTATTATAATTATTTGCTATCTCCGTTCCAATATTTTGGTCTGTAACAACCCTAATTGCATCTAACACATTCTTTTTCTCTAAACCATTCATTATTACTATCTCTTTATTCATACCCTCTGGCTTTCTTGTTTTTAGAAAGAATTTCTTCATAAAGTTGTATCATTTGTTTATTATATCTCTCAATTTTATAGTGTTTTTCTGCTAATTCCCTTCCTAAGTTCCCTCTTTTTATACATTCTTTAGGATTTGATATCAACCTAGTAACTGTTTCCACAAAACTATCTGTGTCTCCCTTCTTAAGAGCAATTCCACACTTAGGTGCGAATGTGACATCTGGGAGTGCGGTACCTTCAAATACAATAACCGGTAACGAACAGGCCATGGCCTCAATAGCCATCAAACCAAATGCCTCTGCTACAGACGGCATTAAAAACAAATCTGCTGCAGAATATAGATCTACAAGAAGCTTATTATCATTAACCCATGGATGCTCTATTATTCTATACTCATCTTTTAATTCATCCAATGTTCCAGTCTGACCTACAGTTAGAAGAATTGGCTTCTTTTTAGTTTTTAGCTTTTTTAACATTTCTACAATATAAGATTGACCCTTCCATTCCATGGTACTTTGCCTAAACATAATAACGAAATCACCTTCTCCTATACCCATGTCCTTTCTAATCTTTTTTCTATCTTCTCTTCTCTTAAAAAGCTCCACATCTATACCAAAGGGAATCAGATGAACCCTATCAAAATGTTTTGTCAAAGGACTTTTTTTGACCATGTCATACATCCACTTAGAAGATACTACAATATCTATATCTATTTCCTTATAAATATCTTTCTTGATATTCCATATGGCAGCAGCATGATCCTCTTTTAAAGGATATTGCCTATCAAGATGTTTACAATGCTTACAACCCGTCAACCATCCTTTACAATCTAAAGGATGTACACAGTGACCAGTTAGTGCCCATGGATCATGTAATGTCCATACCGTCGGTTTAAGCTGAGCCAATTTCTTAAACGAGTACAAAGACATAAAATGATTGAATATCAAGTGGTAATGTACCACATCTGCTTCCTTAAATTCCTTTTTCTTTGATAAAATCTCACCAAAAGGATATATAACCGACTGCATAGAAATATTATCCTCAAACTCTTTACATTTATCTCTAATAAAATGGCTAAGCTCTTTTTCTACAATTCTTATTGTATGAGGATCATTACCTGTCTTATCCATTACAAATTGGTATGCCTCATGTCCATTACTGTTAAGGTAAAGTTGCAGATCATGGCCATTAAAGCGTCTTCCAGCTAAGTCGTTATCATTTACGTAAACTGTTTTCATGCTAGTCAGACTCTAAATTATTCTTCCTAAACCTTTGTAATGATTTCCTTTTCTTATCTCTTAAAAAATCAACAAATCGGTTATATATTTCTCTTAAAAGTTCTCTTGAACGATAACTTGACAGATTTTCTCTTACAGGGATTCTTTCTGAATTTTCAGAAGTTTCTACTCTTTCAGTTATTTCTGCCAAGAGATTTGTAAACTCTTCAAACAATCTTTGAGATTCTTTATTACTAAAATCGTACCTTTCACTTTTTTCTTTCTTTATTAATACTTTTTCCATACAGTCCTATTTACATATCCTGTATAACTTAATATTATTCTAACAACCTTAGCTGCTAAAATTTCATTATCATAATCATCTACTACCTCTGTTCTAATACCTTGGTCTGTAACAACCCTAATTGCATCTAACACACTCTCCTTATCTAAACCACTCATTATTACAGTCCCCTCATCCATACCCTCAGGCCTCTCATGTGCTTGCCTTATTGTTATTGCCGGAAAACCTAGTAGAGAAGATTCCTCTGTAATAGTACCACTATCAGAAATAACACAAAAAGCATTCTCTTCTAACTTAATATAATCTCCAAACCCCAAAGGCTTCATAATCCTAACTAAAGGATCAAATTCTATCCCATTACTCTCTATCTTCTTCAATGTCCTAGGATGTGTAGAAAAGATAATGGAAAATTTATACTCTCTTGCTACAGCATTTATGGACTCTACCAAAGCTTCTAAATTTTTAGGATCATCTAAATTCTCCTCCCTATGAGCACTTAAAACAAAATACTCCTTAGGATTAAGACCTAGATCTCTTAATACATTACTGTTCTCTATACTCTCTTTCTGTGTTTTTAATACTTCCTTCATACTACTACCTACTTTAATAACAGTCTCCGGAGCAATCCCCTCCCGTATTAAATATCTCCTTGCATGCTCTGTGATAGTTAGATTAATATCACTAAGATGATCCACTATCTTTCTATTTATTTCTTCCGGAACTCTTTGGTCAAAACACCTATTTCCTGCCTCCATATGAAATACCGGAATTTTATTTCTTTTTGCAGATATAACTGCTAAACAGGAGTTTGTATCTCCATATATTAATAAAGCATCAGGCTTATGCTTTTTGAAAAGTTCATCTGATATTTTAATAACATTCCCTATTGTCTCTGCCGGAGTCTCTCCCGCTGCCTCCATAAATATATCCGGCTTCCTAATCCCCATTCCCTCAAAAAATATCTCGTTTAATTCATAATCATAATTCTGACCTGTATGAACAAGGATATGCTTAGTATATTTATCCAACTCTGGAATTACTGTTGACAATTTAATAATCTCCGGCCTTGTTCCAACTATTGTCATTACCTTCATAGAACGAACATTAAAATTTATTTTCCCAAATCCATCTTTTTTATAAGATCGGGATACATCTCTTTATGTTCTGTTACCCATTCTCTCATGTCCTTGATCATTTCCTCATAACTAGGAATCCCAAAGTCAAAACTTTTAGCAGTTCTTACCAGTGTCTTCTTACTCTCGACGTCCGGGTTGTGATTAATAGTGATATCCTTGTTAAAATACTTCTTAAACAAAACCAAAAGGTCATACTTGCTGATAGTATCATTGTTAACACAGTGATGAAGTCCGACAAGGTTATTCTCTATCGCCATCTCCATACATCTTGCATACCATATCGTTGTAACACCGG
>DHFX01000021.1 GCA_002402455.1 Candidatus Dojkabacteria bacterium UBA4813
CCGAAAGATCCGTGGAATCTCTTTTTTTCAGCAAACTATTCTCATACAAAATACTTACTCCCATGATGTACAGGAAGGATCTTGGTAAGAAGCAGATGAGGGTAGAAACATTCAAAGAACTTTTTTACTTGCATCCTAATTACTTTAAACCAAATCCTGAGGATGTTAGATTGGTAGGTTTAGAACCAGGAGAGAAGTTTTCCTTTGTAAGATTTGTAGCATGGCATGCTAGTCATGACTTAGGTCATAAAGGTTTTACAAATGAACAGAAGATGGAAATAATTAAACATTTAGAAAAGTATGGGAAAGTAATTCTTTCTTCTGAAGAAGAATTACCAAGTGAATTTGACAAATATATTAAGGAAGTACCTCATACCAAACTACATAGTGTAATGTCTCAAGCACAATTGTTTGTAGGAGATGGTCTTACAATGGCTTTTGAATGTAATGTTATGGGGGTACACGCAATATTTACAAGTGAAATGACTTCTGGAGCGGCGGATGAAATGGAACAGAAGTATGGTCTTTTGTATACGATAGATGACAGGGAGAATATGGTAGAGAAAACAAAGAAGAAGATAGATGAATTACTTAGTAAAGAAAATATTAGGGAAATAGGGTTAGAGAAACAGAAGAAACTCTTACAAGATAAGAAAGATTTTAATGAATGGTGGGTGGATTATTTGGAGAAAGAAGTTAAGGAATAATTAATATAAAATAGTTGCAGTAAATATGCTAGCAGACAAAAACCTTCTTGTCCTTAGTCACACATATAACAGTTTTGTTAAAGATCCTGTAGAAGTAATGGCAAAGGACTTTAACAAGATATATGTTCTTGTTAGACTACATCCCCTTGCAGAACTAGGAAATATAATTCCATTACCTTTCTTCAAAAGGAGAGCGAAGTATTCTAGAAGATACTCCATAGATTTAACAGACAAGCCAGATAATGTAGAGATCTTCACTGTACCTTTTTTCTATCTACCTTTTAAGAATATTTACCTTAAAGCAGGAAAGAGACATGCAAGGAAAGCAATTAAGGTAATAGAAAAGAATAATCTAAAATTTGACATAATTCATGCTCACTTTGCTTGGTCATCTGGCTATGCAGGGGTTAAAGTCAAAGAGAAATACAAGAAACCGTTGGTTGTAACAGGTCATGGTTATGACATATATAAGCTACCTTCAAGAAGTGAAAGATTTAAGAACGAGATTGTTAAGGTTTTTAATAGTGCAGACCAAGTACTAACAGTAAGTGAGAAGAACAATGAACACCTCAAGGGCATGGGTGTAAATAATGTTAAGGTTTTCCCTAATGGTTATACTACTAACCTCTTTTATTTCAAAGAGCAGAAGCCTTGCAGGAAAAAGCTAGGACTACCTATCGATAAAAAGATAATGATAACTATTGGAAATTTGGAGCCTTACAAGGGTTATGAATATCTAGTGAAGGCTTTAGACATAGTTAGAGAGAAGAATCCTAATTTTCTCTGTCTACACATAGGAGCAGGCTCACTGGAGGGACAGATTAAGGGAATGGTCAGCGAGAGAGGTCTAGGGGAGTACATAACCTTCTTAGGGAGAATCCCTCACAATGAATTGGTTGATTATTTTGGAGCTTCTGACTTTTTTGTTTCTTCAAGTTTGGCAGAAGGTAATCCAACTGTTATGTTTGAATCCTTAGGATGTGGAAAACCCTTTATTGGAACTAAAGTAGGAGGTGTCCCAGAGATAATTTCTTCACAAGAGTATGGATTACTTTGTGATTCAGGGAATGAAGAAGCTCTTGCAGAAAATATCCTGAACGCATTAGATAAAGATTGGAATACTAAGAAGATACTAAGTTATGCTGAGGAATTTTCTTGGGAGAATATATGTAAAAATATTGAGGGAGTATATAAGAATTTATTATGAAGAAAGTACTTTACATCACAACAGTAGATATCAGCTCTGATTCTGGGGTTAGAAAAAAGATCTACGGCCAGATAAGAGTTATGAGGGAAAGCGGTTTAGAAGTTGCACTAATTGCCCCTCATAAAGATAACATTGTTGTAGTAGAAGGTGGTGCTAGGGACGAGGAGAGGATGGGGGTTGTTACATCATATAGGAATACTGGGCCTTTAAGATTCTTCAATCTAACAAGGAGTTTATATAGAAGTGCATATGAAGTTGCTCACAAGGACAATTATGATGGTGTTTTTATTAGATACTCCTTGGCAGAAAGGTGTTTAATTAAAATGTTTAGGAAATTAAAGGAGGAAGGCATTAAAATTTTTGTCGAGATACCATCTTACCCATATGATTTAGAATATGAGAATAAGCAGTGGTATAAGAAATTTGGTTTGTATTTAGATAAGATTTACAGAAAAAAACTCAAGGATTGTGTAGATATTATTTTTAGTCCAGGACCCCAAGAAGATACCATATATGGCGTTAAAGCCGTGAGTTTTAATAATGGTGTTAATACAGAAGATATAGAGGAAAGAGATTACTCTGGGAAGAAGGAAGGGGTATTGAGGTTTATAGGGGTTGCAAACCTAAATTCATGGCATGGTTATGATAGGGTAATTAGAGGTATTGCAAATTACTACAAAGATAAAGATGATATTGATTTTATTTTTAATATTGTAGGGGAGGGTATAGAGTTAAGCAATTTGAAAGACTTAGTAGAAGAGTTAGAGCTTCAGGACAGAGTTATATTTCATGGGTTTAAGAGTGGGAAAGAATTAGACGAGGTATATAATAATTCTGATGTCGCAATAAGTAGTATTGGACTTTACAGAATAGGAGAAGCTCCAAAGTTAGTTTTAAAGGCTAGGGAGGCTTGTCTAAAGGGGATCCCTTTTGTAGCAGTTAAAGGAGACCCAGTATTTGACGAGGATTTTGACTATGTATATTTTGTTAAGGACGAGGGAACACCTTTGCAAGTTGAGGAGGTATATAATTGGTTTGTAGATTTAGATTCAGAAGAGTATCTTGAGGAGATGAACAAATTCGCAAAAGAAAACCTAGATTGGAGAGAGACTTTTAAAGCTCCTATCTTAATTATGAAGGAGGTTATGGAAAAATGAACGAAATTTTTATTAAATTAAAAGAGAAATATCTACCTGCTAATTCGTTTCGCAATGATTTTGTTACTCTCTCTATGGGGAGAATTCTATCTCAGGTTATACCATTGGTAGTAACACCTCTTCTAACAAGGTTATATACTCCAGCTGATTTTGGTATTTTTGCAACATTCCTGTCTCTAGTTACGATTATATCTTTGATTTCTAATGGGAGATATAACTTGGCGATAACTCTCCCAAAGAAACTAAATAAAGCAACAGAACTAGTTATAGTATGTCTAATTGGGGTTGTTGCTACCTCTCTTTTTTCCCTTCTTCTATTCCTTTCCTTCAGAACCGACATATTAAACTGGCTCTCCTTGACTGGGAAAGACTCTCTTGCGTTTCTAATACCAATAGGTATTTTTATAGTTGCATCTATAGAATCAGTATATTACTGGTTATTGCGAAGGAGAGATTATAAGTTCCTTTCTAAGAACTTCATTATCCAGACAGGTGTCACAACTCTTTTAAAACTTGGATTTGCGTTCCTTTACTGGGGATGGTTTGGTCTTGTTTTTGCTTATGTCCTAGGAGCTCTTTTATCGCTTATCCTTCTTGTAATAAGGTTTCTTAAGAATAGTGACTTTATTAATGTTATAAAGAGTATAAAGAGAAAAGATCTTTTAAATACAGCTAGAGAATATAGAGAGTTTCCAATGCTATCTATGCCTGCGGATGGGATTAATTCTTTTGCAAACCATCTTCCTAACATATTACTAAATAGTTTATTTGGAAGTAGTATTGCAGGGTTCTATTCCATGACTCATAGAGTTTTAGGACTCCCTGTTTCATTTATATCTTCCGCAATGACAGATGTGTATAGGGAAAGAGCAAGTGCTGACTTTAGAGAGAAGGGCGA
>DHFX01000031.1:0-30416 GCA_002402455.1 Candidatus Dojkabacteria bacterium UBA4813
TTTAATAATCCGCGATAGCTCAATGGTAGAGCGAACGACTGTTAATCGTTTGGTTGTAGGTTCGAGTCCTACTCGCGGAGTTTTACCTATACTTCAATTTTATTTTCAACTAATACTTTATTAGTACTATCAAAGTCCTTATATAAATATGCTCTAATCCCTAATGATTTAGCAATTTGGATATTCTCTTCTGAATCATCAAAATAAATAATCTCATCTGGTTTTACCTTAATCATGCTTAGCAAATTTGTATAAGCCTTTGAATCCGATTTAACATATCCAATCTCCCAAGAGAAAAATGCATTATCTACATTTTCAAATATCTCTTTAAAATTCTTTCTATAGTACTCTGTTCTTTCTTTGAAATTGTTTGAGAATATATAAACAGAAAGACCCTTCTCTCTTAACTTTTTAGAAAGGAAAATAAATTTATTTACTAAACTCTCTCCTGAAAACCAAAAAGAGAGAAACTCATCCTCAGTAACTTCTATATTGTACTTTTTAAACAAATCTACCCAATATTCAAATATTCTTACCTCTGGATTCAATCTTGTATCTTTAAGTGACTCTTTTAAAACAGTTAAACTCTCATCTGAGGGAATAGAATACTTCTCCTCTATTCTTTTAGTAAGATAATCACTTTGAAGAAAAACCCCATTTAAGTCAAACACAATAGCCTTAATCATATATATTAGTATTAGGTTAAATATTGCTCATTATATCTTAAGAATAAAGAAAGTTCATTTGCCATATTGAACTTGATGTTCAGGAATATGTCATATATGGGGAGCCAAATATGATTATTCTGTGATTTTAGTATTACATCAAAGGGCTTTATCAAGTCATAGCTTAACTTTTCCCCTGTCAAGGTAAGGTTCTGAAGTGTAAGATTGATAATTTGTCTCTTTTGTTCCATTTCAGAACTTTCAAACAACTCCCTGCTCTTTGGGCTAAAGATAGTATTGATTCTGCAAGGATATAGTACTCTTCATCTGCCCTACTAAGTTGCTCAATCTTTCTTTGGATTTTCTTAACCTCTTCTTGGTAGCTATTCTTCCTTTCTGTATATTCACTATCAGTAATTCTCCGTCTGTTCATAGTAACCCTATGCACTCTCCGACAGGTTTTTCACTTGTTGTAGAAATATTACAACAGTCTTCTAGAAATATCAAGTGGTTAGAAATTTATAACATTGTATCTTTTAACTCTTCGTAGATTTTAGGATATTCATATTCTAATTGCTTAAATGCAACCATGTCGGAACAGACATATTGATTAGTAATATCTTTCATTATAGACCTAAATTCTATAATACCGATATTCTTACTCCCCCCAAGATTCTCTATTAGAGAATCAATCTTACAGCGAAAAGATGCCTGTGGTATCAGGGTGTACCCTGCAAAAATGTGTGCTTGGATTTCTATCCTCTTCTCTTCTTCTGGAGTGATAGATTTTCTAAAATTAAAATATTCTTCTTCAGAAGATATATTTTGGCTCTTAATAAAGCTGCCATGTAAAATATAGTGCCCAAATTCATGTGCTAATGTATATCTAGCTCTGGTCTCTTCATCCATATAAATATCACTGTCTATAACAATCTTATCTGCACCATTGGTGGTAATATAGCTTTCAATACCATAGGTCCTTTTTAAATCCTTGTGTGTAATAATATCTATTCCATTCAGACATAAAAGGTTTTCTATCTCTACTGGTAGTGAAAGATCCGTCTCATATTGAGGTATAAAATTATTTACGATATCTATAATCTGATTATTACTTAGAAATTTAATCCTCTGTCGGCTCATTTTCATCCCTAAGTTCTGAAATTAGTTGTAAAACCTTTTCCTTAGGGACATTATTATTTTTTGAAGCCCTTAGAAGAGCGGGTAGTAAATGTAAGTTTTTCTCAAACGAACTTTTTATATCTTCTGGAAATTCATTTCTACTAATACTTGCCAAATCAAAGAATGCAACCCACTCCTCAGAACTTTCTTCTATAGAGAGAGCTTTTGCGATACCTCTTAATGTTTCATTCTTCTGTGGTGCGGGTATAATTTCATTTTCAAGTCTGCTAATGTATGCAGAATCAAGTCCAAACCTCTTACAAAATTCCCTTAATGTATAACCCTGTGCAATTCTCCTGTTTTGTATATAAGCACCAAAGCTTTTATCCATTTCCTTTTTCATAAAAGTTATTGATTATAAGTATTATATAGTATGTTGTACAATAAATACAACATCTTCGCAATATCCTATAAATATTCTAAATTAAGTAATTGTCTCACAATACCTAAATCGATATTAAAACTGTATTTCAAGTTCAGGAATATGTCATATATGGGGAGCCATCCCTCTTTTTATTTTCTTTCTATTAACATCCCTTTTAAAAATCTTTACTTATTTAATACAAAATTATAGAATAAACCCATAAGATTACATTATTAAGTTATGATAGAAAGAGAAAGAGATAAAACAAACTTAATAACCCGTAAGCAAGATATATTAAACAGGTATCCCGGCTTATTCTACAGAGACACCTTTAATCATGGGGATCCATTTTATATGGAAAAACCTAACCTACACAAATCAGGAGTATTCAGATTTATAATCCTCCCTGCCGGTGTCGTAGCTGTATCTTCTTTCAAAAAAGAGACCATCTGGGATATCGAAAACAATCATTCCAAAAACCATTTTTTAGAAACAATTAATACTATTGTACAAGAAAAAATAGAATCTGGGACAAAGGACATACATGATCTAGTTCAAGAGTTACACTATGATACAGAAATATATTTCTTAAGAATATTACCTTATGATGATATTCATACATCTGGTGTAATAACAAGTTTGTTAGATATCAGATACAAAGATTTACAGGATTACTCACCTTTCTCCGAGATATAAATATCTTTTCCGCTAAATATTGATTAAAATCATTATTTTATTAATTAGAGGGATCAAAACGGAGAAGTCTTTCGGAAAACTTAAATTCCCCTATCCATAAATATTTCCCATCATATGCAGGTACTGCTGGCCAAAAAAGCTTACTTATACCTATTTCGGGATAACGTCCTTTCTCCCCAAGAAAAACATCTGCTGGTTTACCGGCAATTGCATCTTCAATATTAGTCCAGATATGGACAGTATTAAAACCGGTATCACCAACAAACAGATGTCCTTTAGATGCCAAAGCTCCTTGGGGTAAGTTAAACATTCCGGTTAGAACATTCGGTTGAACATTTGGAAACTGGTTGATTTTATAGATTATGACTGACCCACCCGGACTCTTGCTCATTGTACTTGCCGTCACTAAATTGTCGCCATCGCTTGACAGTCGCCCAGGACTATCACAATCTATCGTATAAACCGGATTTGAACCTTGATTTGGGATACCCTCCCAAACATAGATTTTATTTGCTTGTGAGTCTGCAAGATAAAAATATTTTTCATCAATTGCAACACCACTAAGCTCATTAAAATTAACATTGCCTATATTATTTCTAAATATCAACTCAGGCTTTTCGCCGTTTTTAGGAAGATTTTCCCAAATAAAAACAGTTTGTTTTCCAGCCAAAACCAAGATGTTTTCGTAAAGTGCATTATCCCAAGGTGCGTCCGGAAGATAGTAAACAAAATCAGGATTAGCACCGGATTCGTCAGGAATATTTTTCCAAACGTAAAGTTTTTTATCGAAATCGGAGGATACAAACAAGCTTTTTCCATCCGTCGTCGGAACTGGGTTACTAATAATAAATTCTGTCTCCAAAGTGTTGGTATATATATCAGAACTTCCAATTACAAAATCAGGTGTTTGGTTCATGTTTTGGGGGATGCTATTGTAGCCGACAATCTTATTACCATTTGCAAGTGATATGTACAGTCTGTCTCCAGCTAAAGCCATACCTGTGCCGTCGCCACCCTGAGTTCCACTAAAATCATAACCACTACCATCTTGAGTCGCTTCAATTGAAAGGTCAGGCAAGACATTTTCATTTTCCGGGAACTCATTAAAAACATATAGTTTGTCACTTAGCAATAACAGCTTTCCACCAGGTGTAAAAGTAGGCCCCCAAAAAATCTCTCCTCTCTGTACCGTTTGAAATTGTTGTGATTCTTGGGGAGGATTCTCCTCTTCGGATCTTACATTTGGCATAAAGAAATCATATTTTTGGTTCTCTTCGGTTGGAAAAGTTTTCCATACAAAATTACCCATCTCACCCATAAAAGCATTGTGATCCCCAATAATCAGATGTCTCCCATCACTACCAATCGACCTAGGAGTACCAAAATCTTCAAGATTAAGAACAATATCTGGCCCATCTGCCTCACTTGTAGGAAAAGTGTTCCATATTAAAACTTGGGATTCAAAAGTGCTGGTCACAACAACTTTGGTGCCGTCGGTCCAAACATCCCATGGCCAGCCAATTGCTCCTCTTGTTCTAATAGGAGAACTTTTCAGTTCGTAATCTGCAGGTTGGGCATTTTCCGTCGGGAACTCGTTCCAAACTAAAACACGATCATTATAAGTATCTGCTACTAGAACGTGTTTACCGTCCGTTGCAACACTTACCGGCCAATTAAGTTGATTAAGTTGTTTGCCCGGATTGTTACTTTCAAAACTTTCTTGACCTAATACTAAATCTGGTTCTTGATTTTGAGAAGGTAACGAATTCCATATTAAAACTCGATTATTATTGCGATCTGCTAATAACAAATGTTTCCCGTCAGTAGCAACTTTCCCTGGGTGGTTAAAAAGGAGTGCTCCTCCGGTATTATTAAAATCAACTCCAGAAAGCATAATACTGGCATTTTGACCGGTTTTAAACCACCCGGAAGTATTACCCGAGGCAATTTTGTAAGAAGACTTTACAGGTTTAACTATTACTTCCTGAGAGTCTTCCGGTAATGATAATTGATCTACCACAGAGGAAGGCGTTTGTTGAGATGGTGTCTTTTTATTGAAAATAACGAAAGTAACTATCCCTAAAACAAAGAGGACACTAATAATAATCGGTAATTTATACTTATTGAAGAAATTTAAAGGCTTTATTAAAAATTCAGAATTTTCATGAAGCTGCTTCATCTTGACAAAATAATACCCAAAAATTTTAAATGTTGTCAAATCAATTCTTGTTATGATTTTCTGTTATTAAAGTAAACAAATATTGATCATACAAAATACTAGACAAATTTTGTTCCCTTGAGCTTCTTCCTAAAGGTTGAAGATTGTCGCCGACTCGCTCAGATATTCTTATTGTAAAAAATTGGTATACTGATTCAACAGTTATTATTTATTTTTTATTTTTGCAAACCTAAATGGAAAACGAACTAGACTTTCAAGTCCTTGTAGCATCTAATGAACAAGTTGCTGATGCCTATCCTGAGATTTTTGAAAAACTTAGTATAGATATTATGCCAATATACATTGAGAAAAATTATAAAGAGATTAATCACTCTACAGAACCCAGAATTATATTACTACCCTCCGGAATAATTTCTGTCATATCTGAAGGAAATCAGGATTTTATCTGGGGAGACTATCAAACAGAGGAATACAAAAACTTTCTGGTGGAATTAAACAAAAAAGCTAGGGAATGGAGTATAGGAAACACTAAAGAGAGTCTCTTATCCCATCAAGAAGTTATAAATGGTGAGGAATATATTATTAATCTCTTTCCACACAAAGATATGGCTGCAGGGGAAGCTTTAATTAACCGTATTGATAAAAAATTAAAAGTGATACAATCCTTAGGAAAGCCAATAGGGTAAATGTACTATCCCTCTTCTTTTTTATTCTCAACTAAGAATTTTATTAAAAGATACCCACCTGTAGAAATTAATACAAAAATATCATCTATTAGCCCTATCCCTGTTGCAATATCCCCCGGTATGAAATCTATGGGTGACACAATGTAAATAAAAGATAAAACTAATATCCAGTTTTCCTTAAAAAATTGTTTAAGCTTTTTCATAGAAATATAATAACACAGTTGACTATAAACTTACTTAAGAATATCATTAAGCATGACTAAAAAACCAATTTACAATGCCCTAGTGGCTTTCATATACATTGTAGCCATCGTGTTCATCGTAAACTGGGCAGGCAACAATGAAATTCTTGAAACATCCCTACTAATGCCAATTATGATGCTATCACTATTTGTCCTCTCTGCCGCAGTTATGGCTTACCTCTTCTTATACCAACCTGTTATGCTCTATTTAGACGGGAAAAAGAAAGATGCAGTGAGTTTGTTTATGAAGACACTTCTTATCTTTGCAATGTTACCTCTTAGCATATTTCTTCTTTATTTCTTCGATATTCTTGGTTAATTAAATTAATTAACCTTGTGTCACATAATCCTCAATGCTAAAATAGTGCCCATGTTGTCAAGCACAGAGTTAGAAGCTGGAAAAACAGATATTTTTAACCAAAATTATGAACAGTACCTTCTCCGTGGTGGAAGATTACCTCACGAAGATTTTACATTTGTAACAGAAACCCTCTTGGAAAATTCCTCTACCATACTTGAAGAAAGAAGATGTCCTAGCACTTCGCAAATTTTAAACATATGTAAGCTATGTAATATACAACCATCTTCTAAGGAGATCTATATGTATAAAAACCTAAGAATAAAAATGCCTACCGGTCAAGAAATTTTACCCAGTCAACCAAACGTTGTAAATCCTTGGCGGATGTGCGATGTGGAACTTGTACGAGAGATCTTCTTTTTAACAGACCAAACCGGAGAAAAATACCAAAGAATTACAGAAACCTTCCCACATATATTTGTAGTATAAAAACTATACTTCTAACAGCATTTCTGGTATCATATTCACATAAATGAAACCCCCTAGCAGCTTTAAAAAACGCCCCATATCCTTTTTGGGCTTACTTCTCTTTTTATCTACAATAGGAATTACCATCTTTGTCGGTATGAGGGAATTTAAAAGAGAAAGAATCAAACCAACAGAGCTTGTTATTGCAAATATAACAACCACACAAGGGGAGATCTATTGGAAATCCAAAGAGGAAGAAGTCTACACAGTAACATACACACAAAATTCATATGATACAGTAGAACAGACTCTTGATTCGGTTTTAATTGCAAAAGATTCCATAACAGGAAAATATATATATTCTGCAAAGATTACAAACCTTAATCCTGATACAGAATATTTATTCAACATAAAAACAGACAAATTCTCTTGGGACCAAATCACCCACTTAAAAACAAGGGCGACCACAAAAGTTTTGAACCTGCCAAAATTCGTTCAGGGAGAATCACAACCTCGTCAGCTCGTTTTAATAAAAACAGATAATGGAAATTACATCAAGAATACCCAAGAACATGGGACTTGGTTAATAGAGCAGTCCACACAAGATTACTCCTTAATAACATATGCCACCTATACTCTCAAAAATAATGCTAAAAAAGAAAGCAATACAAAATTCGACTTTAGCCCTTCCCCTACATATGCACAGAACAATTCCACTACAATAGATCCGGATAATGTTACAACCCTTAAATTAGAAAGAGGAACTAACTTTATACAGATACCTATCTTTCTAGATAAGCAATCAAGAAAGATATTCTCAGCTAGAGAACTCATACAATTTTCAGATAATACAATTCTCTCAATAGGATTGTTTAGAAATGACACATGGGAAGAGATAGTAATAAACGAAAATGGCAAAATATACGGAGAAGATTTCAACCTGATTGCTGGAGAAGCATATATGTTCATAACAAAAGAAAATATCCATCTCCAAGTAATCGAAGGAGCTTACTCCCCAGACTTAAATGTTGACAATTTTAAAGGCTGGAACCTTGTTCCAGCATCTATTTTCAACTACTCTTCCTTAACTACCCGAGATATTTTACAAGATGAAGATTATTTATCTATTACCCAAACTGCACTCTGGAATAACAACCGGTGCTCATTTGAATACACTATAGAAAACACCTCTTCAGCAATACTCGGAGAGACAATACCCCTTTCCATACAAAAAGGCCTTTTTGTAAAAATCCCATATTAGAAACCTTTTTCCTTGCCCCCTTGACAAAGATTAGCACTCGGTGCTACCATTTGCTATATATAAATTTTAAGGAGAAAAATATATGAAAATTGTAAAAAGAGATGACAATAAGAGGTCATACCCTGTTACATATACTCCTTTTAGATCCATCTTTGATGACTTCTTTGCTCCGACAGTATGGGATGAATTCTTTACATCCCCAACAACATATTCTGCCATCTCTGCAGATGTTTGGGAGGAAAGAGATGATGTCTTCGTAAAAATGGCACTTCCCGGTATTAAAAAAGAAGATATAAAAATAACAATTAACGAAGACAATATTTCCATAAAGGGAGAAACCAAAGAGAAAGAAGAAGAAAATAAAGATAGAAAATACTACTACAGAAGTATGGAAAGCTCATTTGAACAGAGGTTTAATCTTCCTACTAAAATAGATCCTGACAAGGCAGAAGCAGAGTTTAAAGACGGAGTATTGCAGGTTAAACTTCCGAAGGCAGACGAAGTTAAACCAAGAGAAGTTGAAATAAAATAAATTTCTCAAAAACAGAAATCTGCAAGGGGCTTGAAATATAGCCCCTTTTCTTTGTAAAATAGGAGACATTGGAACAAGAATTTACAGACATAACAGAGAAAGAACCAGCAATCGTAACAACTGCAAAGGAAATCTTAGTCCATCGTATATCCACATGCGACGAGCCCCTTTACAGAAATTCCAAGGTCAAAGAATTAGAGAAACTAAGTACAACTCTAATAGATCAACTTTACGAAACTAAAGAACTGCATGGGATTTTAGGAGAAGCAATATTTCTTAAGTTCATAAGAGAATCCGACATAGACATTAAAACAGGAAGTGGTGAGGATGACATGGCAGGAATGGACTTTTACCTAAACGGTTTTCCGGTAGATGTTACTACCGGGTTTAATAGCATTGAAAAGAAAATTCAACCCTCTAGATTTGCAACTCTCTACCTTCCTAGGAATTACGAACAGAAACAGCCATTCTCTAATGATAAAACCTTTACAACAAATAAAACCTACCTCATGGATCATATAAGAGGCAATTTTGTTGACCAAACAACTTACCTCTACGACCTTCTGACTGTAAATCTTTCTGTTCTTAAGGCAATGAGAGAACAAATAGACAACCCAAATCCAAATAGTCACTTTGCTAAAGTAGGAATAAATAATGAAAGGAATCTAGCAACAGTAATTAAAATTCTAATAAATTCCAATTTGTGGCCTAAATCAGAAAAAAGAGGTGATCCCACTAAGACAAGTATTAGTACAAACAAATCACAATCTCAGTAAATAGTTTAAGAGGTTTTAGACACAACTTATGCCAGAAATAGAACGAGGAGAAAACATCGAATTAGAAACAAAAATAAGCCCCCTTTTGCAAGTATCAAGAGATATAACCGACTACAGATTACAAACAAGTACAAACGGATCTTACGAATACAGAGAACAACAAGCCCAGCTATTACTTTACCTCGAAGAACAACTTAACCGCGAAAATCCATACTGTCTAACTAAAGGAATTCACTATGAATCTTTATTCTTTATTGCATTAGCTAACAGGTATGAACCTAATAATTATTTTAATAATCCCAAGGTTTCTATTTCTACAGGAGATCAGGACCAAAAGGGAATTGATCTTATAATATTCACAAAATCCAATAAATTCCCCATTGATGTAACTGTAGATCCCAGAGGATATCCTAAAAAAATGAGAAATAAAAATAGCCTCTCCCTACTTCTTCCTGAGATCGATCCGGATACAAGAAAGAGATATTTAAGCTACTTCGAAAAACACCTCCTAGATGAAGACCTTGAAGATTTTCTACAGAAAGTATTCTTTCTTAACAGCGCTATATTGAACAATTGTCACCCAAACTATACTCTGTTTGTTAAAAATGGAAAGAAAAAGAAAATAGAAAAGCCTACTTCAAAAAGACCGTTTGATGAAAGGCTTTTTGGTTTTTCAAATTATAAGCACAAACACGAAATTACTATAACCAAATCCGTTTACCAAGATACGATGAACTTATTATCTATTATTAAAAACCCCAATTTCTAGCATCCTTAAGTAATTCCATTAACAATGCAGATTGCTCTTCGTTTGCAACACGGGGAATAAAATCACTTCCAAGCAGTATTGGTGTCACTTTTGTCTGTATATATTTACCATCATAAAAGTAGTGAGAAAGAACTAACCCTTGCCTTGTCCCTATCCAATTAATCTGGTCAAAATACAAATTCCCTAAGCCATAAAATATTATTCCATCACCATACAACTCGTACGTCTGAGGCTGGTGAGCCTGTGTACCTACAACAATATCTGCACCAAAATCTATTGCTTGTTTAAACACTCCCTCTTGGTCAGGAACTGCAACTGGTCTATAACAGGGAGGATAAATAACGTCTGTATCAGGATAACTCCAACACTCTTGAAATTGGAATGTAACTATAACAACATCTGCTTTCTCGTTTGCTTCTGCTACATCCCTTCTGAGCTTTTCTACAGAGTAAGAATTAGCACCTGCCCTTTCTGTTCCGGCTAAAGCCAAAGTCCCTAACATTGTGTCATAATAGTTGTACCCTACAAAAGCTATTGTCGAGCCATTAACCTCCTCGTACAAAATTTTACTGGCATCCTCGCTATCAAGACCTCCTCCAAAGTACCTCATACCCAAACTTGTATATGTCTCTATTGTATTTTTGTTATATTCACTACCAAAATCATTATTATGGTTTCCTGTTAATTCAACAATGTCTACACCGGATTTTTTTAAAGTCTCTATATATTCCGGCTTAGAACAAAATCTCATACCTCCGTAAACACTACAGCCTTCTACAAAGGAAACCTCGTTGGAGACATGTGTTAAGTCTGCATCCGCCAGAAAGGAGCCTATTTCCTTTGCAGGATAAGCATAATCTTCTACCTGATCCATTCTTGCAGCCAAAGATCTTGCTATTGCAACAACTCCTCCCATATTAACCTTTGTTAATTTTTCTTCATCCCAACCTTCCGTACCAATATCTATGTTTTCAGATAGCACAGAAAGAATAAAATCATCTACATTCTCACTTAATTGAGCATAGAACTTAATCTCTATACCGGCATTCCTATTATCCAGATAATATCCTTCTTCTGTTTCAAGGATTTTTACCCTAAAATCCAGATCAGAAAATTCTACAAGACCGATATTGTTATCACTTTCCTCTACCTTTGAAACCAACTCACTATAGCTCATCAATAATGTTGCTTCTCTACCATATTCTTGCTTTACCAATTCCTGGTTGAGCGAACTTAGAACAAAAAGATTGAAATTCTTTGTATCCCCCATATCTATCTTATCCACCAGAGAATACACGTGGGCTACAGGTATAAGATTTTTACTAAACACTTCCTTAGAATTCTCACCAGCTTCTCTTGAAAGAACGATATCTGCATCTTCAGAAACAATTTCAAACCTCTTTTTACCTTGAAATTCCAGCTTTTCTAAATTAGAAATTGCGGAAGTTACATATGCCTCGGGAATACTCTCGTCAAAAGAAAGAGTAAAAGTGTCGTATCTAACATAATCCTTTTTCCCAAAAACATAACTAATATTAGGAATCAGATAATCACTTTTTGTAAAAAGAAAAAAGAAAAAAGTGAGAACCAATGATAACGGTATTAAGATTAAAACAGCTTTCTTAATCGAAAAGTTTGCCTTAACCGTGTCTTTATCTTTTATATCAAAACTCTGATGCATATATGAGATATATTAACATACATACGGGGTATGAAGAGGAATGGATACTATAGGGTACTTTGTGGTATAATATAGTTGGTATTATTTAATATTTTTAAGCATAATACTATGAAAAACCTGCTCATAAAAGGAAACAAGACCTTGGCTGTTGCAACAGGAATACTGCTTGGAGGTGCTATACTAAACGGTATTGCCAAAGATATTCCTATTAGCCATGTAGAAGCTAATGGCTCTAGTGATATTGCTAGCCTTTCTATATCCACAAGCAGACAGATAGAGGAAACTATTGTTGTAAAGAAATATATTCCGAATGAATCCACTAAATACACACCTGATGCAACAAAGGTTGAAAACATAAGAAAATACCTTGCAGAAAGAAATGCTCCATTGGCAGATTATGCACAGGAGTTTGTTAAAGCTGCAGATCACTACGGTATTGACTACAGAATAGTTGCTGCAATATCCGTAATCGAGTCCAATGGTGGAAGACACACTTTCAAGGAATATAACGCTTGGGGTTGGGGTAAAACCCCCTTTGAGAGCTGGACCGACGGTATATGGACTGTTTCTGCCGGAATATCTAAATATTATTCTAAAGGGCTTACAACACCTGAATTAATTGCACCATATTACTGTCCTCCTAACGCTGTTAAATGGGCACAAAATGTTAACTATGTTATGAACCAGATTGGGAAATAAGCTTTCCTCTGTTATACTTGCAACATGGATTCATACATAGAAAAGATAGGGAAATACTCCGTATCATATTTCAATAAAATTGAATTTCGTAATCTTAAAAAAGAAATTTTCAAGGATGAAATTTATAACTTAGATATAAATATCGGCAAAGATAAAGCGACACGGGTTAATATCATAGATGTAGGTGCTTACATAGGACTGTCTATTCTTTACTTTAAATCCCGTTTTCCGAATGCACATATAATCGCTTTTGAACCTAACCCGAATGTTTTTCCTCTTTTGCAAGAGAATATTGAATACAACAATATAAAAAATGTTCAATTACACAATATAGCAATTGGAAAAAAGAGTGAAAGAAGAAAACTGTATATTGAAACTTCCGGTTTTATGGCATTTTCCACAGCAAGTTTTAGAAAAGATGCTTGGAATGGTAAACAGAAGAGCAGACCAATAATTGTTCAGACGGAACCACTAAGCAAATACATTGACAAGAAGGTTGATATTTTAAAAATAGATGTAGAGGGAGCAGAGCATGAGATATTAAAAGAATTAGATGAGAGTAAAGGTTTTTCCAAGATAGAAAACCTTTTGATTGAATACCACCCGAGTAAAAACGGTAAATTGCAAAACCTTGAGAAGATTCTAAGAAGAAACGGTTACACCATAAGCTACAGAAAAGATGGTGAGGGGTTAGAAAATGGTGTGGAAGAATTAATCCTTATAGTAGCCAAAAAAACTGTTTAGAACCCTATATATACCATTCTTATTTCTATTAAATATTGCATATAACTGTTTGCCTAATTTTTCACTATCATGTCTTATTAGGCTTCTTTGAAGATAATCCCCCTTCTGTTTTTTAATAGGGTCTGATGCTACTAAATCTTTTCTAATTATGAGCCTACCATCACCGTCATGTAGGTCGTCTTGTAAAATATGTTCTCCGTCTTTTAGATATCTCTCATACGCTTCTTGTGGAATTCTTCCGTTATTAACAAGAACATAGTCTACTTCTTTGCCTAGATAACTTTCTAAGGTACTAAGTATCTCTTTCTGAGTCTTATTTCTGGTTTGGCCTATCTTACTCATGAGGTTTGTTATATAGATTAATTTCGCCTTACTTTTCCTGATCTCTTCTGTTATGTCATCTACCAAAAGATTTGGAAGAATTGTAGTGTAGAGGTCTCCCGGGCCTAAGATGATGTAATCTGCACTCTTAATAGCCTTTAAGACTCCCTCAAAGGCTCTTGCGTCGGAGTCTAGATAGAAATTTACTATCTCCTTGTGATTTTTGGGCTCATCTATATAATGCTCCCCCACTACTTTACTTCCGTCGTCATATTCTGCAACAAGCCTAACGCTATCTAATGTCACGGGAATAATATCTCCCCTTACGCTAAACATGTTCTTGAACATCTCTATGGCTCCTACTTCCGAACCCATAATATCTGTCATTGCTATCATAAGAAGATTTCCAAGGGTATGACCTCCCATACTCTGTGAATCATGAAATCTGTATGTAAAAAGGTTTCTTAAAACCTCGTTGCTTTGTGTGTCTGCCAGAGCAATAATGGATTTTCTAACATCACTCAGAGGTAGGAGTCCGAACTCATCTCTTACAACAGCATTACTACCGCCGTCATCCATCATTGAAACTATAACCTTTAGGTTTAGATCTTTGTGTTTTTTTAACCCTTCTAAAACTACCGTGGAACCGGTTCCTCCACCAATTAGTACTATGTTCATAAGAAATTATATCATTTTCGTGATATAATCGAGTGTTAATATGACAAGGAGTGGAATATGGAATTTAAGGTTGGCTCCAAGGTTTTTTATCCATCTCACGGAGCAGGAATTATAAAAAGAGAAAAGGAGATAGAGTTTAACGGAGAAAAGAAGAAATATTTTGAATTTGAATTAATAACAAATCCCCTAAGTATATCTACCCCTGTAGATAATGTGGAAAATCTTGGAATAAGACCCGTTCTTCCTGTTAAAAAGATTGAAGAAGCAATAAAGATTTTAAAGAAAACACCGACTATAGATCCTAAGGTTAAGGATTTCAATATGATGCTAAAGATGTTTAAAGACTTAGAAGAGAGTTCCGAACTGGGAGCATCTATTCAGATTATCCAATACTGTAATTACGTTAAAAAAGTTAGAGAAAAGGAAGGGAGGTTAATTCCCATCACCATCGAGAAGCAGTTAGAAGATGCCATCAAAAACATAATTGGAGAGATGGCTGTATCCGGAGGAACTACATTAGAAACAGCTTCTAAGAAATTTACACAAATAACAGGAATAGAGGCTAATGTAAAAAAAGAGTAAGAATCATCTTTAAACATTTAACAATTTCCAACAATCTTTTTTAGAAAGCAAAAAGCAGGATGCCGGACCTACACCGGAACTCAAACATCAAAATCCGTAAAAACAGAAAGATGCTCTACAACCCGAAGGAAGTAGAAAGAGGAAGGTTCTAATAACCTACAACATCCTGCACAAGCAAGGCTCCGGACTTTCACCGGAACTCAAACATCAAAATCCGTAAAAACAGAAAGATGCTCTACAACCCGAAGGAAGTAGAAAGAGGAAGGTTCTAATAACCTACAAAACCTTGCACTACATGGGTCAACAACCCAAGACTGTTAAAGTACAATTATAACCTAACAAGTATTTTATTGGTTGTCAATAATCTACAAGAGCTTATAGTAAGTATCTGATGGGAACCGACTTAGTCAACTTTTCTTATTCTAACATCTATTCCACCTATCTTAAATTCTCTATCGAAGTTGTCCATAGAGTTGAGTACTGTAACATTTTCAACCTGCATCTCCTCTTTATTCCCCTCAACGAACTCTTCTATTACTTCCTTTTCCCCACCTTCCACAGAGATCTCGATGTCTATAATATCCGCAATCCTAAGTCCTTCCTTCTTTCTAAAATCCCTATACTTTCTCAGAAAGTCATTTATTATTCCCTCTTTCTTTAATTCATTTGTCAGGTTTGTATCTAGCGAAACAAAAAGATCGTTATCTCCAACCGTAATTACACCATCTTTCTTTACAGGATCTTTGGAATATTCTACCTCCTTAAGATTTAATTCGTTCTTAATAATATCTTGGACAAAATCTTCATTCACGCCAATATAAGCCTTGTTTAACGGTTGTCTCAAGTTTAGTTTCGCCATCTCTCTTGCTTTTAGTCCATTTGAACATATACCTCGAATAAGAGACATCTTTTTAAGAAGACCTTCATCTATCTCCTCCTTCTTAAACTCCGGATAATTTTCTAAGTGCACAGAGCTTTTGCTTTCCTGCAAACCCAGATTTATTGCAATATTGGAATATATCTCATCAGAAATAAAGGGGATAAATGGTGCAAGTAGCTTAGTAAGGATAAACAGAACATAGTGGAGTGTTCCTATAGCATCCGAATCACCTTCCTTAAACCTATCTCTGGATCTTCTTATATACCACTGAGAGAGATCTCTAACAAAGTCCTCGATATTCCTTGAAGACATAGCCATATTAAATTCATCCATATCCTCCTCTACATCTTTGGACAACTTCCTAACTTTTGAAATAATCCATTTGTCCATTACATTCTCCACCTTGTCTGCATCGTAATCTTTATAATCCCAATCATGTAGTTTGGCATATGTCACAAAGTAGTTGTATGTATTCCAAAGAGGGATATAAAATCTCCTTCTAACATCATCCAAGATGGAGAAACCAAACCTAATGTTTGCTCCAACTGAAGCTGTTAAGAAATTCCACCTGATCAGATCTGTTCCAACCTTGTCTGATGCTTCGTCCAAAGGAATATAGTTATGTGCTGTTTTACTCATTTTCTGATTATTCTCATCTCTGACTTCAGCAAAACCTAAAACCTTTTCGTATGGTTTTGAATCTTCGAATACAACACCAAAAACGAGCATAGAATAAAACCATAGTCTTACCTGTTCTATCATTTCAACAACAAACTCTGCAGGATACCACTGCTCCCAGTACTCTCTATCCTCCAGATATTTCAGTGTAGAAAAAGGAACAACCCCGGCATCTAACCAACAATCTCCTACATCTTGGACTCTTTCTACCACTTCTCCACACTTAGGACATTTAATTTTTATATCATCTATCCATGGCCTATGGATACTCGGGAGTTTATCTACTAAATCGGGATCAACTGCAACCTCTTTTAGTTCTTCTTTGCTACCAACCACATGTAAATTCCCACACTTCTTACACTCGTAAAATGGGAGAGCTAAGCCATAGAATCTTTTTCTACTAATCATCCAATCATCCATATTATCCAACCAATCCTGCATTCTTTTACCTACAAATTCCGGCATCCACTTTACATTCTCTGCCTCCCTTTTAAGATCTGACCTTATTGCGTCAATCTTAATAAACCAATTGTCTTCTAATCTAAACAAACATTTAGTACCACATCTCCAACAGTGAGGATAACTATGTTTGTAAATTTCTGTTTTGAAAAGAAGATCTTTACTCTTAAGATGCTCTATGACAATATCTGCAACATCATGAGCATATTTACCGGAAAGAAATCCGAAACCCTCAGTAAAATGTCCGGATGTATCCAATGGAGATATTGCAGGAACCCCTAGCTTTTGACCAAGTTCGAAATCCTCCTCACCACAGCCCGGAGCGATATGTACAACACCCGAACCACTCTTTGAATCTACAAGATCCCACGCAACAATTTTATGCTCAACTCCCTTTTGTGCAGGAATATCCATTAGGGATTCATACTCCCTTCCCACCAAATCATTAACATCTATATCTTTTAAAACTTCTACCCCTAACCTCTTTGCGGCGTCTTTACCAAGATACGTAATCTTCCCGTTTATCCCTGCCCTGACATAATCTAATTTGGGATTGACAGCTAAAAGCACATTTGCGGAAAGAGTCCAAGGTGTTGTGGTCCATGCAAGAACATATTCGTCTTCAGATTCTTCCTTGTTGTTTAGCCTGAAGAATACATAAACCGCAATATCTTCTATGTCCTTATGAGCATCTGCTTGTTCATGCTGAGACAAACCCGTCTCACATCGAGGACACCATGTGGTGGATGCTTTACTCTTATATATTAAACCTTTCTCATTACACTTCTTCAGAAAATTCCATATGTAAAGGTTGTTAGTTTCAGACATAGTGTAATAACTATTATCCCAATCCATAAACATACCAAGTCTTTTGGATTGCTCTGTTTGTATACCGGCATATTTATTAACTCTGGAAATACAGGCGTTGGTAAAATTATCCATGCCATAGTCCAGTATGTCTTTCTTGCTGTTAAAACCAAGTTCTCTCTCCACCTGAACCTCTACCCAAAGTCCTTGGCAGTCAAAACCGTTTTGAAATCTCTGTTTAAAACCTTTCGCATTTTTGTATCTCTGCACAACATCTTTATATGTCCTACCCCATGCATGATGGACACCCATAGGGTTATTTGCAGTAATTGGGCCGTCTATGAATGAGAATCTTTCCTTAGAGTCTTTATTTTTCTCCAAATATTTCTCAACTATTCCCTCATTCTCCCACTTCTCTAGGAGATCCTTTTCCATTTGGACAAAATCTTGTTTAGGATTTACATCTTTTAAATCTTTTGCACTCATGGCAGTTATTATAGCATATGGATTTAGGCTTATCCCACTAGAAAACTACAAATGCAACAAAATTGTCTTAAAAATAACCGTTTGGTATAATGATGATTGTTAGAATAAAGTTTTACAAACTTTAAATAAATTAACAGATATATAACATGGAGACATTGAGTAGAAAGCTTGAAGAGTTTGACTCCCCTACTGATCCTAAATTTCTGGCATTACTGCAGGCTGGAGTTCATACAGATAGAGAATTAGCAGAGAAAGATATAAAACAGAAATGGGAAAAAGAAATAGGGGGTGTTAAATATTCTGTGTTTGGTATTGTTGTTAATGACAGTATTCAATATTTTGGTTCAAAGAGAGATGAGAATCAACAAAAGATTTCTAATTACAACGAAGAAGGATTAGCAAAAGAGATCTTAAAAACCCTAGACGGAACAGATGTAAAAAATCCGAAACTTTCTATCGATGAGATTACCAATGAATTGGTAATTGCACTCCCCGGAGAGCCTGCTATAAGGATTCCCGAAAAGGGAGAACCTTCTTCAAACTAGCAATTAGAATCTTTATGTGGTTGCCGGACCTAGATTCGAACTAGAATTAACGGTTTCAGAGACCGTCGTCCTACCATTAGACGATCCGGCAATATCGTTATTATATCATTAAATCAATATAATTTTTGATTCTTTCCCTTACCTTTTCTTCTCCTAAAACCTTTATCATCTGATACAGATCCGGTGTCTGAGTTCTATGTGTTATCGCAACTCTTAAAACCATAGCCACATCTCCTACTTTTCCAAAACCTAAATCTTTGGAAAGATTCCTAATTTTTTCAAACCATACTTCTGAGGAATCTCCTATTTCAAAAATTTCAAGATACTTTGTTAATATAATCTTCTGATCCTCTTCTCTTACTATTCCTGTAATATCTGGGACTTTTTCTTTAGATAGTAAATCATCAAAAAATATTGCAATTTGATCCCTTACATCTTCGAATTTAACAAGGTCTTTCCTTATCTTCTCTCCTGTTCTTTCTATATTAAATATTGCAATGCAATATTCCTTATTTTCTACAAGTAGATCTGCTATCTCTTTGTCAAAATCTCTAGCCCACCACAAAGCATTTTCATACACTTCCTTTGCAGAGAGGGTAGCTATATAGTTTTTACAAACATTATCCAGCTTTACAATGTCAAAGAGAGCTCCGGAACTATTGAATTTGTTAAATTTAAGTTCAAATTCATCTAGGCTTTTATTCGTATTTTGCATTCTCCAATCATAAAAGTTGGAATTGGCAATGTTGAGAAGATACTCAATTATCCCCTCCTTTGGGTAGCCCCTTTCAATATAGTACGAGACAGAAGCCTCGGGATCTTTCCTTTTACTTAATTTCCTCTTTTTACCGTCTTCGGATTTCATAAGTGGAGAGAGATGTGCGTATGGTAGAAGGTTAAAACCCAGTTTGTTAAAAAGTTCAATATGTAAAGGAAGGGAAGAGAACCATTCATCTCCTCTAATTACATGGGTTATTCCCATTAAGGTATCGTCTATAGGGTGGGCAAAATGGTATGTCGGATAACCGTCTGATTTAAGTAAGACAGCATCCAAGTAGTTTTCCCTAAGAGTAACACTTCCCTTCACCAAATCTTTAAAGTCAAAAGATTTGTTGGGATCTCCTGTGGAATACAATCTTATTACAAACTCTTCTCCGTTTTCTATCCTGCTCTTTATATCCTCCATATCCGCATCTCTAAATTTGGCCCACTTGCCATAACAACCAGTTGGAACTTTAAGCTCTTCTTGTTTCTTTCTCATCTCTTCCAGCTCCTCTTCTTTCATAAAACAGGGATAAGCATAACCCTTACTTACAAGGTCCTTAGCAAAAACTTTGTAAATATCCAGTCTCTGGCTTTGCATATATGGCCCGTAATCCCCCTTACTCTCTTTTTCACTCACCATTCCTTCGTCGAATTCAATACCAAAACCTTTAAGACCATTAACAATCTGTGTCACACCGTTTTCTATCTCTCTTTCTTTGTCTGTGTCTTCTATTCTCAGTATGGAGATACCATTTGTCTGCTTTGCTAATTTTGTACATACAAACCCCATGTAGACACTTCCTATGTGCAAGAAACCTGTCGGACTAGGTGCAAATCTTAGAACCATTCCTTCTGTTTCTCTTTCCGGATACCTACTCAAGACATCCTTAGGACTTTCCTTTCCCTTGGGAAAAAGAAGTTGTGCAAGTTGCTCATTTTGCTCTTTTGTTCTCATAATAATACTGGTAATATTATGGTTGATACCATATTTAACTACTGCTAAGATTATAACATGACTTTAACCGAAGCTGCATTCTGGACAAAAAGATTTGGTGTAATAGCACTAGGAGCTTTCTTTATATTTACCGTAATAGTATTAATCCTTACCCTCCAGGGAGGGGAGATTGCAATTCCTAAGTACCAAACTGCAAATTATGCTTGTACTCAAACAAGGGATGAATTCTTGGAGCATAAGTTGGAAATCCCCTCTTTACAATTGGCACAAGGTTCGGAGATGCTATTCCAGATAGATACAGATACAGGAAAAATTGAGGATTCCCTTCCTGACATTATCAATGTGTACAGATTTAACAACCCAACCCAATCCATAACTTCCCAAGCAGATGCAAAGGTAATTGCACAAAAGCTTGGTTTTAATCCCGACACAATAATGAGAAGAAGTGCAGAAAGTTATGTTTGGGTAAACAACGAATTAGATACTACCTTAGAAATTCAAGCAAAAAATCTTAATTTCAGGTTTAAAACCGATGCTGCCAGAATAAGAGAAGCTGTAAAAGAGAGTGCTCTTCCAAGTGAACAGGAGGCAAAAAATTATGCCGCCGGAATTTTGAGAACTCTGGGAATGTATCCGGAAGATTATTCAAAGGGAGACCATAGAACTACTTACATAAAAGTAAATCCCGATGGCTCGTTTAGAAAAGCCTCTGCACCTGCTGACGCAGATTTAATCAAGGTAGACTTCGTAAGAAGTAAGAGCATGATAACAATAGAATCAAATATAGTCGGAGCTGAAAGGGTCGTTCAAACATTATCCAGAAAAATAGAAGAACCCCCAATAATAGAGACACCTACGGTTAATGACAAACAAATAGAAGTATATACCTTCAACACGTTAGTTTCTTTCCCTCAAACACAGAGAAGTAACATAACCGTATATGTCGGTGCAGCTAATGGTGAAATACAAGACTCAACAATGAAATATATTTACCAAATAGATTACACATTCTGGCCAATAGAAGTTGAAGCTTGTGGAACATATGAGTTAATCTCCCCACAACTTGCTATCGAGAAGATACAAAATGGGCAAGGAAGTCTTGTTTATTTATACGAGACAAATGGAGACGATGTCGTGGAATACACTCCTAAGAAAGTTAAAAAATTTCATATCTTTGATGTCTTCATAGTTTACTACGAAGACAGAACAGAGTTAGAATACTTACAACCGGTATATGTAGTATCCGGAGAAGCTATCTTTGACAATGACACTAAAGGTCTTTTTGACTTCTTCTACCCTGCAATAAACTATGATATTGTTCAAAACAAAATTGAGCTTCCTCAACCGGAAATTAAACCGGAATCAAATACAATATTTTAAAGGTTTTTAATACAATGGAAAGGATATTAATAGATCAACTTAAAAACAAGATTGAGCAAGAAGTTAGGATAAGAGGACGGGTAGATACTATTAGAGATCAAGGAAAGATTGTTTTCTTGGTAATTAGAGATGGGAGTGGGAAAGTTCAAGCTGTGGCATGGCAAGGAAATGGGGAAGAGTTAATTAAAACAGTAAAGTCCCTAACCCTTGAATCTATAGTAGATATCACCGGAGAAGTAAAAGAGGCTAATCAAGTTGAACAGGGATTTGAAATAGATATTAAAGATATTAGAATTGACTCCTTAGCTCAATCTCCTTTACCTATTGTTGTTGAGGGAGAACACAACGATAATGTTACAGCACTAGACCAGAGGTTAGACTACAGATGGATAGACCTTAGATCCCCTAGAAACCAACTAATGATGTCTGTTTCGACATTAATGACAGATAAATTAAGAGAGTTTTGTATCTCTAATAATTTCAAAGAGATACAAGCTCCTAGGATAATAAGAACTGCAAGTGAATCCGGGGCTAATGTCTTTGAAGTAAAGTATTTTGACAAGAAAGCATACCTTGCACAATCCCCACAATTTCATAAACAGATGGCCATGGCTGCGGGTCTAGAGAGAGTTTTTAATGTCGGTCCTGTTTTTAGAGCTGAAAAATCTTTTACTACTAGACACTTAACGGAATATACCAGTTTTGATGTTGAGATAGCATATATTGACTCATATAAGGAGCTCTGTGTTTTTGAGCAGGAGATGATAAAGAGTATGCTTAAAGCAGTAAAAGAAGAATATGGAGAGAGGATAAAAGAGTTATTTAAAATAGAGATCAATATCCCTAATGGAGATTTTGAATATATAACTGTTGAACAAGCAAAAGCGAAGTTAGCAAAAATCGGGGTAAGTAGTAAAGGAGACGAAGATTTCTCTCCTGAGGAAGAGAGAAAACTTTCCGAAATAATTAAAGAAGAGACTGGTTGTGAATTTTTGTTTGTCACAGATTATCCCCATGTAGGTAGAGCGTTTTACCATATGAAGGATCCACATAACCCGAAAATAGCACTAGGTTTTGACTTGTTCTGGAACGGTATTGAAATAACTACTGGAGCACAGAGGGAACATAGAATAGATGCTCTCAGAGAGAATGCAAAAGAAAGAGGGATGGATCTAACCTCATTGGAAGATTATTTTGAATATTTCAAATACGGTTGTCCACCACATGGAGGGTTCGCTATTGGAACAGAGAGATTATTAATGAAGATGTTAAACCTTGAGAGCATATTAGAAGCAACTTACTTACCTAATACTCCAAATAGGCTTGGGAAATTAATAACTAAGATTGGAAAGTAAGAAGAGATAACCTATTCTCCACTTCTATTCTTTCATTCTATGTCCATTTCTTTATTATATCTCCACTCCTTTACATTAAACTGAACATTTTCTTTCCCATTCCAAACATTAACATCCGGATAACCCACTACATCTAAAACATCTCCTTCGTTTAATGTTCCTACATCATCTCCACAGTCAAAAAGTAATAATGTTAGAAAGTCCAAATTACTTCCTTTAGTAATTAATTTAAGATGGTCATTATCTTTTCCAATAATTCTTTTTTCTTTAATTTCTAAATCTCTCACACAAATTATTGGTTTAGGATTACTGAAGCCAAGAGGTTCTAATTTACTAAGTTCATTAACCAATTCCTTAGTAATATCTTCACTATCTAGAAGAATTTCAATATTTAGTTTAGGTGAAAGTTGCTCCTGAGTAATCTGCTCATTAGCATATTCCACAAGATCTTCCCTAAAGCCTTCAACTTTCTTCTCTGTCGTACTAAACCCTGCAGCAAGTTCATGACCACCATACCTATCCAAATATTTCTTAAATTTGTCAAAAGCTTCTGTTATGTTAAAACCGGGAATACTTCTGGCAGAACCCTTCACTACACCTTCAGATTTTGTAGCAACTACTACCGGTTTGTAGTAGAGTTGCTGTATCTTACCTGCAACCAAACCAATAATTCCCTCATGCCAGTCTTCACCTAGAATAAAAAGGAGATTATCTTTGGAATTTTTAATGCTCTCTTTGGCCATATTAAAAATCTCCGTAGTCATCTTCTGTCTTTCAAAATTTGTCATTTCCAGAGTATTTGCTATCTCTTTACACTTCTTTTCGTCGTTACTTACCAGTAGCCTAACAGCCTCCATGGGAGATGCTATTCTTCCGGAAGCATTAATCCTAGGACCAAGAACAAAGCCTAAATGGTATGCCTCTATCTCCCCTGGCGTAAGTCCGGCTCTAAGCGTGAGCATCCTAAGTCCGATTCTTTCACTCTTGCGAATTTCTTCTAAACCTTCTTTTACAAAAACCCTGTTTACACCTAAAAGGGGCATTATGTCCGTAACTGTGGCCAGTGCTACAAGGTCTAAACCATAACGAAGGTCTTTGTCTATACCGAGAAGGTCTCTTATTGCCTGTATGAGAAAATATGTAATTGCAGCTCCACATATCTGGCTATCGGGATATTCTCTCCCGGGATACATCTGGTGGACAAGAGGATATTCTAAATCTCCATTCTTTTGACCTTTTTCCCTTTTTTTAAGTAGGTCCTCCGGGGGAAGGTGATGGTCGGTTACTATAAAATCCAGTTTTCTATCTCGGATATATTCTCTTATTAAATCCCTATCTCTAACACCGCAGTCTACAGTTACAACTAACTTCGCACCCAGATCTATTACATCATTTAGGGAATCTTCTGTTAGACCATATCCCTGCTCTACCCTGTTAGGGATATAAGGAAGTATATCCACTTTCTTGTCCATAAATTGAGCAACATCCCTATAAAGAAAATTCCAAAGTAAACTTGTAGAACATATTCCGTCGGCATCATAGTCTCCATGGATTACTATTTTCTCTCCTTTTTCTATTGCTTTAATTAATCTTTTTGCAGCTTTTTTACTGTCGTAAAGATATGTATGATCCGGGATGTCTTCTATCTTGGGGTTAAGGAAGTTGCCTACTTCTTCTATTCCTCTTAATTTAAGAATATGCTCTACAATATTTTCTGTTTTTTCTTTAGGAAGTACCCATTCCCTACTACTTTTAAGACTCATCTTCTATTAATCGTTTAATTAAATCCCAATCAAAACCTTTTCTTTTTAAGAAATCTATCTTCTTATTATCTCTTATTGTAAATCTTTCCTCTTTATATTTCTTTTCGTAAACTCTTCTTAAAACATCGTATTCATCTTCTACAAGTTCGTCGACCTTCCTCTCTGCAAGATCTTTATTTACTCCATTAGATATCAATTCCGAAACTAGTACTCTTTTACCCCTTGGTTTATTTTTAATTCGAGAGGATATGAATTGAGATGCGAATTCCTCGTCATCTAGGTAATCATATTCTTTTAGTTTGTTCATTACCTCATCCAATATTTCTTGTAATTGGTCATCTCTAATATTCTCAAACCATGAACCCTTCTTTTTAATTGAGAGAGTTTTAAGATATCTTCTCATCTGGAATTCTGTTTTGATTCCTCTCGAGATGTATGACATAGCTCTCTGTAAGAAACGATTCTTAAGCTCACTAACAAGAATTTTTTCTAACTCCTTTTCTTCTATCTCTTTTCCTTGGTATATTCCGAATTTTGCAACAGCGTCTAAGGATAGCCCGCAAAAGAATTCGTTATCTATATACAGATTAACCCTAGAAGGATTTTTCTTTTGCGAAGAAAGTTGTGTTACTCTCATTATTTAATAGTAGCCTTTACCTCTTTGACTATCTTTTCTCTAAGCTTTTTATCTTGTCTTAACATATCTGAAGCAGCTTCTTTGCCTTGGCCAAGTTGTAAATCTCCATAGTTATACCAAGAACCCTTCTTCTCTACAATTCCGACCTCTAACGCGGCATCTATGATACTACTCTCTTTATCTATTCCCATAGGATATATCATGTCAAAAGTTGCCTCCTTAAAAGGAGGTGCTACCTTGTTCTTTGCAACTTTAACCTTTCTGGTATGCCCAATTATCTTCCCGTCTTTAAGTATTTTATCCTTCTGTCTAATGTCTAATCTAACTGAAGCGTAAAACTTAAGAGCATTTCCACCTGTAGTAGTTTCGGGATTTCCGAACATAACCCCAATCTTCATTCTTAACTGGTTTATGAAGATTACTGTTGTTCCTGTTTTACTGGTCACTGCGGTAATCTTTCTTAAAGCTTGAGACATTAACCTCGCCTGAAGACCCATATGGCTATCTCCCATCTCTCCTTCTATCTCTGCTCTCGGTGTTAGTGCGGCTACAGAGTCTACAACTATAACTCCAAATGCAGCCGATCTTACTAATGTTTCCAAGATCTCTAAAGCCTGCTCTCCGAAGTCCGGTTGAGAGATGTAGAGATCCTCTAGAGCAAGACCAATATTTTTTGCGTATGTGGGATCAAATGCATGCTCCGCATCTATAAGGGCAACCGCCTCTCCTCTTTTTTGTGCTTCTGCCATTATATGCAGGGCAAGAGTTGTCTTTCCGGAAGACTCCGGCCCATATATCTCTATAATTCTTCCTTTGGGAATACCGCCTACTCCCAAGGCCATATCCAGAGAAAGCGCTCCCGTGGGAATAACCTCTACATCTATCTTCTTCTCTCCACCCAGTTTCATAATTGAACCCTTTCCAAATTGTTTCTCTATTTGTGCTACAGCCATCTCTATCGCCTTGTTCTTAGGAGAATTTACGCTTTTTGTTTCTACTTTAGAGGCAGTTTTTTCCGTCTTAGTTATTGCCATTTTTCGTTATTAAAAATTTAAAATATTGCTTATATTACTTTAAGAATAACAGAGTAAAACTATTTGGTCAAAACAAAAAAGTAGTTATTTAATTAACCGATAATATCTCTTATATTACTAAGTTTTCTAGGACTTCTCCCAGATTCTGAATAAAGGCATCTCTTAATTCTTTCCTTTCCCTTATGTACCTGGCGATCTCTATCTGGATGGACGGAACTCTTAGTTGAGAGGCAGTAAAAAAAGTTAGACTCTCTTGAGGGTCATTCGGAAGTCTAAATATTGTAATATTACAGCCCTTGAGAGCAAATTTCCCTAAACCTTCCTTAACTTGTTCAGCTAATTGTATTGATCTGAAAAACTTACTTGGGTAGTAGATTGCTATGTCATAATTATTACCATCTTTTAAGCCATGTATATCCATAAAGTATTGGATATTTTCTTTTTCAACAATTTTTCTAATCTCTTTTTTGTACGGGTTGTTTTTTTCTTTATGGTAATTGTAATCTATGTCAGATTCGTCTGTAAGAATAATTCCAAAACAATCAATCTCTTTGCAGACCCCTTCTACAATCACATCTGTTAAAGGTTCCCCAGTCTTGTATGCCATACTTAGTCTAGGTCTTCTATGTGCATATACGTGTGGTGCTGACAAGAGAACAGGTTTAGAACCAATAATTGTTTTAAATGTTTTAGGATTCATTACATATAAATTAACATATTATTCTTTAACAACTTCCAGTAGCTTCTTCTGTTCTCCCTCCGGAATTTGGTTGCCTTCTTCTTTCACCCTATCTATTTTCCTAATTAATTGATTGAATCTTGTACTACTAACAACATCATACTGTTTTTGTAATGAAGATATTCTGTCTCCAATCTTGTAAAATTCCCCGGAGAAGTTGTCAAACTCTTTTTCAAAGGCTTTAACGTGATTAATTATGGTATAGATGTTCTTTTGAACCCTAAAGTTTTCATAGGATTGCTTTATCATTCTAAGAATTGCCGTAAAACTAAACGGACCTGCTAATATAACTTTATTCTCCATTGCTTCTTGAGAGATTTCCGGCATTTTGTCATAAACATACGAAAAAATCATTTCATTTGGGATAAATAAAATAACAAAGTCCACGGTCTTATCTTCGGGATTAATATAATCTCTGGAGGTAACCTGTTTTATCTTTTCCTTAACATCTCTTTCAAAATCTTTCATATACTTCTTCTTCATACCGTTATCATCCGTATCAGACATTTTTTGAAGACTGGCATAAGGGAATTTAGAATCCACATTTATTCTCGTTCCGTCCGGAAGGAATACTGCAAAGTCCGGTCTTGTTTTTGACCCTTCCTGTTGTTTATTAAATTCATAATCCACTCCCTTTACAAAGCCTGCCATTTTAAGAAGGTCATCTGCAACCCTCTCTCCAAATTGACCTCTAACCTGATTATCTGAAAGAACATTCTTTAGGTTTTCTGTATTTACGGACAATTGTTCCGTTATTTTTCTACTCTCCTCAACAGAGCTTTTTAGAGTAGCGTAAGAGTCTATCCTCTCCTTTTCGGCTTCTTTGAGGTATTCATCCATACTCTTTACCATCCTCTCTATTTCCTTTCTCTTGTTTTCCAGATCTATTCTACTCTGCTTTGTTTCGGAAGTTAGAGATTCTTTGGCAGTTCTAACTAAGTAATCATTGGCTTCCATTAGCGCTTTGGGAACTATATCCTCCAATCTCTGTTCAATTGTTTCTGCTATGTCTTCACTCTTTGCCTCCTGACCTTTCCTTAGAAAATAAAAGAGGCCAATACCAAGTAAAATTCCTCCGATTAAAGCTACTATTACTTCAAGCATAATGTTAATATTCTGTAATGTTATATATGATATTATAAAGGAAACATGGAAAAGAAACTATCTAGCACCCAGATTGTCTTTATTAAAAACCTTTTCTTCACTACAATACTCGGAGGAATTATTGGGATACTAAATTACCTCTTTAATATTTTTGTAGCCAGATATACCACTCAGGAGATATTTAGCACATTTAGTGCTACCTTGGGATTGGTGTACCTAGTCCAGATACCTGCAACAGCCATACAATCTGTTGTAACAAAGGAAGTTGCCAGAAACAAGGGTAGGGACCTTAACAGGTATAAATGGTATTCCCTCGGAATCTTCTCTTTGCTTGGAATTGTTTTTTCTACTCTCTTTTTTCTAGCAAGAGGAACCATCGCCGATCTAGCAAACATTCCTACAGAAACGATATTGTATCTGGCAATTACACTGTTCTTTGCGTTTACCAGCCCTACCGGAAAAGGATTCCTTCTGGGAAAGGAGAAGATTGGAACTGTTAATTTAATTCTCCTTCTCGAAACAATTATGAGGTTTGGAATGGGAGCATTGGCTGTAAGTATGGGGGGTTCTATTCCAATTCTTATTCTTGCAAATTCTCTCCCGGCAATGTTGACTACTCTGTTTATACTTCCGCTTGTTAAGTTCAAAAAGGAAGAAGCAGTAAATGAAGATCAGAAGATTAAGATTGATTTTAAGGAATTAATATTGATAGCCTCGGCATTTCTCTTCCTTAGCGGACCCTTTATGTTAAGTATGCCATTGGTAAATCCTGAATTTAGAGCAGAGTTTTCGGCAATATCTGTTCTTGGAAGGTTGGTTTACTTTGCTGCAGTTATGACGGCCTCTGTTCTGTTTGCCAGGATAACAAATGAATCTGAGGAGAGTAGTCAGAAAAAGAGTTTGTTAATATCTCTTCTATTATCTTTAACTATTGGAGGTGTTATATCAATCATATTTTTCCTATTTAAAGATTTGGTTGTTAATTTAACAGTTGGAGAGCAATATTCCATGATAGGAGAATATATAGGAGGATTTGGTCTAAGTATGACTGCATTCGCATTTGTATATATGTCCGCTAATTACTTTATATCTAAAGGAGATTACAAGTATATTCTGATTCCTTTCGTAGGAACAGTTTTGCAAATCGCTTCTTTTATGTTTAGAAATGATACTTTGGATATGGTAATGTTAAACCAAACGGTTATATATGCCTTTATGGCAGTAGTTACAACAATATATTTACTGTTTAAGTTAAGGAAGATTAAAGATGAAGAGAAAGGAGTTAAACAAAATACAGGAGGTATGGACGATGATGGATTCGAACCAACGACCCCTACAATGTGAATGTAGTGCTCTAACCAGCTGAGCTAATCGTCCTCATCTAAGACTCTGCCTTGGAGGGTAGCTTGTAGATACCGGTGGCTGAGATTGGTTTTGTATCGGCTGTTGGTAATTATTTACTTGAGGTGTCTGCTGAACTTGATCTCCTCTATCCTCCACTCTTCTCTCCTCCTTAACAGGTCCAACCTCCTCTTTTTCTACCTCCTTTGGCTTAGCGGGGGTTTCTTCTTTAATTCTTTTCCACATAAGTAAAAGTCCTATTAACAATATTGGGAAGAGGATTGCAATAACAACATTTTTAGTTATTAATCCTGTTATTAAAGCTAGGATTAATCCCCCTATAGCAGTGGCTACTATTTGTGCTATTGTCATATTTTAATAATACAAAGAATTTATAGTATTTAACTACCATATTCTACACACTCTAAAAGGAGTTGACAATAAAACAACAGGATTTCAATTTTAAAATTCTTAAATACCAACACTTCCTAAGAAATCCTTTTTGCTGTTAAGAATGCCACCCCATTTTCAGAGTAATATTTAATATCCCACTCTTTGGTCTCATAATATTGCCTTAATTCATTATGCTCAAAGATATGCGGAAGATCCCCTCTCATATTTTGGAACATTTTTGCCCCTAATACATTTACACCATCTCTTTTAGTCCA
>DHFX01000031.1:30425-55652 GCA_002402455.1 Candidatus Dojkabacteria bacterium UBA4813
GTCATACTTTTTATCTGTTTCAAACTCTCTTACATCACTTAATACCGTTTCTAACTTCTCTTTCTCCTTAACTCTCTCTTTCAAAATGTTTAATCCCTCCTCTGAGGTATCTACACTTGTAACCTTAAATGATTGGGATATAAGAAAAAGTGTATTTCTTCCATTACCGGCACCTAAATCTAGTGCTTCTCCGGAAGAAGCATATTTCATTGCATCTTTAACTACCGAGAGGACGGTATCTCCAAATACATCGTGGTTAGATCGGTATTTTTGGTTAAATCGTCCACTAAAATCCCTCTTTTTAGTTTGCATATCTATTCTTTTTTCTCTATGGTAAATTTGACCTTTACTTTGTCCCCGAGATTAGGAACAAATTGGGAAAGGACATCTCCACAATCTTTTTCTATACCCTCACAACCTATATGGTTATACTCTTTATTCCCTATCTTCTCGATCCTGTTATATAAATATGCCTCAAAAGATTTCTTCATACTTAATAATAACAAAATTTTAAAATTTTTAGAAATAACCACAAAGAAACTAACAATAGAGGGAAATACTTTAGTTTACACGCTATCCTCTTCTATACCTAGAAATAATCTCTATTCTTTTGCTTAGAAATGCTTCTTTGTCTAAAAAGTACAAGGTTATTTCCCCGTCTTTCTTTAGGATAACTTTATCTCCTTTTTTAAGAATAACTTTCTTGTCTATACCGTCTAAGAAGATTGTAGGAGGAGAATTCTTACATGAGCATTCAATTTCTAATTCTCCGATCTGTAATATATCTCTTAGGTATTTGTCACAGACAATTCCTGAGAACGACCATAATTCACTTCCTAAAGGTAATATGTCTCCTCCAAGGTTGAAGTTGTAACCTGTAGACCCAAGGTCTGTACTTATACATAAACCGGAGCCTTTAATTTCAAAGTTTGTAAACACCTTGTCTTTACTGTTAACAAGAAAACTGTGATATCCCATAATACTTGACCCTATTACAACCTCATTAACAGCACTACCAATATCTTTAGTTTTGTTTAATTCTTGGGAGTATACTTGAACTTTTATTTTTGCAGTATTAATCTCATTAAACAATATTTTATCTTGTTGAATCTTTTTTATTGTTTCTCCTAATTCTTCTGTTTTAATATCATTCATTAGGAAGTTAAAGGTTCCCATTGCATGACCTAGAAAGGGAACATTCAGATGACTAAGGGATTGTATGGCATGGAGCATTGCACCATCTCCTCCGGATACGAGGATTAATTCCGGATCTTTTTCTGTTAACAAATTTGGGAAATTGTTTTCTATTAACTTATTTACCTTTTCTACTCTTTTATCTTGGGATTTGATGTATAGTATTTTCATAGTCTAGAAGGGGTTTAAATTAAGATAATTTCAAGTTTTTAAGATTAGAGAATGGTGGGCGATATAGGATTCGAACCTATGACCCTCTCGGTGTAAACGAGATGCTCTGACCAGCTGAGCTAATCGCCCTAATATATGCCGAGGACAGGAGTTGAACCTGCACGAGAGTATAAATCTCACTACCACCTCAAGGTAGCGTGTCTGCCAATTCCACCACCCCGGCTAATAACAAAGTAATTTTATCAAAGAGAATACATAAACTCAATTAAAAAAACACATATCTTACATTGCAAAAATATACACTTTGATGCAAAATGTATAAATATCCAAATAACATTACAACAACCATTATGAAAATTAAAAACATACACGCCAGAGAAATACTAGATTCCAACGGTTACCCAACAATATCTACAGAAATAGAGGTATGGAGTGGCGAAATAGGAAGAGCAGAAGTCCCCTCAGGAACATCTACAGGAAAAACTGAAGTTGTAGAGATGAGAGACCAAAATCCTGATAGATACAATGGTAAGGGAGTATTAAAAGCAGTAGAAATAATTAATACAAAACTAAAAGATCTTCTAGTAGATAAAGAATTTACAAGCCAAAAAGAATTTGACCAAATGCTAATAGATACAGACGGAGCAGAATTTAAAGAAAAACTCGGAGGAAACACAATACTCTCTTGTTCCATGGCCTTTGCCAGAGCAGTTACAAACGCTTTTGGTTTGCAACTCTACGAATACCTTGCAATGGCCTATTGGGATAAACAATATAATAATAAAAACTTTAAACTCCCTACTCCACAGATATTAGTAATGGAAGGAGCTAAACATGGAAACTGGGCAACAGATATACAAGAATACATGCTAGTACCAAATATCGAAACATTTAAAACATTCTCCGAAGCTTTAAGAGCAAGTACAGAGGTATTCCACCACATACATGAAATATTAGATTCTAAACAGTACTCCGTGGGTCTAGGCCTAGAAGGTGGTTATGCTCCAAAAGAGCTAAAAAGTAATGAAGAGGCATTAGAAATAATCTTGGATGGTATAAATAAGGCTGGCTTTGAAATCAACACACACTTTACCCTAGCTTTGGATCTTGCTTCCTCAGAATTCTTTAATGAAGAAAAAGGTATTTACCATCTTAAAACAGGAAATAAAATTCTAAGTAGAGATGAATTCATATCTTTACAACAGGAATGGGTAAACAACTACCCTATTAGTTCAATAGAGGACCCACTTCATCAAGATGATTGGGAGGGATGGAGTATATACACTCAAAAGTTTGGAGAGAAAATAATGGTTGTAGGAGATGACTTAATAACAACGAATACAAAGAGAATAAGTAAAGCAATAGAGAACAATAGTATCAATTCCGTCTTGATTAAATTAAATCAGATAGGTACCGTCTCTGAAACTTTAGACGCAATTAGAACAACCGTAGAGAATAATCTAAACGCTATAGTCTCTCACAGGAGTGGAGAAACCAATGATGATTTTATAGCAGATCTAGTAATGGCTACACCTGCACAATTTTGTAAATTTGGAGCTCCAAGTAAGGGAGAGAGAATAGTAAAATATAACAGACTGTTAGATATAGAACAGAGATTAGGAGCTTAAAGTGTTAATCTAGGTACCCTATCTACCTTCTCAATCTCTTCTTCCACTTCTAAATAATCCCCTGATCGAACTTTATAATATCCCACTAAACCAATCATAGCTCCATTGTCTCCTCTGTACTCCTTAGCAGGATACACATAATTCAAATCATAGGACCTCGCTACTCTACCAACCTCTCTTAAAATCTCCTCGCTATTTAAAACACCACCTCCCACAAACACACTCTTTACATTCCCATACTGCTGTATTGCAGATTCTAATTTAATAACTAAAGATTCTACAATTGCATCCATAAATCCCCTACAAAAATCATATACCCATTCCTTCTCTTTCTTTCCTTCCTCCCTTAATTCCCTAGTTTTGTAAAGTGCTGATGTTTTTAAACCGGAATAACTAAAGTTTAAATCATTAGAATCCTTCATTGGGACTGGGAATTTTATCCTTCCTCCCTCACCCTTCTTTGCAAATTCCGTTAGAGTTGGTCCACCGGGGTAGCCAAAATTTAAGATTCTACCTACTTTATCAAAAGCTTCTCCCACAGCATCATCTAAGGTTTGACCCAATTTTAGATAATCTCCAACCTTTTTTACATATATTAATTCTGTGTGTTTTCCCGATATTAACAACCCTATTGCAGGAAAAAGACTTTCTAACCCATCTCCCTCTTTTGCCTTCTCTACATCTTCCGCAAGAGCTTTACCTTTAGAATTCTCTAGTAATCCGGAAAGAAGGTGTCCTTCCATATGGTTAATTGGAATAAAAGGTTTGGAATATTTAATAGCCAAATCCTTTGCGAAGTTTAGACCTATTTCTAAATCTATGGCCAGACCCGGACCGTATGTTGCAACAATATAATCTATATCCTCTACATTAACCTTTGCTTTCTTAACAGCCTCATCATAAACCATCGGGAGATTCTTCTCATGCTCTCTCCTTGCAATATCCGGGACTACTCCTCCCCACTCTGCATGGATATCTACTTGGGAAGAAACAATACTGGAAAGAACCTTTCTTCCTTTAAGAACAGCAACAGAGGTATCATCACAGCTTGTGTCAAATGCCAATATTAATGGCTCCTTACTGTCCATATATTTCTATATTCCTTTCCTCTAAAGATAGATATTTAATAACAACTTTATATATAGGTATGTTCATATTGTCACAGAGAGCAGATATTTCTTGGTAAAATTTGTCTGCCCATTCTATTAAAACAATATTTCCTTCTTCTAGGTGCTGAATTAAACCGGAGTGTTCTAATTCCCCTTCCTGTAATTTCCATGTATCCATATGTGCAAGGACTTTGTTCTTACCATCTTTAATATAGTTATATTCATTTATTATGGTATATGTTGGAGAATTAACTACCTCTTCTACTCCTAAGGCCTTTCCTACACCCTTTGCAAATTGGGTTTTACCGGCTCCTAGTTCGCCACTTAGAGCTACTACTGTCGGTTGAGAGTCTGTTAGGTATTCTTTTGCAAATTTTTCTCCTAGAGAGATTGTCTCCTCTGTGGTTTTGGTTTTTACTTCCTCTATTTTCTTGTTTTTAACGAGAGCATCTTCAAATTCTATCCTACCTTGTCTTAGTACAGAGAGTTGGTTGAGGGTAGTATCTAAGACGGTAGATGGTTGGTTTTTGGGTAGTGTCCCTGCATCTAGGAAGAGGTCTATTAGTTTTAAGCTTTTCTTTGGTAAGTCTTTTATTAATTGTGCTACATCGTATGGTGGAGATTTGTAAGAAACATTTGCAGATGTGGCTGTTATTGGTTTGCCGAATTGTTGTATTAGTTCGAGAGTGAATGGGTAGTCGGGGTATCTTACTCCTACCGAGTTTTGTATGGATACTACAGGTGGTACTAATTTCCTTTTGCTCATGGAAATTACTGTTATTGGTCCGGGGAGGTAATTGCTGTATATGTTGTCTGCCATTTCATTGATATCTACATACTCTTGAGCCATTTTTTTATTTGCTACTGCTATGGATATTGGTTTGGATCCTCTTAGTTTTTTGTATTGCATTATCTTTTTTAATGCTTCCGGGTTTGTGGCATCTCCTCCTAGTCCATAGCAAGTTTCAGTGGGATATACAATTAAACCACCGTTTTTTAGTACTTCAACGGCTTTTTTAATAGCAAGATTTTTATTTTTTTTGGTATTTATTATATTCATGATATAATGATGACCATTATACTAGGAATGTGGTAAAATGCCCATATTTCAGGATTTTTAAGTTTTAAAGATAAAATATCATGTCAGTATTGCATTTAACAAGCTCGGATTTTAAAGAGCAAATAAAAGATTATGAAGGGGTTGCATTAGTTGACTTCTGGGCACCTTGGTGTGCACCATGTTTGATGGTTGGTCCTGTTTTAGAAGAGATAGAAAAGGAAATGGAGGGGAAGATTAAGGTTGCTAAGGTAAATGTGGATGAGGAGGGAGCATTAGGTCAGGAGTATCAGATTATGAGTATACCTGCTGTTTTTGTGTTTAAGAATGGTGAGGTTGTAGATAGACTAATAGGTGCCATGCATAAGGATAGTTATATGGAGGTTATTGAAAGGTATTTATAGTCTAATAATCTCGAGATAATATTGTTGTTGGTCTTTTACTACTTTGTCTTGATATTTCTTTTGCTTGATAAAGAATCTTATCTGTTTCTTTTACTTTTTCTAAAAGGTTCGAAAAGACCTCTTTTGTTCGCAACTGGTTCTCCACAGCTTGGGGAGAGTTTATTTCCTCAAGTATTGCATCTACTTTAACACTCAGGATACCTGCACTGTATTGAGGATCCCCATCCGAGAGGAATTTTAGTCTTTTCTCTAGAGTATCAGACAGTTTGGAATCTGAAACAGCCAGAGCCGCAAATTCATCTCCTCCCCATCTTGACACGATATCATTTAATCTAAAGGATCTTTCTAAACTCCTTGCCATATCAATTAATAATTTATCGCCATTTGCATGTCCCAATGTATCGTTTATCTCTTTTAGGTGGTTCAAATCGAACATAACAATGGTTACATATTTTCCGTTCAAGTCCCCTCTCTGTATGCTTTCAGAGAGTTTTTTAAGTTCGGTATTCCATCCTTCTCTGTTGTACAGTCCTGTGAGGGAATCTCTTGTGGATCTTTCCAAGATATCCTGTTCTTTTCTTACGGCAGAATCTATTTCTTCACTAAACAACAAGAATTGTGGAGTCCCTTTGTTGTCAAGGAGGACTTTAGCCCCTCGGAATTGAGAATCATTCTCCAGAATATTTATGTGAAGACTGGACACGTTTCCACTATTTTCAGTTCCAAATTCTTCTACCTTTTTTCTCTGTTCTGGGTCTAAGTATCTCTCATCATATTCGGTAAAGTATGTTATATCTCCAGAAGGGCTTCTTTCAAGTTCAATGAAAGGTATTTGGAGTTTATTTTCTTCCTCTGTTTGGTTATGTTCTATATCCATTGATAGTAGGCAGTAGTAATGTTACTCGGTTGTCTATACATTATACATACCATTATTGTTATTTTGTAGTCCTTTTGATATACTTTTTTCCTAGATGGAGTGGTAGCTCAATTGGTTAGAGCATCTCACTGTCACTGAGAAGGTTGCGGGTTCGAGTCCCGTCCATTCCGCCATATTTGAGTTGTTCCAATTAGACCTGTCCACTATATCCAAAGATCCCTTTGTTACTTGATTCGTTTACCCCTAAAAACAGGAGTGTTCAGAAGTAAGGCCTAGTGGATGAAAAACTCTGAAAAAGTGCCATTTTTTAGAGCCCCAAGTTCGAAGGGGGAAGCTCAATATATAGACTTATGGAATCAGATAAGGTTGTGAAGCCAGATTTAATCCCAATCCATAAGATCCTTAATTATTCAAAATCTGAAGCTCAAATAAATTGAAATTATTAAGCTCCTATCAAAAAGTGCCATTAACCTCATCCTCTGATCAAACCCTGTCTTGAAATTAAAGTTTATTATATAATTAACTATCGCATGGAAATCGCGGTAATTAAGTTTTTATCACTTTGACTATGTCAAATTTGACAAAACTTTTGAAGCCGCATGTACAGCAATTGTTGGCATAAAATAACCTGTGTACCTGAATGGGACATTACGTTAAAAGATTACACTAACTGTTCGTATTACTAGTCCAGACGACTGTAATGGGCCATGAGAAAGCAAGACGGTATTATTCAAATACCCCTTGATTTATGGTGGTCCCATGCGAGCAAATATTTCAAAACTTTCAATGAATAAAATGAATAATTAGATTTTTCTTCTTTTTTATACTGTCTTATTTGTCCCTTTTTAGTTGCAAACCATATATTCCGCCATATCCCTTTGGTTACAACAAAACCAACTTATTATCTTTCAACACACTCCCCTCCTTGTCAATTACCTTGTCAATTACCTTGACAATTATTTTACATATCCATATAATGGATTATGATAAATACTAAGTATAAACTAAGTAAAAACCTCTTAGAAAATATCTCCTCTCTAGAAAGACTCTATGGACAATTAGAATCACAAATAGTTCCAAAAGAATTACTTCTTAACCTAGAAAAACACAATCTTGTTAAATCTTCCTTTTCTTCAAACAGCATTGAAGGTAACCCACTTTCTCAAGAAGAAGTTACCAACTTAATACTAGGTGGTAGAGTACCTGCAAATAGAAATGAAAAAGAAGTAAAAAACTATTTTGATATCCTTAAACAGATAGGGAAAGAATATGACACTTTAAATATAGACACTATGCTTAAAATCCACAAACAACTTCTAAAAGGAGTTGAAGATCAAATAGGCGGAGAAATTAGAAATAGAAAGGTTGTTGTAGGCAACCCTTCTCAAGGTGGAGACATTGTTATCAAGCATGAGCCACCCAAACACACTAAAAGGGAGATAGAAAAGCTTCTTAGGGAATTAATAGAATGGACAAATACTTCTGAAGAATTACCTATACTTAAAGCAGGGATATATCATCATGAGTTTGTATATATCCATCCCTTTGTAGATGGAAATGGTAGGGTTTGTAGACTAACTACTACACTTCTATTAGATAAGTTAGGGTACAAGATAAATAAATACTTTATACTGGATGATTACTATGATATAGATAGGATTCAGTATTCCGACTTTCTACACTCTGCAGATAGTGGAGATAAAACAGAATGGCTAGAGTACTTTACAGATGGTGTTAAATATTCCCTACAATCTGCATTAGCCAAGGTAGAGGAAGGTTTAAAGAGTATATCCTTTGATATGCGTCCTACAAATAGAGAGAAGGATGTTCTGGAATTAATAAAGAAGTACAAAGAGATTACTTCTTCTGATGTTGCAAAGGATCTTAATATATCCAGACAACAGGCTTTTAATCTTTTAGACAGTCTCGTTTCCAAAGGTTATTTAGAGAAAAAGGGTAGTACTAAGAATAGTTTTTATATCCTAAGATAGTTTTTGTTTCCAAAGAATATGGTTTTGCGTATGTTATGGAAACGGAATATCATGATTTGAATAGCTAGTGCAAGTATTTCCTAAAATATCCAACAATATTTATGTTTTAATTTACATTAAATATTTAAGCATTAAAAGAGTAACCTGTTTAACTTAGAAAACAGAGAGCGAACATTGTACTCAAAGAATCTTTTAACTACTTGATAATATCTTAACTCCGTTCGGGTCTCATCCATCCCGGCACAAATGAAAATACCTTATAATATCCACAACTACAATTTGCTCTTACTCCAATATAAATATATTATCTAATAATAACTTTTATTAAGATATATATGCCTCAGCAATATATCTACTGGAAAGAGTCTCAGAAGGAAACAGAGAAATACAAAAATAAGTTCTCTTTACCAATTAACTTTGGCAAAGACACAGACGGTATCTGGGTGATAAAAGATCTCTCTGATATAAAGAACATTCTAATCTCCGGAGCAACCGGTGTGGGTAAATCAAATTTCCTTGATAATGTGATCTACTCTCTAGCTAAAATGTACAACCCGAAAGAGCTTAAACTGGTCATAATAGATCCTAAATTAACTCATTTTGATTATATAAAACTCCCCCACTTACTTTACCCTCTCGCAGGAGATCTAGATGAAGCACTAATTACCCTAAAATCCTGTTTAAAAGAGATTGTAAGAAGAAAGAAAAACAAAATTAAAGAACCCAAGGTCGTGATAATTATTGATGAGGTCTCTGATATTATGCTAAATAAAGAAGGAGCCGAGGAAGTAATATATCAAATAGCAAAGCAAGGAGCACAAGTTGGAGTACATATGCTACTTTCATCTTCTAGATCTACATCTAAAGTCTTCACACCTAAGATAAAGAATATAATAAATACAAGGTTAGCCGGAGCAATGGCTACAGAGGAAGAATCCTTAAACTTTTTGGGCGAAAAGGGTTCTGAGACGTTAGAAGGAAATGGAGATATGATATATAAAGATGAAAAGGAAAGCATTAGAGTACAGACACCCCTTATTACATACGAAGAGCAAAAAGAAGTTCTAAATACTTTTAGCCAAACAACAAACAAGTTTTATCCACCAATTAGTAAGGATAATAATTTATATAAAGAAACTTTAAGATTAATTAAAAAGCATAAAAAAGTATATCCTCGTCTGTTAGTTAAGAAATTGAATTTAAGTTACTATAAAGCAGTACAACTTTTAGCAAAGGTGGTAGAAGAAGAGGATAAGAGAGAGGATCTGTACAAAGATGCTTTAAAACTCTACAAGAAAGATCATACTGTTAATGCTGTTGAGATCTCAAAAACACTTAAGATTAACTACAACAGAGCAAAGGAATTAATCGAACAGATTAGAAAGAATTATTAGAAACCAGTCCCCTCTGTTTTAAGCGTATCCCATTTGGTATTTTTAACGCCCTTTACCGCTTCAAATATACCTTTCCCCAAATTCTTCCCTAAGAAACTTTTTCTAAAAAATCTGAAGTTACCCACATAGACTATGTTACAATGAATGTGGGCGTAGTTATGTTACATTATAAACTCAAATATATGCAGTTGAATCTAACAACAAGTAATCAAAAGCAAAGAACAATCTCCAAACAATTTCCTTTTGAAGGACAGTCTCTTTTTTCTACCGAAACCATATCCATGGAAATACTACCTGCAAGTGTAAACTCCGGGATATATTTTAATATTAATGGGAAAATAATACCCACTATTGCAGATTATTTAAATAGTACGCAGCTACATACAACCTCCTTAGCGAAAGACGGTGAAAGTGTAATGATGATAGAGCATCTTTCAGCAGCTATATATGGATTAGGAATAGATAACCTAGAGATAAGGATGAGTGGAAATGTAGTTCCGGCACAAGATGGGTCTGCTGAGCCATTCGCAAAAGCTCTTTTAGATGCCGGTATAGTAGAACAAGAAGAATACAGAAAGGTAGTAGAAGTAGCAGAACCTATTCACTTCAAGCAACCCGAATTTAAAGGAAGAAATGCTGTGTTAAAACCATTAAAGGATTCTTTTAAGCTTACTGTTAACGCACCATTTCCAGATCCAATTGGCACACATATTGTTAGTTTTAAAGATGGAGACAGCTTTATAGACGATGTATCATGGGCGAGAACTTTCTTAAGATCCCCTCTTGACATGAACGATCTTGAAAAGTGGAATGGTATTAGAACAGTATACAAGGCTCTACCGGAAGATCCGAGAGAATCCCCAATAATTACATTTACCAAAGAAGAGTTCCTAACACCTCTTAAAAGAGAAGATGAACCTGCTGTACACAAGCTTCTTGATACACTTGGAGATCTTATACTTGTAGGATACAGAATCCAAGGAGATCTAAATATTAATATGCCTGGTCACAAGTTTACACATCAAATTGCAAAGGATATAAGAGAAATGATCAACAATAACACACCCCTAGCTAATACTAGGAGGTAATTCTTTCAGAAGGAATTAAAGTATACTAAATAGGAATCCAGCTAAAGATAAAAGCCTTATATCTTATTTCTTTCTAATCACAAAAATCTCCGGAAATAATCCCCCTTCATTAACCCTAGCTAAACTTTTTACATTCCATTCTTCTCTTCTAAATACTTCCCTAATTAATTTTTTCTCCTGAGTTAATAATACTAATAATCCCTTCTTTCTAAGTAATTTTTTAGCTAATAGCTCTAAGGATTTGTATACCTCAACATTACCACTATGATCTCCTACTCTAATACCATATGGCAAATTACTAACAATCTTATCTATATTCCTTTTAGATATCTTAATATTTTTAATATCACTCCTGAATAGTTTGTACCTACTCTCCTCAATTCCCACTACCTTAAAATTTTCCTTACTGGCAGATATAGCCTTACTACTAATATCTGAACATATCACTCTTTTAATATTAAAGTACTTCAATGCGGTAATGGGTATAACAGAAGAACCACAGAAAGGATCTAACAAAATGTCTTCTTTCTTAAGTTTGGCTACCATACAAAGTATATATGCCAGTGAGGGATTAATACCTGCCGGAACAAATCCTTTTCTCCATTCTCTTCTTGAAAGATTAATAACCCTACCATGACTATCCTCTATATGTGTTGGTGAATATAGGTTTCTAAATTTCTCTACACTCTCCTCCTCACTCCTAAAAACTGTCTCGAACTCATTCTCTTCAATTATTTCTATATCCGGATACTTCTCTTTAAGCTCTTGGGAAACGAATTTCAATGTTCCCCTTAAAAATTTTAGCTTGTAGGTAAATTCGATCATACATACAGATCTTTGATTTTTTCTAATTTTTAGATCATTTACAATAAACTCTTCAATTTCTCAAAATAATTTTTAGTGTTAATAACATTCAATTCATGTTCTAATGGAAAAACCTTATCAACCTCTTCTACATCTTTCTGAAGTTTTATTTCAAACACCTTATATCTTTTCTTAAAGTCTCCTATTACCAAATCAACCTCTTTACCATGATACTCTCTATAAAAGTATGTTGAGAAGTTATAATCAACATACTTTTTAATTTTTTCTATCTCGCTGATGATGTAATTTTCAAACACAGCTCCTTTATCCTGTCTTAATTCTAATTCTCTGAAATCTTTAATTAAAGCATTTCTAATACCTAAATCGTAGAAATAATATTTTTTATTTTCCGATACGGCTCTTCTGGCATTAGTTTTAAAACTAGGGAGAGATATTAGAATATAGTTTTTCACAAATATTTCAATATAGTTAGATACTGTTGTAACATTTGCCTGTAGGGACGTTGCTATTTCTCTTAAAGACACCTCACTCCCTAATTGTAAAGATACCTTGGTTAATATCTCTTTAGCTAATTTCAAATCCTTTAGGTTATATATACTGACAACATCTTTGAGTACGTATGTATTAAGAATATTACTAAGAAGATCTTGTTTAGAATCCTCATCTGTTTCACTTAGATATACTTCCGGATACGAGCCATACACTAATTGTTTCTGTAGTTCAGTATTAACATATCTTGGGAAATCTAACGGATTAGGGTTTAGATAATCGATTACTTCATCAAAAGATAATGGTAAACAATAGTATTCTATAAATCTTCCTGCTAAAGTATCGAAATCGTTGGTAGTCTGCCTCAGTTCACTACTTCCGGTTGCAATAATCTTTACATCATATTCATCATGTAGAAGTTTAAGTGCTGGTGTTGATTCCGGGGAGTTTTGTACTTCGTCTATTAAGATAATTTTCGTTGTCTCTACAATCTTTTCCAAAGCTTCTCTTGAGGGTTGAAAAAGGCTTCTATCTTCAATGAAATCAAAGTTAAATATTCTAACACCATATTTGTCAGATAGCCTCTTTAATATGGTTGTTTTACCAGATCTTCTTGGTCCCCAAATAAAAAGGATTTTTTTATCATCATTTTTTAAATATTTATCGATTTTTGTCTCAATTTTTCTGTTTATCATACTCCCATTATACAATTTAGCGGGAATTTGTCTAGTAATATTGTACAATTTGACATAAATTCCTATAAAGACATTTACTCTAAGTAAACACCGATGAGAATAATTTTCAAAATATTAAGAAACAATCTTAAAAAAAAGATAAACAAGATAATAAATAACTATTATTCCCCCAGAAACTCTACTGAGAATTTTATTATCTCCAAAAAGTTTTATCTTAATTAAAATAGCAAATATAACAATAACAACCAAAACATTAAAAATTTCAATATCTTTTAATGACTCTGTACTGAAATACAGTGGAGAAATCATTGCAGGAATCCCTATCCCTAAGCCAATATTTGCGATAGTACCACCAAAAACATTGCCCAATATGATATCCGTGTAACCCTTAATAGCAGATTTAATGGAAGTGATGATCATGGGAATGGAAGTCCCTATACCAATAATTGTTAGACCTACTACATATTCACTTATACCGAAATCTTTACTAAATACAGGGATTCTTAAAGCTAATAATAGACTAGACCCTGCTAAGAGAGTCATCCCAATGATAACAAGAATAGCTCCCTTCCTAAGATTTACATCTTTTGTTGGGGTTTTAGATACAGTACTTGTATCAAGATCTATTTGTGAATAATCTTCTTTTTGAACTTTCTCTCTTAGAGAATATTGGTATATGATTATTAAAGTTAATATATACAGAGCAAATATTACTAACCCCTCCCCCTCACTTAAAATACCATCTAAAACAAAACTTGTTAAAAGTCCGGACATAACTAAAAATATTGGAATTTCTTTTTCAAATACCTGATACTTCGTATACAAAGGAACTAAAAGTGCAGGGACACCTAAACCTAAACCGATATTCACAAGATTGGTACCTAATCCATTCCCAACTACTACATCACTACCATTGGAATTAAGAAGGATAAGTGCGACATTAACAGCTATGGTAGGTAGTCCGATACCAAAAGCAATAATTGTTGAGGCGATAATTAAATCACTAACTTTCTTATACTTAGCAATGGTAACTGCCCCTTGGACCAACCATTCTGATCCCAGAATAAGCAAAACTAAGCTAAGTAATATTACGAATACATCAAGATATAACGACATAGTGCTGGGGATTATACTATATAAAACTTATTTCTCCTATTGTTCTCACTATGATATAATGACCTGTATGAAAATATTTGCTTACCACGAGAATGCTTCCGGTAAAGCCTCTTTTACAAAAACAGGTGATGCCTGGAGAATTAATCCGTCTAATAATATCTTTGTTGTAGCAGACTCCCCACTGAGGTGTTTAATAAGAGATACAAAAGAGTATCCTTTTGATGATCATGGATATGAAGCAGCAGATACATTTTGTAGAAGTTTTGTAAAATACGGAGAAGAGTTTCTTAAAAACCCAAAACCCAATGAAGAATCCTTTAAAGAGGTATTAATTCAATGTAACAAAGAAATAGGAGAACTAAATAGACAACTAGGTAAGAAATTTAATGACAAAGTGAATTACGACTTAGCAGAAACTGTTGGAATTGGAATAATTATTAAAGACAACAAGTTGTTTTACGGAGGACTTGAAGACTGTTATTTAAATGTACTCAGAGGCAAACAACTTAAAAATCAAGCAAGTTGGAAATACCAAATAATGAAAGCTGGTAAGTATATAGACTTTCTATCAAAAGAAGATAAATTGAAAGAATATGTCCCTAAGGAATTAAACGGGAAAATTCGAAAAAGTAACGAATGGGAACCTTGTTGGTGTAATTATTTAAGAAACAATAACAGGGCTTATGATAAGGATAAAAACCTTGTGGGTTGGGGATGTTTTACAGGAGAAAAAGATGCTGAATACTTTATACAGTCTTACTCCATAGAACTAAAAAAGAAAGATCATGTTTTATTATTCTCAGATGGTATGATTCCGGTTTTAGATAATACAGATTTTCTTAAATGGTTTTTAGCAAACAGAAGTAATTCATTTTACTTTCATCTTCAAATGAAAGAAAAGATTCAGGAGCTACTAAAAGGAAAGGAAGATGCAGATAAAGAAAAAACTTTGTTATATTTTCAATTCTAACAAGAATGATCCCAGCAGTAGCTTAAACATATAATAAAATAGAAGGATTTGAAATCGGAACAGATGGCTACATCTCAAAACCCTTAAATTAGGAAATTAGTATACCAATCGAAACCCTCCGACAAAAGATTGATAACAAGAAAAACCTCATACCCATAACTGAAGAGAAAAGATGCCAAATTAAATAAGTTCACGTACACTTCACTTTTAATTCGATATCTTCTTTATACTTAAATTTATATTACTTTGTATGAAAAATATTCTGGAAGTAAAAAACCTTACTAAGAAGTACAGAGATGGAGATATCCAAGTAACCGCACTCGACAACATATCTTTCAAATTACAAGAAGGACATGATCTTGCAATCCTCGGACCCTCTGGATCCGGGAAAACTACATTACTTCAATTGGCAGGGGGGCTGGACTCTATGACCGAAGGAGATGTAATAATAAATGGTCAAAGTATTAAGAAGTTATCTGATCAAGAAATTTCCGATTTTAGAAATAAAACAATGGGGTTTATTTTCCAAATGATTAATCTGCAATCTTTCTTAACAGCGAAGGAGAACATTCTAGTCCCTATGTTGATACTAGGAACACCCAAAGAAGAAGCCGAAGAAAAGGCAAAAGAACTTCTTGAACAGATGAACATGATTAACAGAGCAAATCATCTACCATCACAACTTTCAGGTGGGGAACAGCAAAGAATTGCTGTCGCAAGGGCACTAGCAAATAATCCCAAGATAATATTTGCAGACGAACCAACTGGGAAACTAGATAAAAAGAATTCAGAGTTAATAATAGATATCCTTGAATCACTCTCAAGAGAAAAGGGAATGAGTGTTGTAATGATTACTCACGACGAGAATATTGCAAAAAGATTTTCTAGGATAATTAGACTAGAAAATGGTATTGCTAAAAAAGATTCTAATTTAGATAACAAATAAGCATGAAAATATCAAACATCTTAAATCTAAACATCAAAAAACTAAAAGTAAATCCTAAAAAGGCACTATTTTTAATAATTCCGGTAACAGTACTAATTACTCTTAGTATAATAATATCTAGTCAAGTACAAAATATTAAAGAGGCATTAAGCAGTAGCGTCTTTGATACAATTTCTAATCAATATACTCTTCTTACTGTTCAGACAGAAGAAGAAAGTTTTGATCCCACTACAATGTTTAAGGGAGAATCTAGTTTTGAACAAAGCAAATTTTCATCTGTAGATATTGCAAATATCGAAAGCATAGAAGGGGTCAAGAGTGCTTCACTTCAGAAAGTAATCCCTATTCAAAATATTTCGACATCCGATCTATTTCCTGAAAAAACCGTATCTTTAAAAAACCTCTCTACACTAGATGAGGAGACTGCCTCACTATATACAACCGAAGATTTTACATATACAAAAGACAATCCAATTCCAATAATTCTAAGTGCAAACTCTTTCACATATACATATGAGGATTGGTCTCAGGGAAATACTGTAATTATTAATATGGCAAATCCTCAGGCAGAAGTTCCCTCCCAAAATGGACAGAGAGGGAGAGCAACAATTGAAAAGACAGAAGCCATTGAATATACAAAAGACAACTTGGTAGGAAGAACCTTTGCAATATCCTTCGGTGGTTTGGATAGTATTAAGAGCTACACAACTAGTATGGATAGAGTGACTAGAACGATTACTATTACAAAATTAACAGATGAAGAATACAATGCCAAGATAGAGGAAAGAAAATCCGCTATTACTAAGTATTGGGATTACGACAAAATATCCACTCCAATCACATATACCTTTGTCATTGTTGGTATAGACGAGAGTGAAAGCTCAACTACAAACTACATCCCAGAATCTTTCGCCAATGTATTAATGAACAGATATATAAGTAACGAAATTAATGCTAGGGTTGTTGATGAAATACCTACTAACGTTTTAAATAGCGACTTTATGGGAATAACCTACAATGGGGATGAGTTAAGTCCAAGTGGGTTTGGAGGAGTAATATCTCAAATCGGTGGGAGATTCGAAGAGAGAATGGGACAATCAGGAGTGATCCCAGAAGAAGGGAGAAATGTTTCTGCTTCAGACATATCATTCTCAGCAATTACAATTCCAGGACTAGTCATAGATATTAATAGTGACGATAATAGTGTGGTTGGAACTCTAGATAATCCTAATATATATTCCACTGCTACCAAGTACGCAAATGGTATAAATGTAGTATTAAGTAGCATTACATACAGAAGTCAGGTAATAAAAGCATTAAATAAGGCAGGCTATGCATATCAAGATCTAGGAGATCTGGATGTGTTTGAGAATCTTGAAAATACTTTAGAAACAGTATCCAATGCCTTTCTAATCAGCTTCATTGTACTTGTTGCCTCTATCGTGATATTAACAATGGGGAAATTGGTATCAGAAAGTACAAGAGAGATAGGGATATTTAGAGCAATAGGAATGAGAAAAAAAGATATCCTTACCATGTTCATATCTCAATCGATTCTCTATGTCTTTATTGGTTATCTATCCGGTTTGATATTGGGAATAGGATTAAACTTCCTCTCATCCACTTTTGTATCCTCTTGGTTTGATTCCTTTATAAACGAAACCGTATCTCAAACCTTCAATGTAGTTAATACTGTAGAAGAAAATATTTTTACAAACATTAATTGGACCTCTATCCTCATTTACTCAATTCTCCTCTTCATAATCTCCCTTATCGTATCTATAATACCTTCAATGAGTGCTTCTAAGATTAGTCCTGTCGAAGCAATTAAAAACGAGTAATATTAAATTTACGAAAACCCTGAGATTGAGAGGAACACGACAATACTATTATAATGTAAGAGTGATAGATAATAGGAAGAGTTGTAAATTAACTCGATAATTATTTAACATACCTGTATACAGAAGATGTTTATTCGTTCCCTCTTCTCTAGAATTGTATTCATTGTCATATTTAAAATAATCTCTCCCCCATTTCTCTCCTTCTAAGTGATTTTTTGTACTAGGGATATATTAATTAAGATTTTCTAATTAAACCCAACAGTCCTAAAGACTCCTTAAAGAGCTAAAATCATCTCAATCTCCAAAACGCCCATTCAACCTTCCAAATTCTCTGTCATCATGTACAATTATAATATCCTAATAACTTTTAATTAAACAAATATGTCTAAACTAAAACACCTTGCAATAATATTAGATGGAAATAGAAGATGGGCAAAGGAAAAAGGACTCCCTGTATTTAAGGGACATGGAGCAGGATATGAAAGAATTAAAGATGTATGCAGATGGTGTATTAAAAGAGACATAGAAATACTAACTGTCTATGCCTTTTCTACAGAGAATTGGAATCGAAGCAAAGAAGAAGTTAAATATCTAATGATCTTATTAAACAAGGCTTTTAGTGACGACATTGAAGAACTTAATAACCTTGGTATAAAAGTTAATATTATTGGAAGCAGAGACAAAATATCCCCCACAATAAAGAAAAACATAGAAAAGATTGAAGAAAAAACAAAAAACAACAAGAAAATAGTACTAAATATCTGTTTTAATTACGGTGGAAGATTAGAAATAATAGAAGCAGTTAAAGATATTATTATGGAAGGTACAAAACCGGAAGAGGTGTCAGAAGAGCTAATAAGCAACCATATCTGGTTTAAAGGACAACCGGATCCTGATTTAGTTATACGAACATCTGGCGAACAAAGACTCTCCGGGTTTCTTACATGGACATCGGTATATAGTGAGCTTTATTTCCCACGTTGTTATTGGCCTGATTTTGATGAAAAGGAACTAGATAAGACAATAGCAGAATTTGAAAAAAGAAACAGAAGATTTGGAGGAGATTAGTTACTTCTTAATTTTAGGAAAACAATCTATCTAATATATTAAAGTTTTTAAAAAGCATTCTTCTTCCCCTTTTCAGTTAGTTATTTGAATAGTTTTTTATTTAATATATAATTCAATTAACTATGGATAACAAAAAACTCAGGAAATTACTTCTCCTCTTACTATTACTTTTACTACTAGGATATGGGATTTATGCCCTATTTATTAAAAAAGACACTTCAGAAACAGTAAACGACCAAAATAGTAATACTGTAGAAAATGAAAATAACGAAGATAGTACTCTAACTCCAGAAGAGGTAATTGAACAACTAGAAGGAGAAACCACACTAAAGGGAGCTATTATGATGAGTATAATTAGCCCTGAAGAAGAAACTTTTATACCTAGCCAAGCAAGATTTTGGAAAGCAAAATTAGATGGGATAGAGAATGATGTTTCATTTTCCGTTAATTGTCACTGGAAGTTCTATTTAAATGAAAACAACGAAGAGGTTTTGTATAAAGAAATGGAGAACAGATCCGGTCTTTCAAAGGAAAATCCAGAAATTTGTGGTTTTACCTCAACTTTCATAGATAGGGCTGGGAAATTAAGAGTTGTTTTAGAAGCCGAAGTTGTTAATTACAATGAGATAGTAGATACTTTTACAGCAGAGAGGGAATATACTGTCCAATAAACATGACTCATTAACTCTTTATAATCACCATCCTTCTCCCCTTTCTACACACCACTGGCTCTTTGAATTTTCACTTTTAATTAACTAAGACATTATTAGATATTAGATTACTAATTAAATTCCAAAATTTAAATCCGTATGGCAACAGAAAAAGCATCTAAGAAAAATATTAAGAAAGCTCAAAAGACAGGGGAGAGAATATTAAAATGGCACAAGAAACTCATTGGAAATATATATTTTAATATAGCACTATTAGCTGTAATACCCAGGTCAATATAATACCTGTTATACTTATCCTATCTATGGCAGATACTCTTCGTCCAACAAAAGTTGAGATTAATCTTAAGAAACTTTCTTACAATCTTAACGTAATAAAAAACGAAATAGGGAGTAGAAAAATTATGGCAGTTGTGAAAGCCAATGCATATGGACATGGTCTAGTAGAAATTTCAAAACATTTCGAAAAAGAAGGTGTTGACTATCTTGGCGTTGCATTTATCGAAGAGGCTCTCGTTTTAAGAAAAGCAAGAATTAAAACCCCCATATTGGTTCTTGGTGGCTTAGATAACGAGCAAATAGATATGTTTTTAGAAAACGATATTACTATCACGGGATCCTCCATTGAAAAACTTAAGACTATATCTACTAGAGCAAAAAAGTTAAATAAAGTTGCCAAAGTACATCTTAAAGTAGATACTGGCATGGGAAGAATCGGTGTACAGTGGGATAGGGTTAGACCGTTTTTCAAAGCCGCTTTTCAACTTCCTAATATTAACATCGAGGGGATATTCTCACATTTCGTTAGTTCCTCTTCAGATTTAAAACTAACCAGAATACAACTTGAAAGATTTAACAGGGCATTGAAGGTCTTAGACAGTTATGTAGATAAGGACAAACTTATCATTCACCTCTCTAACTCCGGAGGTGTAGCAAATCAAATAAAGGATGCATATTTTGATATGGTTAGGAGTGGTCTTTCTCTATACGGTTATTCACCAATTTCAGAATTTCAAGAGAAATTAAAACCAATTATGACATTTAAAACAAAAGTTTCTTACTTTAAAGTACTAGAGAAGGGATCTACTGTTGGATATGATGCAAAATATATTACAAAAGAAAGGACAAGAATAGTAACACTACCTGTGGGTTATGCCGACGGATATGCCAGATCCCTGTCTAATAAGGGAAAGGTAATTATAAGAGACAAAGAGTATCCTCTTGCAGGGAGGATCTGTATGGATCAATGCATGGTGGATATCGGGTCTAAAGGTGAAGCATACAATGGAGATGATGTTTTACTTTGGGGCAATGATGGAAAGAATAATATAGACCTCTGGGAAGTCAGTAAATTAGCAGACAGATCAATATATGATATTCTCTGTAGTATTTCACAGAGAGTTCCTAGAGTCTATATATCCTATTTCTACTAATTATTTTAATTCGTCTTTATTCTCCATAAAAATCGTTTCCGTTAATAACCAAGGATGGTATTGGTTTGGCAGAAATCTTAATAAATGTTACTATTAGCTATGCAAATTAAAAGTTTAGCATTTAAAGATGGAGAATATATTCCATCGAAATACACTTGTGATGGAGAGGATATAAATCCCCCATTAGAAATTACAGATATTCCTCAAAATGCAAAAACCTTGGCATTAATACTAGATGATCCTGACGCACCCACTAAAACTTGGGTACACTGGTTAATCTGGAATATACCAATTGACAATACAAGTATTCAAGAAGGTAAACCTCCTAAAAATGCAACATACGGTATTAACGACTTTAACAAATTAGAATATGGCGGACCATGTCCCCCATCTGGTACACATAGGTATTTCTTTAAAGCGTATGCCCTAGACACTGAAATTGACCTCAAAGAAGGTGCTACTAAAGAACAACTCTTAGAAAAGATGGAGGGACATATAATAGAATTTTCTCAAATAATAGGAGTGTATTCAAAAAATAGGTAATATGCAATAATTACACATAAAGATTTCAGAACTAACAATACCAAATATGCCCAAAGACGACTCAAAAAAGAATTTTGTAATAATAAAAGTCCTAGAAAGCAACTACTGTAAGCTTGTGTTTTTACTATCCTTAATATTAAGCTACTTCTTAGTACCTAAACACTTAGTAGGTTTTTGGTGGAATTTAATAGTAATTATCTTTATGTTAGTCTTCTCTCTCAATATGACCTGCATCATTAGAAATATTAAAGAGAGAATAAAAGTAGCTAAAACCACAACTAACTCTGTTATTAGCTTAATTGCTAGTGGTTTAGGAATAATGGCACTTCAAGTATGTGGAACTTCCGGTTATTTATGCTCTGCTGGTATTTTAATGGGGGTATTTTCCTCTGTACTACCACATTTCTTACTAGATTTTCTAGAGGCGTACAATTTATATATTATCCTTGCAACGATATTTTTCCTGATAATATCCCTAAGAAACATGAAGTGCTTTAAAAAGATAACCTCTTTTTAGAAATTTTAACTTCGAGAATACCCCAAGATTACAGACCTATATCTGTGGCATCAAGATTAAAATCGGTATCCAAACTATCCAGCTCTTCCAACAAAACATCTAATTCGTCAACTGAAGTATCTACCTCCTCTGTGGAAACCGGTTCTGAGTCCAAAAAATCATCCGGCAGGTCAGTCACCTCTTCGTCAATATCCTCTGTTTCAGTTAAATAGGTATCATTGGAAATAATTACTTCGTCAACATACGAACGAAGATTGTCCTCTCTTATAGCAAAGAGATAAACAGCTACAATCCCCCCTACTAAAAGAATACCTAGAATCATTAAAAGGATTGGTTTTTTAGTTTTCTTAGAAATATCTTCTGCCCCTTCGTTCACTTGTTTTTTAAAATCTTCCATTTTAATTAGTATTTAATAATTTATTCAGCGATTTCCTCTCTTAAATTCAAAATATCCTCCCTAAGAGTTTCCTGGGCGTAAGTTCTCAATGCTAGCATCTCGTTTTTACAACTCATCAACTGAGCCCTTGCTGAATTAAATTGCTGTGTAGCATCTACATCACTATTACCACATACCCCCTGTTTAGAGTTCTCTAAACCTGTTCTGAATTCGTTATAATACCGGTTGGCATTCTGAATCATTACATTATACTGAGCAAGATGTTGCTCCAACTCTGTAGTATCGTAGCCACTATTCTTTAATTTCAAAGCTAATTCATCAATATTCTGATAAATATTTTCAAATGCATTCATGTATCTCTCCTTACTTGCATCATATCTTGAAGTTACAGAAGAAACTTTCTTTGTAACATCAATACATTTTTGGCTTTCTCCGGCATTCCCCTGGTCTGTACTATCAGAACCCGGTTGTATAACAGGCTTCGCATCGGGGGAACCTGCGTCATCATTCCCCACTTGAGCTAGAACAAAAAACGGTGAGAGGAAGAAAAATATTCCCACTAAAAGTAAAACTCTCTTTTTCATATTAAAAAAAGATTAAGTTAGATAGATACATATAATCTATCCTTGCTAAGATTTGATGTCAAGAGATTTTAAGTAAGATTATTCGTAACGTAGGGCTTTAACCGGATCCAACCTTGCAGCTTTCATGGAAGGATATATACCGGCTAAAATTCCGACAAGAATACTGCCAAGGGTTATGTATATTGCATTGACAGATTGAAAGTGGAAAAATTTTTCTATAGCCGTAAAACCTTGTTCCTGAAGTAAATCTACTAAGAATGGATCTGCCAATTGCATCAAACCGAAGGACACAGCTAATCCCACTACTCCTCCAATAAATCCAATTAGTCCTGCTTGAATCAAGAATATTACCAAGACCTGTCTATTAGAAGCACCTATAGCCTTAATAATACCTATCTCCTTAGTCTGCTCGTAGATACTCATTACCATGGTGTTTATTATTCCTATTGAGGCCACTAATGCAGATATAGAACCAAATACAATAAGGGCTATTGTTAACCCACTAGTAAGTGTAGATACAAAATCTACTATTGTTTTTGTAGAAATGACATTAACACCCAATTCCTTTGTCATATACTCTTCAACCTCTGAAGTTTTATCTTCCTGTGTACTTACAAGTAACTGAGAGTAACCAACTAGTTCAATATATTCATCTCTATTCTCAAACCCTCCCGTTTGAGAAAGAATATCTAAAGCTCTAGAGGTATTTATCCAGAAAGACTCTCCGGAAGTATCCACAACACCTTGCACTATGAACTCATATTCCTTATCTATCCCATTCCTATTAGAAACAGAAACAAAGGAATTGGTCGGAGATCTTTTGAGTATAATCTTCTTTCCTAAAATCTCCTCACTGGATATTTCAAAATAAGAAGGAACAAAATTACTTACAAATATCCCCGTATCCTCAAGAACAACTTCATCCCCAATAAAAGAGCCAAACATCTCATCATCCCCAGGAATATCTGTGGCCTGAATCAAAGGACTTGGATAAGCAACGTCATCACCCTCAAGATAAACTTCAAATCCTGTTAGTACAAACATAGGATGTACATCCACCACTCCATCTATTTTTTCTATCTCCGTTTTTATTTCGTCATTAATTATTATCTCTTCTTTCTGCTCTTGAGTATCTTTTGTAGGTGCAGATTGAGACGCACCGAGACCCATTACCTCCTGAGCAGAGACATAAAGGTCTGTAGGTTTAAAAACAGAACTAAATTGAGTAAGTATTGCTCTTTGTAAATCTGTCATTCCGAAAAGAATAAAGGTCATAAGCATTACGGCAATAGTAATACCTAAACTTGTAAGCATAGTCCTCAACTTTCTTCTTGTTACCAGATCTATTGCGTATTTAAACATTCTTACCATCTACTAAAGTAATAATTCTCTCCGTTTTCTTCGCTACTTTCTGATCATGTGTTACCAATATAATTGTGACTTCTTCCTCCTTGTTAAGCTTTTCTAAAAGGGTGATTATTGATTCTCCTGTTTTACTATCCAGATTCCCAGTCGGTTCATCTGCAAGAACTATCTTAGGAGAATCTATTAAAGCTCTACCAATTGCAACTCTTTGCGCTTGTCCTCCTGACAATTCCTTAGGAAGATGCTTCCTTCTGTCTTCCAGTCCTACCATTCTCAGGATATATTCCAATCTTTCATTTACATTCTCACCCCTTCTTTTGGAAAATCTGTAAGGGAGCAATATATTTTCCTCCACATTAAGAGAGGGGATTAGATGAAACTGCTGGAATATTGTTCCAACCACATATCTTCTGTAAAAGTTGTGGTCATATTCCTTGATATTTTTCCCGTCCACAATTACATCCCCTGTATATTCCCAATCCAAACCTCCTAATATATTAAGAAGAGTAGACTTACCGGAACCGGAACTTCCTACAACAGAGAGAAACTCTCCCTTATCTATATTAAAGGAAATTCCCCTTAATGCATCTACGGAAACATCTTTACTCATTATATATTTTCTTTTCAAATCCTTTACTTCTATGTATGCCATGCTTTTACCTCAAAATAGTACAAAACAATCCTNNCTGATATGTATCTGTAAGCATAGAGTGCTGCTAAGCAACCTTGTCCCGTTGCAATAACAATTTGCTTCTCTTTAAAATCCACAACATCCCCTGCAGCAAAGATTCCCTTTACACTTGTTTGGAAAGTCTTAGGATTTACAACAATCTCTCCTTTGTCATTTAAATCAACAA
>DHFX01000022.1 GCA_002402455.1 Candidatus Dojkabacteria bacterium UBA4813
TTAAAGACTTTTACAATAATATCATTTTTAATATTATTCCTCAATAACAGAGGAGTTTAATTCTTTTATAAGGGATTGGTAATAAGTGAGATTGTGTATTGTAGCTAAAGTCTGAGCAGTAGCTTCTCCAGCTTTAAACATGTGATGAAGGTACGCTCTAGTATAATTGGTGCAACATTCACAACTACAGTTCGGATCAACAGGACCCTTATCAAGAGCCATACTACTATTGTCTATTTTAACAACACCTTCGGAAGTATACAGTGTCCCGTGTCTTGCATTTCTAGTAACTAAGACTGTGTCAAAAAGGTTGTATCCCAACTTATTTGCTGCAATTATATCTTCCGGCTTTCCAACTCCCATCGTATATCTGATGGTATCTTTAGGAACATTTTCTATAACCGTCTTCATCTCGTCTAAAACTAGATCTCCGTTATTATCCACAACATAGCCCCCGAAGTTGTAACCATCAAAACCTACTTTGACTAACTCTTTCGCACATTTTTCTCTCAGATCCAGATATTTGGCACCTTGGACAACAGAGGTTAGCAACTTCCCGGTTTTTCTTCTTCCTCCGTATTTTTTTTCAAAATGTTCCTTTCCTCTCTTTGCCCATTCTATCGTTCTCTCTACAGAGATCTCTGCTTCTTTTCTTGTTATTACAGAATCTCTGCAATCATCTAGAGTGACCATTACATCCGAACCTATCTTCATCTGGATATCTATAGTACTTTCCGGAGTTAATTCGTAGGTATTTCCCTCCTTAGGAGATTTAAATGTGGCACCATTGCTATGGACTTTACCTTTCCATTTACCGGAATGTATTAAGGAAAAAACCTGAAAACCACCGGAGTCCGTTAGTACAAGTCCTTTCCAGCCCATCATCTTTTTAATACCCCCCAGTTTAAAAACAATATTGGGACCAGGATGAATAAGTAAATGTAAAGTATTTACAACGATCGCTTCTGTCCCTGTTTCTTCAAGTTGCTTAGTTGTTAAGTTCCTAACAGCACCTCTTGTCGCATCCGGCATGAAAAAGTTTTTTCTCTTTAACTGTTCTATTTCCATTTTCTATTCTTTTATTAAATTATCTCCTATTAACATACTATCCCCATAGCTTAGGAATTTATATCCATTTTCTATTGCATGCCGGTATGCTTTTTTAATATTCTCTTTTCCTGCAAAAGAGCTTACTAAAAGAATTAAAGATGAGTCGGGCATATGAAAGTTTGTTACCAATGTATCTACAATCTTCCATTCGTATCCGGGATATATGTAAAGATCTGTACAACCACTATATGATTTTACCAGATACTTTCCACTATCCTTCTCTTTGTAAGCAATACTCTCCAAAGTCCTTGCCACAGTAGTTCCAAAAGCCCAAACCCTTCCACCATTCGATATAGTTTTGTTTATAGCAAAGGTCGTTTTCTCACTTACCTTAATGTGTTCTTTGTGTATCCTATGCTCCTCTATATCTTCATCCCTTATTGGTGCAAAGGTTCCCCATCCGACTCTTAGATCTACCGTCACTATCTTGGCTCCTTTAGCCTTAATTTCTTTTATTATCTCCTTTGTTAAATTCAAACTTGCAGTAGGAGCAGCTACCGCACCGGGAACATTTGAAAAAACGGTATTATATCTTTCCTTATCACTTACCGTATCTTCTCTGTCTATGTATGGTGGGAGTGGGGTATGTCCATAATCTTCAAATAGTTCGTAAGGATTACCTTCTTGAAATGCAACTATAAACCCATTCTCTTTTCTCTTTTTAACAAGAATTTTTATGCCTCCTTCCTCTTTATTTAGTTCTTCGTTTACTAATATGTCTCCAAAGTTTACGTTCTTAGCCCTCCCTATTAAAACAAACCACTCTCCTTCTGAAAGTTCTTCGAGAAAAAGAACTTCCACCCTCTTTTCTCTTGGTGTTAAGAAATATGTTCGAGAGTTTAATACCTTAGTTTCGTTTAAAACGATAATATCTCCTTTCTTAACATAGTCCGGAATATTGTAATATTTTCTATCTTCTAATCTCCCGTTCTCTTTGTCTAGAACTAAAAGATTGCTTGTTCCCCTTTCTCTTGGAGGAAATTGGGCTATTAGTTCTTTTGGTAGATTGTATTTGAATTCCTCTATTTTCATGACAGGTGTATTATATAGCAATTTAGGCATTAATTGAGTAAAATTAACTGTGAAAACAATATTTTTAGGTACAGCCTGGGAATCTTTGGAAACTCTTAAGGTTTTACACAGGGATCCCTTCTTTGATGTGGTGTGTGTAATAACTGCACCGGACAAGCCTGTCGGAAGAGAACAAAAATTAACTCCAAGTGAGGTTAAGAAGTATGCTTTGGGAAATAATATACCAGTTGTACACACGGAAAAGAAGAAGGAGAATTACATTAAGGTTTTAGAGGAATATAAGCCAGAGATTGTTGTTTGTAAGGCTTTTGGAGAAATTATCCCTAAGGAATTTTTAGATTACCCCAAATATGGTTGTATAAATATACATTTCTCTATACTTCCAAAATACAGAGGTGCTGTGCCAATCCAGAAAGCAATTTTAGAGGGAGAGAAAGAAACAGGGATCACCATAATGCTTATGAGTGAAGGATTAGATGAAGGAGATATTTTAAAGATATTTAAGGAGGAGATAAAAGATGATGATACAAACATTACTCTAAGAGAGAGGCTTGTTAAAAAGACAACGGAAGTTCTAATTCCAACCCTGAAGGATTGGGTGAGTGGGAATATAACTCCTGTTAAGCAGAAAGATGAGGAAGCTACTTACTGTTGGCAAAAGGATATATCTAAAGAGAATGCCGAAATTATTTGGAATAAATATGAACCCGAATATATAGAGAGGATGGTTAAAGCATTAGTTCCCTGGCCTGTCGCGTGGACTATTCTTCCGGATACTTTACATGATTCTCTCGCAGGAAAAAGGCTGAAGATATTTGAGGCTGAGCTAATTAATATTGAACACAATAAAATACCTGGAGAGATATTCTCTGAGGACAATATGGTTCTCTTTGCAACTAAGAATCCGAGGATAACTCTAAGAATAACAAGTTTTCAGTTAGAGGGAAGATCTAAAACTAATGAAAAAGAGTTTCTAAATAGAGCTCAAGGAATTTTTTAAAGAATGCGCAAGTACACAATAAGCCGAATTCTGTATAACGATGATTATCTGTCTATGCGGTTTAACCTTGCTCCAGGAGGGGGTTACCACGCGATATTGTATTACTACAATACCCGGTAGTCTCTTACACTACCATTTCACCCTTACCCCGCTAATTTATAGTTCAATTTACATCTAAGCTATAGGTTAGCGGGGCGGTATAACTTTCTGTTGCCCTTTTCTCCGAAAGATTACTCCCTCCCAACTCTCGTTGGCACCTATCTCAATATGTTTGAGACTGACATGGAGTCCGGACTTTCCTCACTTACTTTAAAAAAGCAAGCGCAATCATCTAGTAGTACTTGCGCATTGATATTATACTATTTTTTAGCTCTTTTTTTAAGTAAGACTACTGGAACAACGATTACTGCAATTGCAGGAGAGAATACAATAACCCAGATCAAAAGATTTCCAATTAGTTTTGCAAAGTTTACAAGTGCACGAGCAGCTTCCTTAAATACCCCTGCCGGCTTCCATTCATCATCCGCAAGTTGAGCACCAGTACTACTTTGAGATATCTGCATATAGATGTATGAATATTCAGTCTGATTTTCCAAGTTCTTTAATTCTGTTTCTATCCTTTCGATATCTAATCTAACCTGGTTTAATTCTTTGTAAACTGCAAGTGTTTCTTCTACATTTTCAGCAGATTCTAAGATAGAAAGATATTGGGATTCTACACTTCTGTAATTCCTAAGTCTTGCCTCAAGGTCTGTAACTGTTTCAGTAACATCCGAGACTAATATGGAAGAACTCTCATGCTCCCCTTCTATCTTTTTTAAGTCTGCATATAGCTCTCCGAATTGGTCATCTACAACTTTGATCGTTATATTTACTTCTCTGTTTATACCCTTGCCGTAATCACTAAGACTAATTTTCATCGCATCATATTTGCTTTCTATAGAATCTATTTCATCAAGAGTAGCATCTATATCCTCTACGGCTAGAGATATATTTCCTGTCTTTATCAAACTCCTGTCTTCCAGATCTACACTAGCAACTGTATCCGAATCAATGCTTCCATATGATAAGGTCTCTTCGCTTTCACCAAGTCCTGTCGGTTGAGGATATGTATCTTCCCGTATTTCAGAGTCTAAATTAGGGTATACTTCCTCCTCATGGATACCATACGATGTGTAACCTAACACCACTACCCCTATTCCTAGGAGTAATAGAAGACCGAACAAAATAGTAAAAACTAACAATGGACCTTTGGGAATCTTTTTTTTCATTTACAATATGCATTGAATTTATCTACCTAAATAATATGAGATTATTTTGTAGATAGCAATAACTCAACTATCTCTTTGAGAATTGAGGCTTCTTTCTTGCTTTGACGTGGTGGTATTTCTTCCTCTCGACCGCTCTAGGATCTCTTGTAATAAGTCCCTCTTTCCTTAATACACTCTTAAGATCCGGATCCATTTTATATAAGGCTCTTGCCAATCCCAAACGAACAGACCCGAGCTGTCCAGTAATTCCACCACCATAAACTTTAGCAGTAAAATAGTATTTACCATCCAATCCGACAACTATTAGGGGCCTATTTACGATTTTTTCGGCATCTTTTCTTGCAGAGAAGTATTCAGAAATAGCTACTCCATTAACCGTAGAAGCACTATCTCCTTGGTATATTCTTACCCTTGCAGTTGAGGTCTTTCTTCTTCCTATGCCTTCTGTATATTTCTTCACTATCTAATACTTTATAATTTAATCTCTATTGGTTTCTGAGCGGCATTTTTGTGCTCAGGTCCTTTGTATACTATTAATCTGGCAATCCTTTTATCTTTTAACTTGTTCTGTGGTAGCATATTCTTTACTGCATCAACAATTATTTTCCTCGAATCTTTTTTTAATTGTTCATCAAATCTTGTTTCTTTTAAGGCACCAGGATAACCGGAGTGTCTGTAATACATTTTTCTCGTCTCTTTTCCTCTCGTTAATTTGACTTTGTCACTATTTATTACAACAACATAGTCACCACAATCTACATTAGGAACTATTTCAGGCTTACCTTTTCCGATAAGTAGAGATGCTATTTTTGTAGCAATCCTTCCAAGAATCTGATTCTCAACATCTACAATGTACCAATTTCTTTCAATATCTTCTTTTTTAGTCCATGTTGTTTTGTATTTCATATTTCTTCGCTATTAATTAAAGACCTGCACGAGCTTGGGGTCGTGTGCCACTTTTTTTAACTACTGCTGTTTTGTCCACTTTCTTATCAGAAGTAACTGGAACCTCTCTCTTAATTTTTATTAATGGTTTCTTTTCTTCTACTTCTTCCACCCCTTCTTTCTTGAATTTAGGAGCAACAGATTTCTTCTTATCTAAACCTAAAAGGTAAACTCTGGACACTTCCGCATTGTCTCCATCTCTAAAACCTACTCTAACAAAACCAATCCCTGCATTCTCTTTTTTAATATATTCCAGATATTTCTTCACTGTTGTTTCTTTTCCTAACACATTATTTAGTTTTCTAACAAAGTCAATACTTTCCCCTTTCTTCTTACCAGTCTCTACCAAGGATTCTGCTTCCCGCTTTAGAGCCTTAGCCTTTGTTGTAGTTGTTACAACATAGTTGTGGTCAAAAAGAGACCTTAGGAGATTATTTATCAGAGACTCTCTATGTGATTTTTTCTTGCCTAATTTTGCTTTTTTAATTCTCTTGTACATACGTTTTTATTAAAAGTATTAAACTCCTTTTATGCTTATTCCATATTCGGATAATAACTCTACGACTTCATTTAAAGACTTATTTCCGAATCCCGGGAGGTTAAGTAATTCTGTTGCGGTTGTATTCCTAAGATCTCCTACAGTCTTAAATCCTTTTGCTAAAAGTCCAGTCTTCGATCTCTTAGATATTGGCAGATCTTCTATCTTCCAGCTTCCTATTTCATCTTCTTCATCTTTCACACCTTCTTCCATTTCCTCTGATTTGTTGGCCTCTTCAGCCAATTCCTCAACTTCTTTCTTCGACATTCCCATTGCTATCATGACCTTTCCGGCAAATTCCTGGAGAATCTTTGAAGCTTGCATTAAAGCTTCCTTAGGTTCAATACTTCCGTTTGTAGTTACCCCAAGCAAAACTGCATCTAAATCTGTTTCCTGTCCCTTACGTGCCTGCTCTACGCTTAAACTTACTCTCTCAATAGGGGTAAAGTCACAATCTAAGGGGATTAAACCAACAGGATTCCTCTCTGTATCCTCAGCCCTTTTGTATCCCACTCCTGATTCTACTGTTATTTCCACATTTAATTCAGAAGAAGCATCTGTTAACTCTGCAATTACTAATTCTTTATTCACTACTTCTAAGTCTCCTTTAACTTCGATGTCTCCTGCAGTTACTATTTTCTTTCCCTTAGCTTCTAACTTACATTTAAATACTTCATCTAATTCCGTCTTGAACTTAACCTCCTTAAGGTTAAGAATTATATCTACTACGGTCTCTTTTACACCATCTAGTGTAGAATATTCATGGTCTACACCTTTTATTTCGACCGCAGTGACTCCTGTCCCTCTAAGACTGGAATAAAGAATTCTTCTCAACGAATTCCCCAAAGTATGGCCATATCCTCTTGGGAGTGGAGATACTTCGAATAATCCGTAATTATCCTTCTCTTCTTTAATAGTGACTTTAATATCCTTAAATGCTTCCATTTATATATAATTTAAATTTATTTATTATCTAGAGTAGAACTCAATTATTAAATTCTCCTTTATCCCCTCATCCATATCCTCTCTAATCGGAAGTCTTGCAAGCTTACAACTTATCCCCTTGCTTTCTATCCAGTCTGGAGTTTTGAAGAACTTCTCGGCTGGAGCCAACTTTGCTTTTACTAATTCCACAGAATCTCCTTCTTTCAATTCTAGGGAAGGAATACTTACCTTCTTCCCATTTAACTTTATGTGCCCATGTGTAACATATTGTCTTGCAGCAGGTCTAGAAGGTGCTAAACCAGCTAGGTACACAACATTGTCCAGTCTCAATTCTAAAAGCCTTAAAAACTCTAAGCCTTTATCTGTGTCATATAACTTTGCTCTCCTATCTGCTTCTTGAAAAACATTCTTCATGTTCTTCTCTCTCAAACCATACGTTCTTTTTACTTTCTGCTTCTCTCTTAGTTGAAAACCATAGTTAGATAACCTAGCTCTTCTCTTGTTGCCATGTTGACCAGGAGGAAAGGGCTTTCTGGCTAAGCCATCTTTGTCGGAAAAAGATCTTGCCCCTTTGAGGTGTAAATTTACCCCCTCCCTTCTACTTAATTTTGCTTTTGGCCCTGTATATCTTCCCATTTTTATTTAATTCTTATCAAAATATATTTATTACTTTCTAGGTGTCTTCCTTGGTCTACATCCGTTATGTGGAATAGGCGTCCTATCTGCTAACATTGTTATTCTCAACCCAGCAGAGTCTAAACCCTTAACAGCGGCATTCCTACCTGCCCCTGGTCCTTTGACAAAAACCTTTACTTCCTTTAATCCGTATTTCTTAATAACTCTTTCAGCAACCTCCACCGCAGCCTTTGTGGCTGCAAAAGCGGTGCTTCTCCTCGCACCCTTGTATCCAACTCTTGCTGGACTACCTTGCCCCAGAACATTTCCTTCCATATCTGTAAGGCTTATAATTGTATTATTAAAAGTTGACTGTATTGTAGCAACCCCAGTTGTAACTGTTTTTTTCTTTCCTTTTGTTTTTTCTATGTTTTTAGACTTCTTTGTTGCTGCCATAATTTTTATGTCTTTTCTAATGTACGTTTAAGACCACCAACAGGTAAACTCTTCCCCTTTCTTGTTCTGGCATTATGTCTAGTTCTTTGTCCCCTTACCGGTAACCCTAGCTTATGTCTAATCCCCCTGTAAGAACGGATATCTTTTAACCTTTTAATCTCTCTGAAGATGCTCTGTCTTAGTTCTCCCTCTACTTTAAAATTCTCTTCAATATATTTCCTAACCACATCTAACTCTACTTCAGTCATATCTTTAACAAACTTATCTTTGTCTAGTTTTGTAGCTTCACATAACTCTTTAGCCCTGCTTTCACCAATACCGTAGATACTCATTAAGGAGACCCATAATCTCTTGTCATTTGGTATTTCAATTCCTGCTACCCTTGCCATTTATATACAAAAATAAATTAATCTAATATATTAACCTTGCCTCTGCTTATGCTTAGGATCTTTCTTACAATAAACATACACTCGTCTCTTTCTCTTCACGATATAACAATCCGGACATCTTTTTTTTACAGAAGCCTGAACTTTCATAATTATTAATCCATATATCTATAAGTTATTCTCCCCCGATTCTGGTCATAAGGAGTCATTTCTATTTTTACCCTATCTCCTTCAATTATCCTTATGTAATGCATCCTCATCTTTCCAGATAGATATCCTGTCACATCATGCTTCTCTCCATCAACCTCTATCTCTACTATGAATTGGGTATTTGGTAGACACTCTTTAACTATTCCGTCAAATTCAAAAACTTTTTTACTTTCTTTCATATAATATCTATCCGTCTGAATGTAAATAGAACCTCCAGCATTATATCAAAGTAGTGCCTTTAATTCAACAAAAATAGTCAAACATCGGCGAGTTTCTCACATCTGACGACCAAGCAGAGAAAGGATAACAAAAAAGAGGAAGTTTTACAAGTTTAGTACCCTAATTACTTCCTTATGAATCTCCTCAATAGTGGGGGAGGCATCTATTTCTATTAAAACACCCCTGTTACGGTATTCTTCTAAGATAGGCTCTATTGTTTTATTGTATTCTCTAATAAGACTTCTGGTCTTTTCTGGAGTGTCATCCTCTCTCTGGATAAGTTTAGTTCCACATTTATCACAATATCCCTTATTTTTCTCGGGTTTATACTTTTCATGATAAGTGATCTCGCATTTAGGACAGGTCCATCTTAACGCTCTTCGCTCTATTGCCATTTCCTCACTAAGTACAAAATGAATAAAATAATCGAGAGTTCTGTTTTTCTTTTCCAAAAGGTTATCGAAGAGGGGTATCTGTCCTACATCTCTAACAACTGAAACAAAGGCCCAGTTTTTTTTAGGATCAAAGTTCTCTATGTACCTCTCAAACATCTTGTATGTTAAATCATTGGGAACAAAACGACCTTTGGAGTAATAACCATGTGCCTCAATAGCATCCGGATCTCCCTTCGCGTACATTTTACGAAACATCTCTCCAGTCCCTATCTTCTCAAAATCGTACTTCTTAACAAGTAAATCTACTTGGGTATCTTTGCCACTACCGGAGGGTCCATGAAAAAGGACATTCATACAAATTTCTTACTAAACTAAGTAAGGATATTGTAACACATTAGGAAAAAGTCGAAACTTCTGTTTCGGAAAACTAAAGATACTTGTCGTAACTCCGGACTGTCAACATAGATTCCGCCTGCCTTTTCATATCTAACACAACACCAACTACAATCAGGAGGCCTGTTCCAGAAAAGACAACAGACGGCATTAACCCTCCTCTTACGAGGATATCTGGAAGAATTGAAATTAGCGCTAGGAATACGCTTCCGACAGCAGCTAGACGAAAGCTGACTTTCCTAAGATATGCTGAGGTGTTCTGACCAGGTCTAATACCTTGAATAAACGCACCTTGTTTTTGAAGATTTTCTGCAATGTCATCTGTTTTAAAAACAACTGTTAGATAAAAAAACGAGAAAGCTATTATTAAGACAAATGATAAACCATTAAATACATAGGGGTTCTCTAGGAGTATCATTATTTTGTCTGTCACTTTTGCAACAGTAGGACTAAGATCTCTACTTAAGAGGAATTTCCCTATTAACTGCGGAAAAGATAAAAATGACATAGCAAAAATTACCGGCATAACTCCGGATTGAGTAAGTTTTATGGGGAGATAACTTTCAAGAGCACCTCCTGTCCTTACTCTTCTCGAGTATTGTATCTTTATCCGCCTTTCCGCTTGGGTTATTACTACGACTGCAACAATTAATATCAAGGAGAATACAATAAAAATAGTTTCTTGGAATCCATCCATGATTACAAAGTTAGACCTAATGGTTCCGGGGATACCAGAAAGGATTCCTAACATAATCAAGTAGGAGGATCCTCCCCCTATTCCGTCTTCCGAAAGTAGCTCCCCAAACCACATCATAATTATAGAGCCTGTAGTTAGAGTTGCAGACATGGTTACTAGTTCTAAAGTTCCCAAACTTTCAATAAGACCAAAACCTCTTAACGTAGAATATATTACAAAGGATTGTAGTATAGCCAAGGGAACGGTTACTAAGCGTGTATACATAGATATCTTTCTTCTACCTTCAACACCCTCTTTACTTAATTCCTCAAGTTGAGGAATTACCGTACCAAGAAGCTGGAAGATAATTGAGGCATTGATATAAGGAGTTAGTCCTATTGCAACTATAGAAGCAGTCTCTAAGACACCTCCGGATACAGTAGAAAGGATATCTCCAAAGGCAGTACCTTCAAATAACTGGACTATTGCTTCCGCAGGGATACCAGCAACAGGTACTGCAGAAAGTAATCTGTATACAACCAGAATGACTACGGAAAATATGATTTTTTCCCTAATCTCCTTAGTCTTGAATATTGATTTGATCTTTTCTATTGTCTTGTTCATTTGGTAAAGCCTATTTTACGCTCCCACCGGCCTTTTCCACCTTTTCTCTTGCAGTAGGAGATATTTTAATTCCCTCTATAATAATCTTCTTTGTTATTTCTCCTTTGCCTAAGACTTTGACCTCTTGGGCATTTTTTCTAACTAATCCTGTTTCCTTTAGTGTATCTATAGTTACTTTTGCACCTGACTTAAAATGATCAGAAAGTGTTCCTACATTTACCACTTGAGTATTTATCTTTGATCTACTTTTAAATCCCCCATATTTCGGCATTCTTCTAAAGAATGGAACATTTCCTCCTTCAAAGCCAACCAACGACTTGTGACCTGATCTGGATTTCTGACCTTTAGTCCCTCTACCAACGGTATGTCCACCCACACCGGAACCATATCCTCTACCAAGCCTTTTCCCTTTGTTTTTCTTTCCTTTTCTCTTAGGAATATTTTCTGAATACATTATGATTTTTTAGTTACTTTATCTTTCTTAGGCGAGCTCTTCTTAGAAGATTTTCCCCTTGACTTAGACATCTTTGCCTTTTTCTTTTCTTTTCTCTTCTTTTCCTCTTTTGCTTGCTTCTCCTTATCCATCTCTTCCTTAAGAGTAATTCTATCCCTCATTCTACTCATCTTCTTTAGAACTCTTCCATTTCTTAGCATCTGGAGAGCTTCAAAAGTGCAGTAGGCGTTGGCATTTGGCTCATTACTGCCTAGAATTTTCCCATACACATTGTCTATTCCTGCCAAATCTAGAACAGTTCTAACAGAAGAGCCTGCAATGATTCCGGTACCTGGTCTTGCAGGTCTTAAAAGAACCTTTGCAGCACCATACTTATGTTCAATCTCATGGGGAATAGTGTCCCCAATAAGATCTATCTTCTTCATGGACTTTATTGCCAATCTCTCCCCTTGGTCTATAGAGCTTTTAACATCAGCTCCCCTGCCTAAAGCCACCCCCACAGAACCTTTTCTATCCCCTACCACTACAACGGTACTAAATCTTAATCTTCTTCCTCCTTTTACAACCTTAGCAACCCTTCTTATTGGGAGTGCCTTTTTATCATACTTACTTCTTTCTCTGTTGTTTTCTCTATCGTCTCTTTGCATGTTATTTGTCCTAAATTTTAACTTTTTGTTTTCTTAATTCTTCTACAAATGCCTTCACTAATCCATGATATCTATACCCACTTCTGTCAAAAACTACTGATTCGTATTTTCCGGCCTCTTTTGCGAATTTCTTGGCCATGGTTATTATATCATCACTTTTTTTCTTTGCCATAAAAGATTTGATGACTGTGTTCTTTTCATCATCTGCTATTCCAGCATAAAAATATTTGTTGCTTTTAAATACAAAGACTCTAGGCTTTTGAGTTGTCCCGTACACATTCTTTTTTATGTGTGCTTTCCTTCTTTCTCTTTTTTCTTTCTTAGTTTTAACCATTTTAATATCCTCAAAATTTTCTTATCTTATTTTTCGGCTCCCAGATTAGATTTGGAGCTCTTTCTTCTAACATATTCACCTTGGTATCTTATTCCTTTCCCTTTGTAGGGTTCCGGTTTTTTTATTTCTCTAATCTTTGCTGCGAATTCTCCAACTTTCTGCTTGTCATAACCTTTTACTAATATCTTGGTTTCCTCTGGAACTTCCATCTGGATCCCTTCTGGGACTTCAACCTCTACAGGGTGATTAAGTCCGAGACTCATTACCAATTTCCCACCTTCCATTCTTGCCCTATATCCGACTCCTACAAGCTCTAATCCCTTACTGTATCCCTGATTAACTCCTGTTACAGCATTTTGTATAAGAGCCCTATATGTTCCATGGTTTGATTTAGTCTGTTTGCTTTCCCCTTTAGCAATAACATTTATAAGGTTATCTTTTATTTCAACATCCAAATCTTCGGGAAGCTCAACTTTTATTTCCCCTAAAGGACCAGTTACAGTAACTGTTCTACCCTCTAGCTTCACTCCCACATTTTCTTCGATTGTAATTTCCTGTAGTCCTATTCTAGACATCTAATTACCAAATTTTACATATTAACTCACCACCAAGATTCTGGCTCTTAGCCATTGCTCCACTCATTATTCCTTTGGAAGTACTGATAACGGAGATTCCTCTTCCGTTCATCACTGGAACTATTTCATTTGCAGAGACATATATTCTCTGTCCCGGTTTGCTAACTTTTTCCAAATGAATAATAACAGGTTCATTTTTATCATATTTAAGAAAGACTTCTATAATTCTTTCTTTTTCTTCAAAACCTTCAATCATCTCCTCATTCTTCATCACTTCTAAGATGTTTTTATTTATCTTAGTATTAGGAACCTCCACAGAACCCTTCTTTCTCATAATTGCATTTTTTATTCTTATCAGCATATCCGCTATTAAGTCGTTCATTCTTATTTTTTATCAATTAATTTACCAAATAGATTTCTTAACTCCAGGTATTTTCCCCTCTGTTGCTAATTTCCTAAAGCATATTCTACATAAACCATAGTGCCTAAGGTATCCTCTAGATCTTCCACATCTATTACACCTGTTATAAACTCTTGTGGTGTATTTAGATGTTTCTTTCAATTTCTTTGCTTTGTATTCTTTAGCTGCTGTGGACATCTTTTATAAAAGGAAAACCAAATTTATCTAAAAGCATCTTACCTTCCTCGTCAGTCTTTGCTGTAGTCACAATAGTAACTTGCAAGCTTCTTACCTTTGTAACAGAGTTAGGATCTATTTCTATAAAAACTGTATGATCTTCTATTCCTATCGAATAGTTACCTGCACCATCAAAAGAGTTAGGGCTTAATCCCCTAAAGTCCTTTGTTCTCGGCAAGACTATATTTACTAGCTTGTCAAAGAATTCCCACATCTTCTCCCCTCTCAATGTTACAGATACGCCTATTTCCATTCCTGGTCTTATTTTAAAAGCAGAGATGGCTTTCTTCGCTTTATTTATTACTGGCTTCTGCCCTGCTATTAGAGTAACCATTTCTACTATTTCATCAAGTGCAGTACTGTTCTCAGCAGCTTCTCCTGCTCCTACATTAATTACGATTTTCTCTAGAGTAGGAACCTCCATAGGATTCTCATACCCTCTCTCTTTCATTATCTCCTTCTTTATTGTTTTGTCATATTCTTCCTTTAATCTTGCCATTATTTTTTACTTTCTGATTTAGATTTTGTATCTTTTTTCTTTCCTTCTGTTTTCTTAGTAGTTTCCTTCTTTGTTTCTTTCTTCTTACTCTCTTTCTTAGCAGCAACCTCGGTTGTTATCTCTCTACCACATTTTTTACAAAACCTTACCTTCTTATCTCCTTCTTTTTTAATTCCTACTCTTGTTGGTTTATCACAAGATGGACATACCAACATAACTTTTGAAACCGGAAATGGTTTCTCTATTGTTATTATCTCCGAACTTCTTGTTTTACCATCTCCCTTAAGGTGTCTTTTGTAGAGATTTAATCCTTCTACAATAACTCTTTCATTCTTAGGGTCAACAGCAACCACAAGTCCCCTTCGACCACTCTCTTTTCCGTATAATATTTTTACTGTATCTCCTTTTTTAATATTCATAATTCTTATTTCTTTAAAGTACCTCAGGTGCTAATGAAACAATTTTGTCGAAACCTTTTTCTTTTAACTCTCTAGCCACAGGTCCAAAAATCCTTGTCCCTTTAGGAGCTTTGTTTTTAGGATCTATTATAACCAAAGCGTTGTCGTCAAATCTTAAATAAGTTCCATCTTTTCTTCTAATTTCTTTATGTGTTCTAGCTATTACGCCTTTCATAACTTCGTGCCTTTTTATTCCAGAATTTGGAAGGGCTTTCTGTACAGCAACAACCACTATGTCACCTACGCTCGCATATCTTCTTCTAGATGCTCCAGGAATGCCTACCACCTTGGCTAACCTAGCTCCACTATTATCTGCAACTTTTAAAACAGTCCCTCTCTGTACCATAGTTACTCCTTTTTACTACTATTAACAACTAACCATCTTACTTTTTTAGAATATGGCTTACTTTCTCTTATCGTAACTTTTTCACCAACTTCTAATTCTTCTTCCGTATGGGCAAAGAAAACTTTCTTTCTATCTATAACTTTTTTATAAATAGAATGAGCTTCAAGAGTATCTACCCTGACTTTAACGGTCTTGTCCATCTTGTTTCCTACGACTACTCCATTTATTTCTCTTCTTTTTGTTGTTTTTTTACCTCTCTCTTCCATATTCTATTTATTTAAATGACGGGATGTATTCTATCAAGTATCCCCTCTATACTCAAGTTAAATATCTATTCTACTAACAAATTTCGTCTTCACGGAGAATTTGTGTCCTGCCAACCTTAGAGCTTCCCTTGCAACTTTCTCACTTACACCACCTATCTCTATCAACATAGTCCCAGGAGTTACTACTGCCACATAACCTTCCACAGCCCCTTTTCCTCCAAGCATCTTACTGTTAATAGATTTCTGTGTGTATGGCTTATGTGGGAATATTCTAATCCAGATCTTTCCTTTCCTTTTTGTATAACCGGTCACCGCTCTTCTTGCAGCTTCAATCTCTCTCGCATTGACCCAACCGTTTTCTAAAGATTTAAGGCCATACTCTCCAAAGTCTACCTTGTTATTAGAGGAAGCAACTCCACCCATTTTTCCTCTCATTTCCTTTCTGTATTTTCTTTTTCTTGGCTGTAACATATTCACTAACTAATATATTATCTTAATCTTCTCTATCTATTTCTGTCTTATCTCCTCGGTATATCCAAACTTTTACACCCATCAATCCTGCATCCGCAGTCTGGGCTACTTCAGAAGCATAGTCTACATCCGCTTTAAGCGTCTGAGCTGGAACTGAACCCTCTGAAACTTTCACAGTTCTTGCTTGGCTCGCATTATTAATTCTTCCGGAAACCCAAATTCTCAACCCCTTTGCTCCTGATTGCATAATTTTCTCTTTTGCATTTGCAACCAAAAACTTAGATGGTTGTCTTCTTTCAATACCATCTGCAATTGTTCTGGCAACAATCCTAGCAGAGAGGTCTGCTTTATTTACTTCTCTTACTTTGAGCTCTACTGCAGACTGTGTCATTCTTCTTAATTCTTTCTGCAAGGCATCTATTCCTTCTCCACCTCTTCCTATTGCAACACCCGGTCTTGCGACAAATGCTATAACTTCTATCTTGTTTATTCCTCTCTTAACTTGAACACTATCTAGACCTGCGTCATTCATTACAGCACTTACTTTCTTTTTTATTTCAAGATCCTCTTGCAAAAGCTTAGGAAAATCTTTTTTGCTTGCATACCACATAGAATCCCAAGTTCTATTTATTCCCATTCTTATTGCTTTTGGATGTATCTTTCTTCCCATAATACTATTTAACTTTTAATTCTAAATTAATATGTGATCTCCTTTTAGTTATTACTGAGACTCTACCTCTGGAAGCAAATCTTGTCCTCTTTAAAGTTCTGGCTTCATTAATCATTATCTTACTAACTTCCAAACTCTCTTCATCCACACTGTACAACTCTCTAGCGTTAGCTACCCCGGACTGTATTGCTTTTTTAATTGTATCTGCACCTTTCTTATTCAACAGGGTGAGGATATCTAGAGCCTCAGGAACACTTTTTCCTCTTACGGTATCAGCAATTAACCTCAATTTAAGAGGTGATTGTGCTATATCTTTTACTTTCACTTTTACTACTTTGTCTTCCATAATTTTTGTATATATTATTATTCTTCAAACCTACCTGTGCTTCCATATACCTTAGAGAGCTTACCTTTCTTAGCATGTCCTTTAAATTTTCTTGTTTGAGCGAATTCTCCTAATTTGTGTCCTATCATTGATTCTATTACTAATACTTCTTCGTGTTTTTTACCGTTGTGTACAAGAAATTTCATACCAACCATTTCCGGTGTTATTGTAGATTCCCTTGCCCATGTTTTTATGGGTGAGACATCTCCACTGGCCTTTGCTTTCTGCACTTTCTGCATTAATTTTTCGTCTGTGTATGGTCCTTTCTTTAATGATCTAGACATAATATTTAATCAACAATTTATTTCTTAGAATAAGGTCTCTGTTTGGTTCTTCTTCTTTTAATTATGAACTTATCCGTTTTCTTGTTCTTCCTGGTTCTTGTTCCTATTCTGTTACCCCATATATCCTTAGCCTGCCCTCCGATCTGTCCCTTACCTTCTCCACCTCCGTGAGGATGTTCGACCGCGTGCATAGCCATACCTCTTACTTCAGGTCTCTTTCCTAAGTTCCTTTTTCTTCCTGCTTTTCCTAATTTAACGTTCAATTTATCTTCGTTACCCACTTGCCCTATTGTTGCCATACAATCTGCAT
>DHFX01000001.1 GCA_002402455.1 Candidatus Dojkabacteria bacterium UBA4813
TGGTTAGTAGTTATATTCCTTTTTGTACTCTCCTACTTTGATGTTAAACAACAGGCAGTATATAAAGATCTAGTCCATGTATTTCTTGCAACTACCCTACTATTCTTTTTCCTTTTTGCTTTTAACATTTCTAACCTCATACTACCTATTATTTTCTCTCTTATGTTAATAATCCTAAACCTTATAAAAAAATCTTTTGGTACCGGAGATCTCTTTGTTCTCTTAGGTCTGGGAATATTAATCTCTTGGCAGAAATATTTAGTAATGTTTTGGCTTGGGATAATAATAGCCCTACTCTACTCCCTAATACTTATTATTAGTAAAAAGATATCTATTAGGGGAGCTAAAATACCAATGATCCCGTTTATCTCAATATCTTTTGTAATAACTGTTTTGTATGGAGAGAAAATCTACTCTTTTCTTCTTAACTTTATGAAAATATGGTAAATTAAAGAATGCAAAACAAATATACTGCCTTTACCCTTTTGGAAATGCTTGTTGTTATGGGTATCATGATGATCCTAATGGGTATGACATTTACTTCGTTTTCTGGATTACAAGATACTGTAAAAATGAATGAATATATGCTTAATATGGAGCAGGACATTAGAAGTGTTCAGAGGGCCTCCATGTTACTAGAAAGGAATACCGAAGAGAATTGGTTGTATGGTTTGGGTATAGATTTTTCCAAACTGAAAGAAGAGGACGGTGGTATATATACAACATTTAAGTGGTGTTCCCACTATGGGGATTACGGAGATCCAAGTACTAGAGGTAAGGTTCCGGGATATAGTGAGGGGGACAGGACTTTAGATGGGGCCAAATTGCCTATTGGGAATATTGAGATGGGATTGTGTATCGACTCTAATGATACCCTCAAGATATTGCCAGGTTATACTTCGGATTTAACTCCTCCAAAATCTGTGGTTGAATTCAATTCTGCTGTTCGTTATGTAGTTTTTGAATCTGTAACAGGAAGAGCATTTTTTTATGATACTGGTGGAAATCTTTTAAATTACTTCTTTGATGAAGATGGGCAACTGGTTATTAAAGATCCAGATGAAGTAGAAGAGCTAGACTTTACAATAACATCCCTTGGGGCAGCAGCTCCAAGAAGGTTAGTAATACACCATCTCTCTGGGAGGATAGAAGCTATTATAGTTGATTCGGAAACTCAAGAGGTTGAGCGTGTTCCTGTGGATGGGGAGTTAGTTATTCCTCCTGAGGAGACTATAACTCCAGTGGAACCTACCGAATAAAAATACATCGAAATGTGGATCATGATATGAAAAAACGAATAAAAAACAATAAATATAAAGCATTAGGATTTGTAGAATCAATGATAGCCATAATGATTCTTGGAATGTCATCTGCCGTTTTAATGCAGATAACCGTGAATATTATGCAAGATATCTTACAAAATGAAGCTATAGATGATCTAACACAGTATGCTATAGAAGGATCGGAAATTATTCAGGATATCGCAAATAGAAACAGAGAAGTTGGAGGAGGTCTCTTTCCACTCCGAACGGAGTATGAGAATGATCTTTATGATAGAAATTGTTTTATATTTAAATTGGAAGATGAAGAGATGGTTCTTGCAAAGGACGACAATGGTGATTGGATAAAATATACTTCTGGTGATAGAGATAGCTACAAAGATACAGCTATACTAAGCGACGAGGATGAACTTTTTAGACTTGTTTGTTTCGACACTCCCATGGGAGATGTCGCTGGAGAGCCGGCATATGTTACTACACAAATAATAGTCGGACAAAGATACGGAGATGGGAAAATAACAAAGGGAAATCTTGCTAAAGATTATGTATATAGAACAATAGTCAGATTATGATAAAAATAAAAAAGGAAAAGTACGGGGGATTTAGTTTGGTTGAGATGCTAATAACCATCGCAATAATGGGAGTTGTAATGATTATTTCCTCTACGGTTTTGTCTACCCTAATAAGAGTATCTACCGTTTCTAGTAACAAGATTAGAGCTAGAAATGAATCGGAATTTGTTCTGGAACTTCTAAGGAGAACAATAAGAAATTCCGATCCTTCGGATGTTTATTTATTTAGGTCTAGTGAACCAGACTCTCTTGGGCGAGTGAGAACTTATGATCCCGAAAATGATGTAGTGGTCGGTGTAATAGATGAAGATGATATTTACGCAACTGGTTTGCCGGAAGGTCAAGTAGGAAATGAAATACAATTTCGACCATATGGATTTTCCAATTGGTTGTGTTTGGGCTTCTTCCACGACGTAAATGATCCTGAAAAGGGATACATTCTATGGACTTCCGGTTATGACCTGAGGGATAACCACGCAAGTTGCTTTCAATCAGCCCCTAACAGTTATCTAATGCTTCTTAATTCTGATTATATTAATATTAAAGATTTCCAAATTTCTTATATGAAATCTGCAGATGGTAACTACATAATCACTTTCGACATCCTTTCCGAACCTATGAATTGGTACTTAGGACCCAATGGTGTGATAGATAGGGAGGTACACAGAAAGGGAGTAGTTTCAACAGAAGGTATTATTTGGTAAATAAAAATAAATCACCTATTACAAAATGTCTAAGGACTCCAATGCCGTTTTAATAATAGAAGATGAAAAAGAACTGTTAGAAAGACATTCAAAGATCATTGAATCTCAGGGGTATTTCTGTGTTAAATTTACTGACGGACAGAAAGCTTTAGAATATCTCTCCAAAAACCGTGGGGTTATAGATGTTGTTGTTTTGGATCTTTTTATGAGTGGACTAGACGGTCTGGATGTCCTTAAGGCGATAAAAGAAAATCCTTCAAAGTATGGAGAACTTCCCGTTATTATCCTCACAAATGTTGCAAGTGAACCGATAATAAGACAGGCCTTTGAATACGGTGCTTCCTCTTATTTATTAAAAAGTCAGATAGAGAATGGAGGACTTACAGAAGAATTGTCCAAGTGTATATAATGAATTTTGACTACCGGCTGTTTGAAACTCTTTTTTTTTCTGCTATATTATATACTAAGTGTATTAATTTAAACTGCTCACAAAATGGCGAACTTGCCTGACCATGTTGGAATTGACTTTGGAACTCACTCTGTAAAGGCTGTGGAGTTGTCAAAGATAAGTACAGATAGGCCCTCCTTGGTCAACCTCGGATCTCAAATTACTCCTAAGGGGGTTATAAATAGTGAGGAGAAAAAGGATCAGAAGAAACTGGCAGATGTTCTTAAGAAGTTGTATGACTCATCTAGAATTAGAAATAAGAATGCAGTCATGGCTCTTCCGGAGTTTTCTGTTTTTACCAGATTCCTAGAATTCCCTGGGGTCAAGAGAGAGGAATTAAAAGATGCTGTTTATTTTGAAGCTAAGCAGTACATTCCTATGCCTCTTAATGAGGTTCAACTTAGTTATGTTCCAATAGGTTTTAATGCCGAGAAAAATGCACCTAGAGTTTTAGTTGTTGCTGCACCTCGTAAGGTTATTGATATCTATATAAACATTGCTATGGACGTTGGTTTGGATTTGATGGCGATAGAGACAGAATCTGTTGCTGTCGGTAGAACGATGTATAAATCTACTGGGAAAAAGAATCTTGTAATGTTAGACTTTGGAGCAAATAGTACAGATATGAGTATTCTTTCTGAGGGGTATCTTGTTTTCTCGCAGAGTATCGCAATAGGCTCTGACGCTCTAACACAGGCTATAATGAATAAATTTGGGTTCCAATACCAGAGAGCGGAAGAATTCAAGAGAAATTATGGGGTCGCAGAAGGAGTACTTGAAGGGAAAATATATGGAGTTCTTGCCCCAATACTCGAATCGGTAATGGTTGAGGTCAGAAGAGGTGTAGAGTTTTATAAGAATAGAACTCTTTCCATCGCTCCTTCGGACTACTTGCTAAGTGGAGATGGTGCTCTTCTTCCCGGTCTTACAGAGTATGTTTCTAAGAGTTTGGGAGTACAAGCATCTGTTGCAAATCCTTGGAGAAATATCTCCGTGGACGATAAATTTAAAGATATTGTTGAAAAGAGTGGGCCCTCCTACTCTATCGCAATAGGTTTAGCATTAAAGGATGAGTAGAGACATAGAAAGTACAAATAAAACAAATTCTTCTGATCAAGAAGAAAGCTCTTTACAGAGAGAGCCCTTGTCAAAAGTTGAAACCATTCTCGAAACAGCCACTAGTGTGAAGAAAAAAACAAAGAAAGAAGAGAAAGGAAAGGAAAGTGTTGCTCCTTCAACAATTGTAGAGGAAGCAGGGGTAAATCTAATCCCTACAATGACAGAAATCGAAATAAAGACTGAGGAGAAGAAGAAGAGAGTTAATACAGGCTCGTTAATAAGTCTTTCTTTACTTCTTTCTGTTAGTATTCTCACAATAGGGTTTAACATAATCTCTAGGATGCAGCTAGATTCAGAGAAAAGTAAACTTGCGGAAGTAGAAAAAAGAGTTATGGAATATTCTTACATTACCTCCGGGAATATAGAGATATTAGAGAGAATATTTCTTTTTAAAGATATCCAAGAGGGAAAGATACCAACTCGGCGTATAATAGAGGAATTGCGAAGCGTGGCAAACACAAGTGGAAATAATGTAATAAACAGCTTCGCTTTTCCGGGAGGGCAATCTTTTGAGATAAGTGGAGATGCTTCTAGTTTAGAGGATGTTGCAAAGTTTTGGTATTTGATGGATAACCATGAGAAGTTTGAAGATGTTAAATTAAGATCCTTCTCCGGAAGTGGTGGTAAGGCTAGTTATAGTTTTACTGGGAAACTTAATCTTGAAGAGTTTGTTCAAGAGTAATATTAGAATTTTAAAAAATAAAAATGGCTGTTACACCGAATATAAAACCGAGCAAAACGAAAAGAGAGATAGAAGGTTTAAGTGAGAAGATTAAGGAAACAAGATTGACGGTTAAAGATCTTGTTGTACCATTATCTATTCTTCTAATTCTTGTGCTTCTTGTTATTTTTGTTTTTATTCCTATGGTTAAAACAGCAATATCTTCTAGAGGTGAATATACTACAATTAAAGGAAGGAGAGAAGAACTGGAGATTGTTGAGGGGAAGCTTAAGGAGATAGATGAGGCAACTCTACAGACTGACTTAATAAATGCTAAAAAGGTTATTCCACAAACTCTCAGAGTTGCAAGCTTTATGTCATATATAGATAACTTAGCAAGGGAAAAGCAACTCTCTTCGGATAGTCTTACTGCAGGGGACAGCCAGACTTCAGTTATAAGAAAGGGAGAGGAAGAGGGTGAGAGAAGAGTTTATTTTGGTGTTAGTAGTCCATTGAATTATGAGGGAGAACTTAGTAATATTTTGACCTTTTTAGACACCCTTTATGAGGCTTCTCCATATGTTATATCTGTTTCGGGTGTAGAACTAAGAAAAGGAGCTGGGGATAAATGGACAGTCGATCTTCATGTAATGGGATATTATGTGCCAGAATCTACTATGGAAGCGAATATATATAAAAACTTTGAGTCCTACTTAGAATACCAAGATGTTGTAGATGCTTTTTCTCAAAAAGCAGCTCAACTCAAATAGAGATAGAGAAAGTAATTTTGTCCGAGAAAACAGTAGTGTTATATTTTAAATTTCTTCATCTACTAACATTCCGTCGGTGTTTTCGGTGCTTCCACTGGAACTCTGTTCATGATGACCACGATTGTCGTCTTTTATTAGAACTTTAACCCTTTTATCATTTCTTATTGCGTTTATGGTGATTAAGTCCCTAATGGAGTTTATTGTTCTGCCTCTTCTTCCAATAATAACGCCCTTATCTTCCTCTGCAACGCTTATCGTAAGAATTGTAAGACCTGGGAAATCAACACTTTCTTTCTCCTCAATACTTACAGCCTCCGGATTATTTACTATTGCCTTTACAATATGTTCTAAAAGTTCCTTCATATTTAATATATATGTTTAATATTTTATTGAAACATTATACTACTCTTTCTCGACATTTGTCTTCTTTTCAGTAGAGGGCTTAGTAGAACCTCTTTTCAAGCTTTTAAGAAGACCTTCCTTTACAAAATATTGGGCAACAGTATCTGTAGGCTGGGCACCTCTAGATAACCAATATCCTGCTCTCTCTTTGTCAATGTCAAAGGTAGAAGGTTTATTTTGGGGGTTGTAATAGCCGATCTCTTCCACAGTTTTCCCGTCCCTAGGTTTACTAGCTTCACAAACAACTATCCTATAATGAGGTTGTCCTCTTCTTCCTGTTCTTTTTAGTCTTATCTTTAACATGGTGTTGAATTCTATCAAATCAAATAATTTAATTCAAGAATAATGGTTAACTCTCTAATTCTTTGATGCACTTCCTTGCAGCGTCTTCCTCAGCTTTCTGTTTACTTATTCCTGTACCTTTAGTCATTACCTTTTTGCCAACCTTCAAACCTACGGTAAAAGTTTTATCGTGATCAGGACCCTGCTCTTTTATAAGAGTATATGTTGGGGTAACTTTGTATTTAGCTTGAATCAACTCTTGTACTCTTGTCTTAGGGTCTATGAATAATTCCTGATTTACTACTCTACTAACTTTTTTTAGAACTGTCCTTCTCACAAACTCTCTACAAACGTCCAGACCCTGATCCAGATAAACTGCTCCTAAGATTGCTTCATAAAGATTGGCAAGAATAAAGTCTTTATCTTTTCCCCCAGATTCTTCTTCTCCTTTGGACATAAGTATGTTCTCCCCTATTCCTAAGAGTCTTGATTCCTGTGCTAAACTCTCTGTTCTAACCAGAGCAGATCTTATTGCAGTTAATTCTCCCTCAGGTTTTTGGGGATACTTCATGAATAGTTCGGAGGAAATTATTAATTCCAAAACCGCATCACCTAGAAACTCAAACCTCTCGTTATTCTTTAAATTCATCCCTCTATGCTCATTAAGATACGACCTGTGAGTAAGTGCTGTTTGCAATAATTTGGGATCTTTGAACGTTATTCCTAATTTTTCTTCTATTTTCTTCTTATCTTTCATCTTTCTTATTTTTGTCACCGTTATCTTTCTTTTGTTGCTCGTAAATAGCTCCTAAAACACCATTTACAAATTTGCTGTTTATCTCTCCTCCAAAATCTTTTGCTACTTCTATAGCTTCATCAATTGCAACTTTTGGGGGGGTTATCATTCCTACGAATCCTTCGTAAATAGCCATTCTAAGGATTTGTAGGTCAACCAGTTTCATCTGATCTATAGGCCATTGTGGAGCGTATTTTTGTATAAGTGTATCTATTTCTTCTTTTTTTTCGACTACTCCATCTAAGATTTTTTTATAAAGATCTTTGTCATATTCGGTTATTTTATCTAATTCTAATAACTCTTTTATGGGAATATCCTCCGTCTTAATATCTCCCTTTTTGAAATATTTCGAGAAAAGTTCTTGAAGGACTAATATCCTAGCTTGATGTCTTGGATCTGTAGACCTTTTCATACGTCTCTGTTATTTTACTTAGATTTATTGTAGTAACCACAATACTCGCATTCAAAGTGACTCCTTTTTACAGTACCACATTTAGGACACTTGGTAATAGATTCTATTTTGATAGCATTATGTGCTCTTCTTCTACCCTTCCTACCTTTTGATATTCTTCTTTTCGGTACTGCTCCCATGATTTTTTTATTAATATGTTATAGCTTGGCCATTATATCACATTTGTTTTAAGATGCCATATTTATTAGAAATGTTTTTATATTATCCAACCTTCTTTAATTTCTACTTCTTCTCCCGGCTCTATTTCTTGTTCGATTATCCCCTTTGCAATCTGTCCCTCTATTTTATCTTGTATGTACCTTTTCATTGGTCTTGCACCAAGTCCGGGTTCGTTTGCTTTATTTGCAATAAGCATGGGGATTTGTTCAGACCAGTTCAGACTAATGTTTTTATCCCTCAAGCGAGCTGCCAAGTCATTGAGAAGAAGGATTGCTATCTGTGCAAGATTGCTAAGATTATGAGGATGGAAGACGATTATTTGATCGAACCTATTGATTAATTCAATTCTAAGAGATTGTCTTACTTCTAGAAGAACTCTCTCCTTTACTTCGTTCCATAAAGTATTTCCTTTTTCTAGTGTGTCTAGAATCATCTTACTTCCGATATTACTTGTACATATAATTATTGTATGTGTAAAGTCGATGGTTTCTCCTTGCGTGCTTGTTAGCCTACCTTCGTCAAATATCTGCAGGAAAAGATCTAATATACTGGGATTTGCCTTTTCTATTTCGTCAAAGAGGACAACTGTGTAGGGATTGTTTTTTACCCTGTCAATCAGGCTAATTGAGGATTGTCCGAATCCGCTTTCGGAGGAAGAACCTAAGAATTTTTCTATACTCTGTGTATCCTGGAACTCTGACATATCGACTCTTACAATTGTTTCTTCTTTCCCAAAATACTCTTCTCCTACAACCTTTGCTAGGTGTGTTTTACCAACTCCTGTAGGACCAACGAATAAGAACACCCCAATAGGTTTTTTAGTGTCTCTTACATCTGTTCTAGCCCTCCTGAGGGATTCTGTTATGGCTGTTACTGCTTCATCCTGTCCTATTACCCTTTTTCTAATGTTTTCTTCAAGCTTTATTAACTTGTTACTCTCTTCTTGGTTTATTTCTCCCACAGATATATTTGTTTTAATAGAAACAGTTTTTGAGATATGTTCGGCCGTTAATTTCCCAACACTGTTTGCTTGAGCCCATGCACAAGCAGCCTCTATTGTTTGCACAGCACTACTGGGCAATTTTCTGTCTGTTATATACCTCTGAGAAAGTTCGACAGAAGCGAACAACGCAGGAAAGGTTATGAAGCATCCAAAGTTTTTTTCAAGAGAAGGAATTTTACTCTCAAGGATTGTTAAAGTGTCTTTTGGTGAGATCTCTTTAACCTCTATATTTGTAAAACTTTGCCTTAACGTTTCGTTACTGTAGAAATACCTCTTGTAGTCTCTATAATTAGTTGTTCCCACAATTGGGAATTTACTGTCTATGATATAAGGCATTATCATTCCGGCAATTGAACTATTAGATTCTTGGGCTTTTCTGGGGATTATCTCTTGCATCTCATCTATGTAAAGGATTGTGTTCCCGGCTTTTTCTAACTCCTGAAATGCCTTTATAAGGAGTTCCTCTAGGTTCTTTTCTCTGTGAGCTTTAGCTATTAGGCTATTGATATCTAGTTGGATAATTCTTTTGTTTTTTAATTGCTCAGGCACATTCCCAGAGTTAATCTTTTGAGCAAGTCCTAAAACTAGACTAGACTTCCCTACCCCGGGTTCTCCTATAAAAAGTGCGTTTTTATTAGATAACTTCCCCAGGGTAGCAATTAAAAGCTCTATTTCGTCGTCATGTCCTATCCCAAAGATATCCCTTGATTCCGCAACCTCCTCGTTTATATCTTTGCTGAACTGACTTAAAATAAAGGTGTAGCCATACACCCAGTTTTTTGCAATACCACCTTTTTTGTAATAAGGAATGTCTGGATTAAAGTATTTTGTTCTGTTCCTCCGGTAGATAATTTCGTTGTTGTAAGTGGTTACCTCTCTAAGGATCTCAATATTTATCTGGTTTTTGCGTAAAAACTTCTCTATTGTCGGGAAAATTCTGCTAAGAGCGAGAAAAAGGTGTTGTGGCTGAATCTCTTTACTGTTTGTAAGAAGTGCCTCCTCAAGGGTGTAGGTTAATATGCTTCTTAGTGCAGTAGTTGGATAGTCAGGCACTGTTTGTTCATTTACTCCAGCTTCATTTAGGATCTTTGGATTTATCTCTATCCCCGTTCTTCTAATTATTTGTCCTACTTCGAAGTTTGAGTCTATTAGATGATTGTATAAAGAAAGAGTTTTGAAAGAGTCTTCCTTAGTAAATAAACAGAGCAATTCCAAACTCTCTTCAGTCAAGAAATTAATTGTTTCTAAGTGAGCATACCTTCCAAACTTAAAACCGCTTGCCCTTATTTCGTCTATATCTCTCTGTGTAATTTTACTGGGTTTGGGCAATTTAATTGGATGGCTCTTCTCTTCGTAGAAGTCGTGCCACAAGATTATTACGCTTAGGATTGAAATTCCAAAGAGAAGATCTGTTAAGTTGGAGTCTAAAAGAGAGAGGATGTTTGGGAATGAGTTTAGGACTGTAGAATATTTAAGAACTAATGCAAAGGCAATTATTAATCCTGGGATCAGAAGGACATTTGCAAGAAGTCGTTTTTTGTCATTAAAGTTCTTATACCTTAAGAAGTTATTAAGAACAGCTTCGATTTGTGGCATTGTAATAGTGAAGAAATGATCCCTAGTAGTTGTGAAGATGGAGACATTGTCGTCCTCAAATATAGGGTACTTATCCTCTATAATTCCAAATTCGTTTTTGTCTTTTCTATGGAATCCTGCAATGATTTTGTTTTTGGTGTCAAATTCTAAGGACATTTCTAAGTTTTTAAGTTAAGGAATTAAAAAAAGATAAAATTATGAAAACTAGTGAGCCTATTGGAAGTAATAACCAGAAGATCAAGAATGCTAGATAGAAACTAACGCAGAGAAAGTAGATAAACATTGCAATAGGAAGATACAGAAGCTTCATGATTATCCCAAATATGTACCCTATTACTGAATAGTCTCTATGCCATGGGAGGAAGAAATTTTTAAGGAGCAGAGATATAGAGAATTGGTCATCAACAACAACACTAAGTCTCACTAATCTTCTTAGGTGCCATATCGGCATTTTTACATACCACCAGTTTAAAAAATCCTGAACTGTAAAGAAAAAGATAGTGAGGTACGAGTCAATTTTAATTTCATTTAAAGATTGTTGACCGGAGTTGTCAATTAGGGCGTTTTTTGTTTCCATTTTAGGCAGTTTTAATCTACTGTTTAAGTTTATTTTAAACGACAAGATATGTAAAGGGGTTCGTCTTTGTGGTTTTTTGGTTTTTGCTATGTGTTAAAATGAGTCATGAACCTTTATGAAAAGATAAAAAGGAAGAAAGGATACATATCCGCTCTGGCACCTATGGAAGGTGTCACAGACACGATCTTTAGACAGATCCTTTGTGATATTGGTAGACCGGATCTCTTTTTTACAGAATTCCTTAATGTAGAGGGTTTTTGTTCTAAGGGAAGAGAGAGGGTAATACACAGATTGGATTTTTCAAAGAGGGAGAAGCCAATAATTGTCCAATTGTGGGGAAATACCCCCGAAGATTATGTGGAAACTCTTAAATATGTCAAAAAGCTCAGACCGGATGGTATAGATATTAATATTGGTTGCTCGGTAAGAGATGTTTTATCTAGTGGTCAATGTTCTGCCTTAATAAAGGAAAAGGACTTAGTAAAAGAGATAATCGAAGCTGTTCGGAAGGCTTGTGGAGGTCTTCCTGTTAGTGTGAAGACAAGATTAGGTTATGATGAAGTGGATGTAGAAGGTTGGATAGGTTTTCTTTTAACGTTAAATCTGGACCTTATTACAATTCACGGTAGAATTTCAAAAGAGGGCTACTCTACTCCATCCAGATGGGATGAGATAGCAAAATGTGTTAAATTAAAGGATAAAATTTCTCCAAGTACTTTAATTATCGGAAATGGGGATATTAAATCTCTTAAACAAGGAAAGGACCATGTAGAAAAGTATGGTACGGACGGCTTTATGGTTGCAAGGGGTATAATGGACAACCCGTGGTTATTCTCAGGTAGAAAGCTAGAGAGGGTTTCTTCCAAGGAGAAGAAAGATGTTCTCTTGAAACACCTTCTGCTTTTTGATAAAACTTGGAGAGGGACAAAACCTTTTAATAGTCAGAAGAAATATATTAAAGCATATGTTTCTGGATTTGATGGAGCAAGTGAATTAAGAAAGAATTTAATGGGGGTAGGTACTACTAAGGAGGTAGTCAAGATTTTAAATAAATTTTATTAGAATCTGTTTATTATGAGTGTAATAGAAGGAGAAGTGAGGGAAACCCCTTTCGGGAGGAAATTTCCGCTCGAGAGTGAGAGAGAGATAGAGGGAAAAGAGAGTGTAAGCTATGAAGCAATAGAAGTCTATTCGTTTCCTCAAGCCGTAGACCGGATACTTTCTGAAAGTGATACGGGGCAGAGTTTCTGCTTTGTGGATTTTGACCAGACTCTAACGGGAGCAGATCTTAGAAACGTGAGAGACCCTCAAATATCCGAAGAAGTTAAGGATTCCTTTAATAAGCTTTTGAGAAAGTTTTCTCCAGGAAAGTTGTGTATTACAACTAACAGGGGTTATGGCTCTAGTATCTTGGGGAATTTGGTTTTTAGAACAAATAAAGCTTTGGATAAAATAACAGAATTCTTGGAGGAATCCAATTACCCAGGGACAGTTCCGATATTTCTTGGTTTAGAAAAACAGGTCCCCAACCTCAAGACTAATGGAAGAGTTGAACTGGTTAACCATCTTGTGGATTTGATTATTAACAGTGATTTTGAAGGGCATATAGACTTCTATGTAATTGAGGATTCCTCCTTGCTCGGTCTGGACAGGAGTGTATTTCCCAAGGAGATAGCAAAGGATGTTCATAAGAAAGTTAAAGAAAAGTCCCATGGAGAGATAACAATTGGGATTAAGGACTATGTCCTAAAACATGGGTAGAAATGGGCGATACAGGGCTTGAACCTGTGACCTCCACAATGTCAATGTGACGCTCTGGCCAGCTGAGCTAATCGCCCACAAGATTAGTCTGAATTATATTTCCTTTACAAACCTTTTTCAACTTTTTATAATTTCCAAACTATGCGAATGAGAGAAAAGAAATTAACAGAGAAGGAGAAAGAATTTCTAAAAAAGGTCTTTGATAGAACCATGGCTCAGTACAAGGAAGCCCTAATTAAGTTGCAGAATAGCTAAAATGAAGGACAGAGTTACAAAGGAAGAACTGGAGTATGTTGCAGGACTTTTTAGTGATTACATAAGGGAGGAACAAAAGGAAAACAATTCTGCATATGAGGTTAGAAATACAGGTAGGTTAGAGAGTTCAATAACACAGCCTTTTCAGAAGATAGGAGGGAGGGATCTCTATCCTACTTTAGTTTCTAAGGCATCTATGCTTTATTACCTTTGTATAAAGAACCATCCGTTTGAAGATGGGAATAAAAGGATGGGGATATTTGCTCTTATAATATATCTTGCTAAGAATGGTTATTGGTTGGATGCTGCCAATAAAGATCTTTTTAATACGACTGTCAAAACAGCTGCAAGTACTATGGAAGAGAAAGATCAAGTGATTGGCGAAATAGAGTCTTTTGTGGAGGGAAATATTACTTCTTACTAACTTTCCTAATTTTTGTAATTTTTATGTTTTTTATTGCTTCTAGAAGGAAGGTCTCGTGGGTTTATAAATTCTATGTCTTCTAAACTCTTCTTTTTGTCCATATTAGTTGCCCACAGTTCTGTTATCCAGTCCGGGGAACTTTCCAAGGGTTCTATGTAAATACTTACTGATCTGTCATCTAATTCTATCGGGATAAAGGTTATTGCAGATTCCGCCGATTCTATAAAATATATTTTTTGAGGGTTTCTTAAGGGGTATTTTACGTTGTTTATTTGTAAATAATCACAAATTTGAGCAAATTTTTCTATGTCTGTTATAGTGATTGACTCCACAGAGAGATTCTTTACACTAAGATCTTGATCTTTCCCGATTTTTTCTAGATAAATATCTATATCTTTTAGGTCTATATGATTTAGGGTTTCCTCTACTACTTGATACTGGTTTGGATATTTAAGCATTTGATCTATGTTGAATCTTAGGAAATCTAGGGCTTCTTGCTTAATTGAATCATCTATTCCTGTCGGGTCATCTTATAACATGAGGTATTTAAGAAAACAAATTAAATTATCTTTTTGTAATAACTTTATCTATAATTCCATACTCCATAGCTTCCTTTGCTGTAAAGTATTTATCTCGATCTGCGTCTTTTTCTATTTGCTTAGGAGTTTTCCCTGTCTTGTTTGCAAGAATTTTGTAGAGAGCTTCTCTTGTTTTTATTATCTCTTTAGCTTCTATGTCAATATCGCTGGCTTGGCCTTGAACTCCCCCTATCGGCTGGTGTATGTGTATCTTACTGTTTGGTAATGCGAATCTCTTACCTTTTGTTCCGCTTACCAATAATACAGTTCCCATTGAGGCTGCTAAACCAACTGCGATTGTTGAAACATCACATTTAATATAGTTCATGGTATCTATAATAGCCATTCCTGCAGTGATCTCTCCGCCATAGGAGTTAATAAACATCTGGATATCTTCTTTAGGGTTTTCTTTTTCCAGAAATAGTAATTGTGCAATCACGGTATTAGCCATATCTGTGCTGATAGTTCCACTGACGAATACAATTCTATCTTTCAGAAGACGTGAATAGATGTCATAAGCTCTTTCACCGCCTCTCTCTTTTTCTATAACTGTTGGTATTAAATTCATAAGAGACAACTTATTAAAAATTATTTCTTTTTCTTGGTTGTTTCTTCTTTCTCTTCCTCCTCCTCAACCTTTATAACCTCATCTAAAAATTGGTGAAATGCTTTTTCTTTCTGCTCCACTCTCCTAATATATTCTTTCCATCCGGCATCTTTAAATACCGAAGGATCTGTATTCTCAGGAGCATTCTTTTTGATTAGTTCTATCTTTTTCTTTAAATCTTCCTCTGTAACTTCAATCTTCCTTTCATCTGAATATAATTTGAGGAAGACATCAGTTTGAAGTGCCTGTTTCGCATCTTCCTGCCACATCTCTCGCATCTTATCTAGGGTAATATTGTTTGCTTCTAAAAATTGGTCTATATCTATACCTTTCTGTTGCATATCTGTGACGAAGGCTCTCTCTCTTTCTGATGCTTCGTAATCTATTGCCGGTTGAGGTATTTCTATGTTGGATAACTTTATAGCTTCTCTTAAAGCTTCGTCCTCTAATTTGTTATGCATTATGAGTTTCTTTTGGGAAAGTATTGCATCTTTTATATGTTTTCTTAGCCCTTTTAGATCTCTTACGTCATCTAATCTAAGTAACCTGATAATTTCCTTTGCCCAGTCTTCATTTATCTCTTTAGCCTTTGTTTTTTGGTTTTTCTGTAATCTTTCTAAAGCTTCATCTACTTCTTTTTCAGATACAGAGACTTCTTCTTCCTTAATTTCTAACTTCTTAAGATTTCCTAACTTAAACTCCGGCATTACCGTGATATTCATTGTGAATTCTAAGTTGTTGTCTTTTTCAAGATTAGGAAATTCTTTATATTCCGGTGGTGCAATTGGAAGGACTTCTTCCTTTATAAGGACTCTCTCTAAATATTCAGGAATAAGCTTTTCAAGAGTCTGGATTTTTAGTGTATGTCCAACATGTGGCTCCACAAGTTCTCCGGGGACTTTTCCTTTTCTAAAACCTTTTATGTTTGTATCCTCGAGCTCTCTTTTTAGTATAGCCTTATATTCTTTGTCAAATGCGTCTTTCGGAATTGTAATTTTAAACTGGATAGTATCTTTGGAAATGTTCTCTCTCTTATATGTATCGATCATGAAGTTATCTTCTCTTATATATTAAAATTGCGGTCAAAGTCTACACTTTTTTATATAATTTGTCCAGTTTTGCTATTACTACAAAGCGTTTTTCCGAGGTCCATAGCGGTGTACAAGTTATTAGTGTCAGTCGATAGTCGTCTGTTTGTCTTATGACAGAAACATCGTTTGGTTCGACAATTTTTGTCTCTGTAACAATGTAGTTAAAGAATTCTTCCTCTTCTGGTCTGTTAGGGTCAGGGTTTTGCGAGATTACTATTCTCTCCCCTATTTTAATATCCTCTAGGTTAAAGAATGTATCCTTCCTAGGTGGTAAATGTAGGAAACGATGTCCAATTATCACACTATTACCCTTTTCTCCAGGGAAGGACGTAGTTGGGAAGTGCCAGAAGCCATCATCCATTCTGAGTGAGGATTCTCCTTGGAGGATTTCCCCTTCTATCTTTATGGTGTCTATGGTGATTATGGTATTTAATTCTTCAAGAACTTTTTTGTTCAAGTTTATCTTTGTATCTTTTAGAGATTCTTCTATTGAAGTTGCTCCAAGAACTTGTTCTTGGTATTTTTCTTTATTTGGGGATATCTGTGTAAGGATTTTCACACTTGCTTCTTTGGATATATTGTAAAGGTCAAAGGAATTAAAAGCTAAAACTAAGTTATTATAGTTAGGGTATAGGATAAATAAAAAAGCTGGCGAAAGTACCAATAGTATTAAAAAAAGTGTTATTGTTATTTTTTTTAGATTTCTCATGTTTCTTCCCCCTATTCTACTATTTTTGTGAGATAGTTGCATTCTTTCATTAATTATATTATTCTAAGATTAGAAGCATATAAATTTTAATATAGGATAAAGTGGCAAAGAAAAAATCTAAATCTGCCAAAACATCTAAGGTTTCTAAAAAGGTTGTCGAGAAGGCACAACCTAAACCTAAGGACTCTATGCTATCAAAGGTTGAAATAAAAAAGCCGGGTAGCCAAGAGAAAATTTCTAAAGTTGTAGGAACAATCTTCATATTTCTAGGAATTGTGCTCATTGGTTATGGAATATACTCTTTCGTTAGGTTCAGCAGAACTCCGGAATTGGATGAAACGTTGGACACTCCTTCTCTATCTGGGATGGAGATTATAACTAATGATGAGGATGTAGTAATAAGGGGCACAGCTGAGGGTTTTGATGAGGTTTTTGTTTACGTAGATAATGAAGAAGTAGCAAGGGTAAAGGTAGATTCCGAGGGGACCTTTGAGTATGAATATCCTGTGGAAGGTGAGGGTACATATGCTGTATCCGTGGCTGGTGTTAAGGGTTTCCCAAAGAGATATATCTCTCTACAATCAGACATGAAAATGGTTAAAGTAGATAGGACAGATCCTGTATTAACGAAGATAGACTATCCCGAAGAAGTCGGAACGGAGAGTTTTACTCTTGTTGGCAGTGTGGAGCCTAACGCAGAAGTTACGGTAACAAGAGGAACGGACAAATATGTTGCGACATGTGATGAGCAAGGAGATTTTAGTATTACGGAGATTCTTCTTGATGAGGGACCAAATGTATTTGGTGTAAGCATTACCGATGAAGCAGGTAACGAAGTGGAACTTGAAGAAAAGGTTAAGGTTACATACTCTATGGATAGTGATGTTAACGGGAATGCTGTAACTGATGAAATTCCGGTTGCTGCCGGAGAGTTAGAGGAGGCGATGCAGGTATTACTAGGCAATAATCTAATGATGACATTTGGATTCCTTGCAATTCTAGGGTTCTTGCTCAGTCTCGGTTTTGCTTTTCTTAAATACGAAGGGAAAAGGGAGTAACCTGCTTTGTAAAGAGATTTATTAGGGGAGTTGATGCTCCCCTTTTAGTTTTCCATTAGTTTGAAATTTTTGTTAATATATATCGTGCAATTTCTAAAAACATTTTTACAAAAACCTGCTATAGTCATTCTCTTAGTTGGTATTTATTTTCTTCTCCCCTCCTTTGTATTGGCTAATGATCTTGGAATTGAAGAGTCACTTTCCCAAGGAGGGCAAGAAGAACTGGTAGTAAGAGAGATAAGCAGGGGGAGGATAATTGAGCAGGAAAAAGTAGATTGTGACATGATGGGTGGTGGGAGTGAAATTGATTGCTTTAGTTATAAGGTAGAAGTTTTGGAGGGGCAGTGGAAAGGGGCGATTGTAGAGACAATGCCGACTTGGATTACCAATGAAGAATCTCTCTTTGAGGAAGGAAGTAAAGTTTATCTTTCTAGAACAGAAGGCTTTGATGGAGGGGAAGTTTGGACTGTAGAAAGCTATTCTCGAGAGACTGCTCTCCTAATCCTAACAGTTGTATTTATATTTCTAATAATTCTAATAACAGGAATACGTGGTTTAAGAGCAACTGTAGGTTTGCTTATAAGCTTCTGTACAATTTACTTTTTTGCGATACCTAAGATTAATGACGGTTCTAACTTCTTTTTAATTTCTACTGTAGCGATTCTTATTCTATTGTGTGCTGTAACTTTTGTTACTTACGGATTAAACAAGAAGTCCTTCATAGCTTTTAGCTCTACTCTTTTAGGGATTTTAATTATTCTTGTTATTGGTTATATAGTTACTACTGCACTAGATATTAATGGTCTTGGTGAGGAGGAAGCGACTATGTTACTTGATACTACACAGGGTGTCATAAAACTTTCTTGGGTATTTCTTTTAAGTGTTGTAATTGGTGCTTTGGGAGTCCTAGATGACGTTACGATTGGGCAGGTTTCTTCAATGCTGGAGATTTATGAGACAGACAGGACTTTACCTTCTAAAGAGCTTTTTAGGAAAGCAATGAATGTTGGAAAAGATCATATAGCATCTATGGTAAATACCCTGTTTATAGCTTATGCTGGTTCTAGTTTTGTGTTGGTAATTCTTCTTTCTGCAAACAGTCCTGATTTCAGGATATTAATAAACGAGGGATTTATAGTGGAAGAGATTGTGAGAACCTTAGTTGCAAGTATAGGGTTAATCTTGGTCGTTCCCCTAACCTCCTTTATTGCTTCCAAATTAGTTGTTAAAGTTCTCAAGTGAATATAAAATTGTTATAATCATAAAGGAATTAATATAACATAAATAAATTAATTAGCTATACCATGCCAAGGATATTTTCATTTAGAGATAACAGGAAACCTTCTGACGATTTTTCAAACACAGAGAGAACGGACAACTTGAGAGAAACGGGTAGCTCTGGAGTAAGTTACAAGCAGAAGAACAAAAGGAATATAACAATAGATCTTTCTACCAGAACAATGCTGTTTATACTAGCTATTTTAGGATTTATATTCTTTGCAAAGGAATTAATCTCTGTAATAGTGTTTCTGTTTTTTGGTTTTGTTTTAATGGCAAGTATGAGACCAATAGTAAATTGGTTAAAAAGTAAGGGTCTTTCAAAGGGACTCGCTATTACCCTACCCTATTTGTTTCTCCTTGTCATAATCTTGGGTGTTATTGTTTTAATAGCTGTTCCACTTGTGAACCAAATGACTGAACTGGTGAAGGTTCTTCCGCAGTGGCTAGAGAGTGCTTTGACATTTTTGGAGGATTTCTCCGTCGGAGGGTACTCTGTTAATGTAGAGAGCATAAGTGTTTATATAACAGAATTTATAAAGGGTCTCCCAACGGTAGATAATGTGAAGAACGTTGCAACTTTCCTTTCTGAATTCTTTAGCGTTGGAGCGTTTTTAACCACCTCCATAGTCTTTTCTGTGTATCTTGTTTCAGAGCATGACACATTGGCAGATGTTGCTTTTATGAGAATAGTTTCTTTGGAAAAAAGAGATAGGGTAAAACAGCTTGTTTCAGATGTTGAGGGGAAGCTAGGAAGTTGGGTTTTGGGTCAGGCAGTTGTGAGTGCTAGCGTGATGATTTTTACATGGGTGCTTTTATCTATTCTTGGGGTTCCATTTTCTCTCCCACTTGCTATTTTTACCGGTTTTATTAATGTCATTCCCAATCTGGGATCAACAATCTCTGGAATCCTTATGGCTTTGGTGACTTTGATAGCTGTGAACCCTGTTAGTGCTTTAATAGTTGCAGGTTCTTTTTTTGTGTACCAACAGATTGAGAATTCTTTTATAGTTCCAAAGGTTATGGGTAATGCCGTTGGTCTAAAACCGATCTTTGTTTTACTCGGGGTGATAGTATTTATAACCTTTTTCGGATTAATTGGAGGTTTTGTTGCTGTACCTCTTATGGTTATTGCTAAAATCTTTTATGAGTTTTATATAGACTTGCAAAAATTAGAAGCTAAAGGTATTGTTTAATATACAGATCTTAATTTTTTACTGCCCAATTTAAGATGCTTAGTCCTACGTCGAAAAAGAGCAAAGTTTTCTTTTTTGAAGATTATTCAGCTAAAGAATTAAATGAAAACAGGACTGGAAGAAAGGGTCTTAGTTTGTTTAAACTTAAGGATATGGATGTTCCAGTTCCTGAGTTCTTTGTTATATCTAGTGATGTTTTTGTAGATTTGGCATTTAATGCTTTAGAGAAAGGTAGAAAAAAAATACTAGCAAAGGGAAGAAATCCTGAGAAAGAAGAAATTGCCTCTCTCTTTCTTAAAAGTGAATTTCCGAAAGAAGTTCAAGAGGAGATACTTAGTGCTTATGCCAGAATGTCGGGTTTTACGGATGCTTGGGTTTCAGTAAGGTCCTCTGTCGTTTTCCCCGAGAACAAACAGGTGTCTTTCAGTGGTATATTTTCCACAGAATTAAATGTTCGTAAATTTGATAACCTACAGGACGCGATAAAAAGGGTTTTTGCATCCATGTTCTGCGATGATGTCATAGCTTATGCTTCCAAGATGGGTATAGATTTGGCAGAGGTTAAGCTTGCAGTTGTTGTTCAGAAGATGGTTCAGTCAGAAGTTTCTGGAGTAGTATTTACAGTTGATCCAATAACCCAAGATAACTCTAAGTTAAGCATAGAGGCTGTATTTGGGTTGGGAGATGTAATATCTCTCGGTGAAATCACTCCTGACACATATCTATTGAATAAAAAGGATCTTACTGTTGTAGAAAAACATATCTCTCCGCAGGAGTGGATGAAAGTTAGGACTCTCAAATCAGTAAGAAGTGAAAAGAATATAGAAAAGATAAAAATATCCAGTGGTTGGAGTCATAGACAGAAACTCTCAGATAAAGATATGAGAGAAATTTCTAAGATAGCCCTGATTGTTGAGAACAAATCCAGAGAAATCCAGAACTTAGAATGGGTCCTTTCTGGTGGAAAGTTTTGGGTTCTTCAGAACAAACCTCTCTATGAGGAATCTGTACAGGAAAAAGTTATTCCATTGAGTTCTGATTTAACTAGAAGAAACATTCATGATTTAGTTGTAGGTTTTATTGAAAAGTACAGAGGAGAGTCAATGATAGTTTCTCAGGCTATCTCGGATGCAAAGAAGATGGTGAATAGGAACGGAAATGAAGCTGCAAAAAATTTGGAGAGATTAATCCTTTCTGCAAAGAAGGAAACTGGGGAAGTACTTTCTTCCACAAGGCAGGAAGATCTTTTAGCTTCGGGTATTGGTGCCAGCTTTGGGGTTAAAACAGGGAGAGTTAGTGTTGTAGACGGTTCGGTGGATAGGAAATTTACTACAGATGACATTCTTTTAATAAAGAGATATTCTTCGGAAATGGAATCTATGATAGTTTCCTGCGGAGGGGTTATTATGGATACAGGTGGTCTTACAAGTGATACCTCTATACTATGTAGAGAGGTTGGAATTCCGGCAGTCGTTGGTACTATGAATGCCTCTGAAAAAATAAAATCCGGAGATTGGGTCAGAATAGACGGGAACTCCGGAACGGTATATTTAGTTAAGAAAGAAGCAGATGACGAAGTTCATCCTGTTATTCAAGCTTACAGTGAAGGAAGTGTGGCAATAGATGAAATCTCCGAAGAGGGAAAAGAGGAAGGAAGAGAAGAAAAAAAGAAAGAAGAAAAACTCCTTCCACCTAAAGATACTACCCTACCCCCTTCTGCTACAAAAGTGTTTAGCATGGGTGATGTAGGGCCTAAGAAACTCTTTGACAATATCGGTAATTCCAACGGAATAGTATATGTGGATTTAGATAAGATCCTCTTAGAAGATGGTAGACATATAATGGCCTATGTGGAAGAAAAACAATTTGTCGAGTTCTCAAATAAAATTGCCGAAAAGATTCTGGAATATGTAGAATTAGCAAGAGGAGATGAAGTTATAGTTTCAATAGGTTCAAGCAAAGTAGGAAAATTCAGAAATCTCACAAAAGGCAAGAGTTACGAAGAGAGTTCACTTCCAGATGATGCGTATGGTGCAGTACACTATCTTAATAATTTAGATATGCTCAAAAGGGTATTAAGGATTATTAGAAAGGTCAGAAATGTTCATAAGAAGAGAAATGTCTCTATTGCGCTTCATTCACCTATGAACGGAGAGGCGATGATTGACTTTAAGAAGCAACTCTCCGGAGAGAAATTGAGAAGAACATCTACATTTAAAGTCTATGCAATCTTAGACAATCCCTCAGAGATAATTCTTGCAGATGAAATTGCGAAGGCGAAGATAGATGGTCTTATTCTTAATATGCCGAGAATAGCAAGACAGATGCAAGGTTTTAATTTCGATCAAAAAAGTGCAAAGTACGATTTAACAAGAAATAGCGTTTTCAAGGTTTTAGATAGTGTAATTGACACTATAAAGGACCAAACTGACAGAATTATTGTGATTGTTGAAAATAGCAAACCCCTAATAAAATACTGTGTCCAAGCAGGAGTCTACGGAATCTCTGTAACCTCGGAGGATATTGCTGAAGCAAGAAGAGTTGTCTTTCAAGAGGAAAGTGATCTTATTCTTAAAAAGTAAAAAAATTTTTATTTCTTTCTTTCCTAACCTGTAGTATGTAGACCTTTCTTCGTGTTATACTTTTCAAATGAGCGAGACTCCAATGATGAAACAATATCTGGGTTTTAAAAAACAATACCCGGATAAAATAGTCCTATTTAGAATGGGTGACTTCTTCGAGACATTTGGTGAAGATGCCAAAATAACTTCCAAGGTTTTAAATATTACCCTTACCAAAAGGGATAAAACAAAGAATGCTACCCTACTCGCTGGATTTCCACATAAAGCAATAGATCAATACCTTCCGAAGTTCATTAAAGGTGGTTACTGCGTTGTAATAGTCGACCAGTTGGAAGATCCTAAATTTGCTAAAGGCATAGTAAAGAGAGGAATTACGAGGATAGTTACCCCTGGTACTTTAGATGGAGAGCAAGCCAGTAGTGTGAAAGACTCTTACTTAGCAGCAATATATCAGGATAAAAAAGAGATAAGCATTTCTCTTTGTGATCTGTCTACTGGGAAATTCTTTCTAATAAACGATCCCTTTAGGAGTGATTTAGTAAGCCATGTAATCTCCTCTTATTCTCCGGCTGAGATTTTATTACTTGAAGGAGAAGAGGGGGTGAATGTGGGAGATCTGCCCGTACAGTTTATAGACAAATCTCTTAGGAATAGAGAATATTCTGAAGAGTTAATTAAAAAGTTCTACGAAATTAAAAGTGTGAATTCCTTGGATATCAAAGAAAGAAGTGAAGATCTTGTTTCAGTTGCCATGATAATAAAATATATAGAGGACACTCAGTTGATGAATCCTTCTCACATAATGAAACCAAGAAGAATCAAGTTAAACAAGCGAATGGTCTTGGACTCTTTTACAATTAAAAATCTTGAATTAGTAGCCAATTCTTATACAGGAGGAATAGAAAATTCTTTGTTTTCTGTTATAGACAAAACCCAGAGTCCTATGGGCAGACGCCTACTCTACTCTTGGATACTAAATCCCTTAATAGAGAAAAAGGAAATAGATGAAAGACTAAATCTGGTAGAAAAATTTACAGAAAGTAGAAAAATTTTAGAGGAAATCCGAGAGAGGGTTGGAGAGATAAATGATATTGAGAGAATCGTCGGAAAGATAGGACTAGGGAGGGTTAATGCAAGAGATATGAAGGCACTCCAAGCTTCTCTAGAGAATGCGTTGGAGGTTTTAAATATTGTAACGAAAGAGTTAAAAGTGACTTACAGGCAAATAGACATAGGAGTCATAAAAGAACTAATAGGGGAAATAGACAAAACCATAAAAGAAGATCCTCCAATAACAATAATGGAGGGAGGAATAATAAAAGAAGGGTTTAATGAAGATATAGATAAACTACGAAGCCTTACAGGGGACAGTAGATCCTGGATAAAAGATTTCGAAAAGGAAGAAAAGGAGAGAACGGGTATCCCATCTTTGAAAGTTGGTTTTAATAGAGTTTTTGGTTATTATATAGAAGTTACGAAAACACATCAGGAGAAAGTGCCTTCTAGGTACATAAGAAAACAGACGCTCGTAAATTCGGAGAGATATATAACAGAAGAATTGAAAGAAAAAGAGAGCATAATTTTAAATGCACAAGAGAGAATTTTTGAATTAGAATATGAAATATTTGTTAAGTTTAGAGACACCTTTATTCCATTCCTAAAACAACTTCAGGAAGTTTCTTCGGTAATTGCGAGAGTAGATGCCCTTTCCGGTTTTGCCAAGGTTGCACTTGAATTTGATTATGTTAAGCCTCAGATATATGAAATGGGAGAAAAAGACGGTATCATAAATATAGTTAATGGAAGGCATCCTCTAGTTGAAAGAATTTCCGAGGAAGAGTTTATTTCCAATGATACATATTTGGACCTAAAAGATCATACTATGGCAATTCTTACGGGTCCTAATATGTCCGGTAAATCTACATACATTAGGCAAGTGGCAACGATTGTTCTTCTTGCCCAAATAGGAAGCTTTGTTCCGGCTAAAAGTGCTCAGATATCTTTAGTAGATAGAATTTTTACCAGAGTTGGAGCTTCAGATGATCTTAGTAGAGGAAGAAGTACTTTTATGGTCGAAATGGATGAGGCAGCAAATATTATAAACAATGCAACAAAATATAGCTTAATAGTTCTAGATGAAATTGGCAGAGGAACAAGCACCTATGATGGTGTAAGTATCGCTTGGGCCTTGTCAGAATATCTAATTAAGGAATTAAAAGCTAGGTGTCTTTTTGCTACACATTACCATGAACTACTTAAACTTTCGGAGAAATTCCCTGAGAGTGTTAAAAATTACAATGTTCTTGTTGAGGAGGATATAGAGGAAGGGACTGTTATATTCTTGCGAAAAATTGTTGAAGGAGGAACAGACAGGAGTTATGGTATTTATGTTGCTAAGATGGCTGGTTTACCGGATAAGGTTATTAAAAGGGCAAACGAGATTTTGGAGAGTTTTGAACAGAAAAATATGTTTACAAAAAGGAGCGACATTAGGGAAGCAACAATAGAAAAGATGGAGGGAAAACAGAGCAAAATAAAAGAAAACGGCTTTCAGTACCCTCTATTTACAGCAAAAGAATCAGAAATTGAGAAGGAAATACAGAATTTAGATATAGACAACCTTACTCCTATAGAAGCTTTAAATAAAATCTCCACATGGAAGAAAAAGATTTAACAAACAAGTAGGAAACACTAAACTGTGATGTAGTAGCCTCTTGAATATTTATTCCCAATGACATTTATTCCTGTGCAAAGAAGAAACTTTTCTCTGATTCTTTGCACATAAATTCGTACACTCTCTTGCTTATATGTATTGCCTGTTTTATTCTCAAGCCCCTCTTTAAGATCTTCACATCTTAAGTATGTTCCTTCTTTCATCAGCAACGACAAAAGGGCGGTTTCTGTATCTGCAAGGAAGATTTTGCAATCATTAAAAATTGCGTAATTAGATCTCTCGTTAAGGTATATTCCGTGATATTTTTTGAAATTGTATGATGAGAGATGGTCGCTAAGGGTTATTACATATCTAAAAAGAATACCCTCTACCGTTACTTGGTTTAAAGGTTTTGTTAGAACAAATTCGATTCCATAGCTAATTAATTCTTGTATTTCCTTGTAATAAATATTTCGGAATACAAGTTCCTTTGAGTTCACTTCCGAGTTTTGAGGAACCCTTTCCATAATTGCAAAAATTGGGATTCCTAAGTATTGGTCTTTGAGTTGTTGGATAAAGTTAAAAATTCCCCTTTTATTTCGAAACAATTCTCGGTTTAATCCTTGGGTATTGCGAAAGAGATCGATGTCTAGAAAGATGACTTTTATGCCGGATTCCTTGGGTTGTGGCTTAAGGGTTGATATCGTTCGCATAGTAAATCTACAGTAGCATTGATCAATCTGGCGAAAGAAGTTTTTTGTTTCTACTGATTTTGTTATAACCAAGACACTACCACTATTTCTGTATCCCATGAAGCAAGCAAGTATGTTTAAATTACAAGAGCTTTAACCTATTTTTGCTGGTACATCTGTTACTGAAACTAGTAGTTGTTCTGAAGTTTTCATATTTTTAAGCAGGACTTTATTCTTTTCTTTCTCTTCTTGACCCATTATTAATACCCAGGGAATGGACTTTTTGTTAGCATAATCTAATTGTTTGGAAAGTTTCATTTCTTCCAATTGAACTTCTGTATTAATTCCATTGTCTCTAAGAAAGGAAGCCATCCTGAAGGATTCTTTTGTATATTCTTTGTCCATAAGGGTTATAAATAGTTCTGTGTTAGGGGTATACGGAGGTAAAAGATTGTAAGTTTTTAGATAATCTAAGGTGGTAATATCTCCCCAGCCCAATCCAAATGCTGGGAGTTTCTCTTCGCCAAAAATTTCCAGAAGATTATCGTATCTTCCTCCACCAAACAGGGCTCTTGGATTTTTATTTCCACCAATGTCAAACATCTCCATTACGGTTCCTGTGTAATAGTCCAGACCTCTTACTATGTAAGGGCAGAATTTTACATTGTTTATCTCCAATTCGTCTAGTAAAGAGAAGAGCTCTAGGAGTTGCTTTGCACCTTTGGACTTCTCTTTTATTTCCTCTAAGTCGTTTAGATTCCATTGAAGAAACTCTTCAAGTTGCTTGATCTGTTCGCTATTAAGATTAATCTCCTTTAGATATTTTGGGAAATTATTCTTACTTATTTTAGGGAAAATATCTATTGCTTTGGTAATATTACTCTTTTGCTCTTCCGAAGCTTTGAGAATATCATTATAAAGATAATCTAACAAATAACGGCTACTAATTCTCAATTCGTAAGTTTCTTTTGGGGCTTTAAGCCGTTGCATAACAGCTATTATAAACTGAGTGATCTCTACTTCTGATGTTCTGTCCTCTATTCCCAATATATCAATATTGAGTTGAGAGAACTCTCTATTTCTTCCCCTTTGGGGCTTTTCGTATCTATAAAATTTCCCGATGTTAAAAAGTCTTAATGGGAGCCTTAGTTCCTTTCTTTTAGCCGCGATAACCCTAGCTAAGGAAGGTGTCATCTCCGGCCTGATGGCTATCTCTCTCCCACCCTTATCCGTGAAGGCATAAAGTTGTTTGTTTGCAAGTTCTTCTCCGGATTTTGCTTTGTAAAGAGAAGCCTCTTCTAGTAGAGGAGTATCATACTCTTCATAACCAAAACTTTTGGCAGTCTCTTTCCAAATACCAAAGAGATAGTTTCTGTAAAACATCTCTTCCGGGTAGCTATCTGAGGTCCCCTTGTAAGGTGAGGTGCTCAATCTTGTCTGTTTGTTTTTGCTTGTACTTTTTAATTCCATTTGAAAATTATATCACAATAGAATTTGTTCTGTGCCATATTACTAACATTGAATAAGAAGAGTAAATAGGATATATTTGAAAGTATGAGATATAGTGTCGGAATAACTAACTCTAAAAAGAGAAAAAGTACAGGGAATTCTAGAAATTCAAGAAAATCGAAGAGCTTTTCAAAGGCTTTTAGTCCTACCCAGTTTGATAAGTTTAAGAGTTTTAAGAAATATAGTTCTAAAAATGTAAAAAAGAAGAAAAGTAAAAGTAAGGGAGGTTTTAATTCGACAAGTCCTAAAGGGAAGAAACCACCTTTGAATTTAAAAGCTAAAAAAGCTGTATATATTGGTGTCGGGATTCTGTTTTTCTTGGGTTGTTCAGCCCTTATAGGGATAGGTATCTATCTAAAGAATCTACAGGATTCTTTACCTTCACCGGATGAATTAGTAGAGAGGTCTTCTGATCAGAGTACCCAGATATTGGATAGAGAGGGGGAGCTACTTTATACAGTGTATGGAGATCAGAACAGGGAGTTTGTGTCTATAGATGAAATCCCAGAGCATACTAAGTGGGCAGTTATAGCTGCCGAGGATATAGAATTCTATCAACACAAAGGAATTGACTATTTTGGTGTTGCACAAGCATTTTTGCAAAATCTGAGGGCGGGTGGAGTTGTTAGAGGGGGTAGTACTATCACGCAACAGTTGGTTAAGAGTACCATTTTATACGATGTTTTGGGTGACGAGGCTTTTGCTCAGACATATTCTAGGAAGATAAAGGAGATTCTTATCACAATGCAGGTTGAGCAGAGTTTTACGAAGGATGAAATTTTGCAGATGTACATGAATGAAATTCCTTTGGGAGGGGTTAATTATGGTTTCCAAGCAGCTGCCAATTCCTATTTTGACAAAGATGTTAACGAGCTTACCTTGGCTGAGAGTGCTTTATTAGCGGGATTAATACAGAGTCCGGGTGTATACTCTCCTCTTTTTGGTTCCAACCCAGAGATGGCAGAGGAGCGACAGGAGTATGTTTTAGACCAGATGTATAAGCACAGAAAGTTAACGGGAGTGACAGAAGAGGAGATTGAGGAAGCAAGGAAAGAAGAGATGGTGTACACCTCTAAGAAGATAGATATAGAGGCGCCACATTTTGTCTTTTACGTAAAGCAACTGCTTGAAGAGGAATTTGGTGCTGATAGAGTTGAGAGGGGTGGTCTGAAGGTAACAACTTCTCTGGATTCTTCGCTGCAAACAATTGCGGAGGAAGAGGTTAGAAGGGGTGTTGATGGTGCGAAGAGATACAATGTAAATAATGGTTCTATGGTGGTTTTAGATCCGAAGACTGGGGAGATTTTGGCTATGGTTGGTTCTGTGGACTACTTTAATGTAGAAGATCCTCGAGTTGACGGGAATGTTAATATTACAACAAGTTATAGGCAAATGGGTTCATCTGTTAAGCCGTTTGTTTATCTGACTGCGATTAACCGTGGGTATGGACCTTGGTTACTTACCCCGGATATCCCCGAAATATCTTTTGGTACCTACAAGCCAACTAACTGGGATAGAAAATATGAAGGTTTAATTACTGCTAGAAGAGCATTGGTTCAGTCCAGAAATGTCCCTGCTGTTTATACTTTGCAGCTGGCAGGTATAGATAACTTCTTGCAGATAATGGAAAAAGTCGGAGTTCCTGGGCTTGCAAGCAAAGTTGAATACGGATTGAGCTTAGGGTTAGGTTCCGGAGAGATGAAGCTTTTGGATTTCACGAATGCATATGCAACCTTGGCCAATAGTGGCGTAAGGAAGGATATTGTTCCCATACTCAAGGTAGAAGATTCTAAGGGAGAAATACTTTTTGAAGCCGAAGAAAACCCTGGGACGAGGGTTATAGATGAAAAGGAGGCATACCTAGTTAATTGGATGATTTGTGATCTTGGTGGGTTTAATGATAAATACGGAAACCAGTATTACAATGTCGCAGGCAATAAGCTTTGTGGCAAGACCGGAACAACAGACGGTCCTAGAGATCTCTTAGCGTTTGTGTATAATCAGAATATAGTTGTTGGTGTTTGGACGGGAAATAATAATAATGAAAATATGCCTGGTGGTTGGTCTTCTACAATTCCACTCCCACTGGCTAGCTCATTCATAAAGAGAGTTATAGAGCATTACCCTTCCACTACTTACAACCGTCCTGCAGGTATTCTAACCACATCTGTTTGTAAAGACTCTGGTGCAACTCGTCCTGATGATGCCAGTTGGGATTGTGCAAAGGAAGCTTCTTTATATATAGCTGGTCGTCCTCCTCAAGTAGATAAAAGAGAGGTTGTTGAAGTTTGTAAAGAGAATGGTCTTCTTCCAAGTAATCTGGATGCTGCACAGAAGTATGGGTTAACCGAAACGAAAATTTTTATTAATAAAGAACTAGAAAATTCTTTACAACAAGCGGCATATGAAAAGTATCTTACTAAGGAAGAAGATTCTAAATATATTATATCTAAACCGGAATCTGGAATATGTCCTCTTCCTTTAGGACCGGATAATGCTCCCGTAATAGACTTGGTTACTCCTTCAGAGGGGCAATCTGTTGTGAGGGGTAGAAATTTGGAGATTTCAGGACAGGTCAGATATCTGGAGGGTATATCTAAATTTGAAACTAAGTTCGACAGTAATAATATAACGGGGGCTTCAATAAATGCAGATGGAAGCTTTGTAGTAAACTATTTTGTCCCAGAAGAAACTCTTTTAGGAAATCATATAATAACAGTATTAGCAGAGGATAATTATGGTAAAACAGATACAAAGAATATAAATATTAATATTGTTAATGCATCATCTGCTTTTTCCTTGTCATTGACTTCGCCTCTCAATGGACAAACATTTACACTTCCGAGTCAATTTCCCGTTGTCTTAGTTGCCAGTATATCCGGAGGAACTGTTGAGAAAGTTACTTTTCAAATTTCTCAGGTTACAGGTTCTTATTCCAAAACGCTTACTGACACGGACAGTTCCGGAGGTTGGAGTCAAAACTGGACAAACGACGGAGTGAGTAGTGGAGATTATACGATACAGGTATCTGCAGAATCAGGGGGAGCTACAATAGTAGGAAGTTCAATAAGAGTAACTGTAAACTAGATTAGCTTTACATTCTCATAATCTTTTTCAATTCTTTTATTTATTTTAAGAAGAATTTCTTTTATTTCCGAATCCTTTAGTGTTTTATTAAAATCACTAGCAGTTATTCTGTAAGTAATCCTCTTTTTCCTCTTAAGTTTTTCATCTGAATATATATCTAAGCACTCAATTTTATACCAGAGATTTTCCCTTTTTAATATTTGAGTAACTTTATTCTCTAAATCTTTATATTTTATTTCTATTGGCATTTCAAAACAGAGGTCCTTTGTAAATGCCGGATAAATAGGTCTTTGTTTATATCTCTTACTAGAAGGTTTTATCTTTATAAGATCATCCAGATTTATTTCAAATGCTCCACTATATTCTGGTAGTTTATAATTTCCCTTTATAGATGTGTCAATCTCCCCTACTACACCAAGCTTTATCCCTCCTACAGATATGATACTCGCTCTATTAGGTTCAAAAATATTTAATATGTTTTTGATATGTGGGGGAAGATCTAACTCTTTGCTTTCTGAAATAAGATCGTATTGAATATTTTCAATCCCTAGGTATCTGAACACTTTCTCCAAATATTTCTTTGCAACAAAATAGGGAGATGAAGTGGTATCGACCTTGACATCGGTCGTTAAACAACTTAGATACCAATTCTCTATTGGTAATTTATCTTCCCCTACAAAATTGTTTAAATGGGAAATATTTATTTCGTACATTACGAAAGTTTCTTCTCCTCTATCTAGGTTCTCCTTAGCTTTTAGAAGGAGTGATTGAAGTAAAGTTGTTCTCATTAAGGAAAGTCCCGGTGATAGTGGGTTCTGTATCTTGTAGGCAAGGTTGTCATCCAAATTGCAGTTTTTAAAGGAATCTATTCCTACAAAGCTATAATTTAAAGATTCATTCGCTCCACTATTTGAAAGAACCTCTCTGACAGATTTCTTGATCTCTATAATAAAATTTTTCTGTGGTGGTGTGATTTCCCTTTGGGGAAGCTTTATTGGAATATTGTTAAAACCGAAAACTCTTCCGATATCTTCGTAAACATCTTCTTCTATTTCGATATCTTTTCTCCAACTAGGTGATGTTGCTTTTATCCATACATTATCTTTTTTGCCCTCAATTTCAACTCTGTATTCCAGATTCTTGAGTATTGTTGCTATCTCCTCTGTTGTAAGCCCAGTCCCGAGAATTGTGTTTAGTTTCTTTGGAAAGATTATTATTGTTACTTCATTTTTTTTCTCATGATAAATATCTATTATCTCGGAGGCCACTTTTCCCCAGTCGTTCTCTTTTATGATTTCTGTAGCTTTTAATAATCCGGGTAAACACTGCTTAGGGTCAAGACTCCTCTTAAATCTGGTTGCTGCCTCACTAAAGATACCTAGGCGCATACTTGTTTTTCTAATACTTGTTTTATTGAAGTTTGCAGATTCTAATATTATTCTTTTTGTGCTTTCATCTACCTCTGTTTCTTTTCCTCCGATAACGCCGGCAATTGCAATTGGATGTGTGGAGTCTGCAATAACCATTGTTTCTTGATCTAGGGTGTAGAGTTTGTTATCCAGACCTAAGATTGTTTCCTGCGGTTGTGCCATTCTGACAATTATATTTGCACTATCTTCTGTGTTTGGATCGTTGCTTATTATCTTGTCATAATCAAATGCGTGAAGTGGTTGACCTGTTAAAACTGATATGTAATTTGTGATGTCTACAATGTTATTAACGGGTTTGAAACCACATTTTATAAGGGTTGATTTCAGCCATACAGGAGATTCTTCTACCTTGACATTATCCAAAGCTAATGCGATATATCTGGGACAGATAGCTTCTGCGTCATTTATAACTTTAACGTTTAGGCAAGTATCTTCCGGTTTGAGATTTTTATCATAGTTTAAATACCAATCCGGACTAGTGAATTTCTCTCCCATGATTGCAGTTAATTCTCTTGCTATTCCTAAAATTCCAAAAAGGTCTCCTCTATTTGTTAACGCTTTGTTTTCTATTTCAACAATTGTATCGTTGAGATCGTAGTATTCAGCAAAAGGCTGACCTACAGGAGCGTCATCAGGTAAAACCATTACCCTAGTATGATCATTTCCTAAGTTTAGCTCTCTTGCAGAACCCATCATCCCATTGGAAGCAAATCCCCTAAGGTTTATTTTTTTTATTACGAAAGGTTTTTGTTCCACTATAATGCTATAAGGAACTATTGCTCCTATCTTGAGGTATGGTACTTTGTTTCCAATTTCTAGGTTCTTGTCTCCTGCTACAACCTGTACAGGTTCTTTTTCACCATAGTCTATTTTGTAAACGGCTAACTTTTCAGCATTGGGATGATCTTTCTTTTCTACAATCTGAGCAATTACAATGTCTTTGTAGTCTTCTCTTAAATTGTGACTGTAATCTACTTCTGCGATATGATCTTGTATTAGTTGGACAATCTTGGTGTCCTCTACATTAATATCTGTAAATTTTCGTAAAAGGTTTGTACTTAGTCTCATTTTAAAACTGTTGTAAGAAGTTAAGGTTACTCTCTCTTAGGTGTCTGATGTCCTCTATGCCTAGCTTTATCATGGCAAGTCTGTCTACTCCAAAACCCCAAGCAAAACCGGAATACATTTGAGAGTCGATAGCTGCTTCTTTGAGGACATTGGGGTGTATCATTCCACAACCCATTATCTCTATCCATCCGGAGTGTCCACATGTAGAGCATCCGGTCATATTACAGAATGGACAACCTATTACAAATTCACAATCCGGTTCTGTAAATGGGAAATAAGCGGGTTGTATTTTAACTTTAAGATCAGTCTCTAAATATCTTTCTAGAAATGTTTTTATTGTAGCTATCATGTTAGATAGTGAGACGTTTTTGTCAACATAAATTCCTTCTATTTGGTGAAATGTATGTTCATGCCCAGCATCTGTAGCTTCGTTCCTAAAACATCTTCCAGGGAGTACAACTGCTATTGGAGGTGGTCCAAATTTTTTTAATGCTCTGTTTTGCATTGTAGATGTATGTGCGGGTAAAACTAGTCCATCTTCTGTTCTAAAAGTGTCATACATATCTCTTGCAGGATGCCCTTTAGGGAAATTTAAAGATTGAAACATATGATAGTCATCATCGATTTGCCTGCTTTCTAATATGTCAAAACCCATACTACTAAAGATTCTTAAAATTTTTTCCATTTCTTTGGTAAGAGGGTGCTTGCTTCCTTTAAGAGAGAGCATTTGGTTATATAAATGAGGTTTTTCATTAATATCAAAAGGTGCCGTAGGATCAATCTTGGGTTTTGAAGTATATTCACGGTCCTGTTGGACTTTTTCAGAGAGCTTCTCTTCTACAAAGGCTTTTAGAGTATTAACTTCCTTCCCGTACATTGGTTTCTCTTTGGCTGAAACATTTACAATCTCTTTTAAGGCTTCTGTTACAAGACCTTTTTTACCAAGGTACTTCTCTTTAAGTTGCTCATGGCTTAAATCTTTCAGATCTTTGCTAAAAGAAGTTTGTATGTTAGCGAGGTTTTTTTGTGTATATTCCATAATTAAAAGTATACTATATCGTTACAAAATATTAAACAAAAAGACCCTTCGTAGGGTCTTTAACAATTTCTAAAAGTAAAAACCCTATACAGATTTAACTATAAAGGAGAATACTTCAGGATTATTGACAGCTAAGTCAGCCAAAACTTTTCTGTCTAATTCCACTTTATTATCTTTAAGTCTTTTGATGAGATCTTTGTATTGCACATCATTTTGTTTACATGCGGCGTTAATCTTGGTTATCCAGACTTTTCTCATCTGTGCACTTCTCTTTTGTCTGTGATCATAAGCGTATTGACCTGCATGTAGGTATGCCTCGTGGGAGACTTTGTACAACTTTCCTTTTGTTAATCTATATCCCTTTGTCTTATCCAAGACTTTCTGATGTCTTCTTTTTCTTGTCGTTCCACCCTTAACTCTCATCTTTATTGATTCTAGATATTAACTATTTTTCTAATTAGATTCTTTTTTACTGAACTGTCAACCTGGGCATTATCTTTTTGTCTTCTCTTTTCTCTTGTAGACTTCTTTGTTCTTAAGTGTCCCTGGTGACTTTGCTTATATATCAATTTAGGAGTCTTATTTCCCCTTGGTCTTGATAGCTTAATTCTTTTCTTTGCTGTTTTGTTTGTTTTTTGTCTAGCCATTTGCTTTAAACGTTATTGAAATTCTATTACCCTCGCGTTTAGGCTCGGCTTCGATACTACTATAATCATTAAAATTAGTCAATATTTCAGCAAAAACCTCCTTTGCCAAATCCATAGATTGCCTCCCTTTCTTTTGCATAACTAGTTTTACAGGGTGTCCTTTGTCCAAATATTCTTTAGCTCTTTTTACCCTGTGGTCTATATCTCCTTCTTCTATAACCGGAGAAAATCTAAACTCTTTTTGCTCTTTAGTCTTGTTGTTGCTTTTTCTACTCTTTTTTCTCTGCTCATAGAGGTATTTTGATAGGTCCATTATTTTACATACGGGGGGATTTGCAGTAGCTCCTACCTCTACTAGGTCAAGTTGGTTATCTTTGGCAAGGTTGATTGCTTCCTCTGTTTTAACTATGCCTCTATTTTCTCCTTTGTGATCTATTAATTGTACTTCTGGAACTCTTATCTCCTGATTTACTCTCGGACCTTTTGATTTCTTAAATATCATTTATTAATTAAATTTGTTAAAATTATTTACTTTTGTTATCACCATTTTTGTTAGAATAAGACTCCTTGTTTCTGATCTCTTCTTTAAGATTATCTATAAACTCTTGAATTTTCATCAATCCTTCTTCCCTGTTGTTTCTAGCTCTGACAGAGACGGTTTCTGTTTCTATTTCCTTGTCTCCTACTATTACAATATAAGGGATTTTCATCTTCTCTGCATCCCTGATTCTGGATTGCATGCTCTTGTTTCTATTGTCCAATTTTACTCTTATCTTTGCCTCCTTTAATTGTGCGAATACTTCATTAGCGTATTGTATGTGCTTTTCTGATATGGGAATGATGTAAACTTGCTCAGGTGCTAACCATAGTGGGAAATCTCCACCGTGGTGCTCTATTAAGAATGCAAAAAATCTTTCAAAGGAACCAATAAGTGCTCTGTGGATTACAAATGGTTGTTTTTCTTCTCCGTCTGAGTTTATATATGTGATTCCAAATTTTTCTGGAAGGTTGAAATCTAACTGTATGGTAGATACCGAGTCCTCTTTTCCAAAAACGTTTACTGCTTGAACATCGATCTTGGGTCCGTAAAAAGCAGCATCTCCGGGGACTTCTTCGAAGACAACTTTTCTATCTGTTAGAACTTTTCTTAAAGTGTCTTCTGCTGACTTCCACTTTTGGGGATCTCCAGCATATTTATCCGGATTTGTTTCTTTGTCGGATAGTGAAAGTCTAAACTTGTAATTATCAAAGCCGACATCCTTGTAAAAAGTTTCAAGAAGGTCAAAAGTTTCGTTGATTACATCCTCCAATTGTTCTGGGGTACAGAATAGATGTGCATCATTTTGGGTAAAACCTCTGACTCTTTGGAGTCCGTGTAACTCGCCTGACTTCTCATATCTATATACAGTTCCGAACTCTCCCAGTTTGTAAGGTAATTCTTTATAACTTTTTGGAGTTAGTTTGTAAACCATCATAGCGGCAGGACAGTTCATTGGTTTAAGATAGTAAGTTTCATCTTCTATCTCAATAGGTGCATACATTGAATCTTTGTAGAAATCTAAGTGACCGGAAGTTTCAAACAATTCTTTCTTATTGATATGTGGAGTTAAGATATGTTCATATCCTGCTTCTCTTTCAAGTTCCAGCATGTAATCTTCTAAGATAGTTCTTATCACGTATCCTCTTGGAAGCCACACAGGTAATCCTTGTCCTATTTCGTTAATAATTGCAAATAATTGTAATTGCTTACCTAATTTCCTGTGGTTCCTTTTTTCTAATTCTTTTTGGTTCTCCAGATACTTCTGTAACTCTTCCTTGGTTTCAAAAGCAGTCCCATATATTCGGGTTAACATTTTATTTTTTTCATTTCCTTTCCAATAAGCACCTGCTGTTTTGATTAGTTTTACTGCTCCTATTTCTTTAGTGGAGTTGATATGGGGCCCTCTGCAGAGGTCTGCGAACTCATTGTCTCCTGTTATATAGAAGCTGAATTTTTCACCCTCCAGCTCTCTTAAAAGTTCCAGTTTATATATTTGATCGGTTTTTTCCAAGTATTCTTCAGCCTCTTTTCTGGTCATCATAATTTGTTTAAGAGGAAGATTTTGCTTTATTATTTTTTTCATTTCTTTTTCTATCTCTTTAAGATCTTCTTCCTCTATTGGTTCTGTAAAATCAAAATCATAATAAAAGCCATTTTCAATGGCAGGTCCTATACCCAACTTGGTATCGGGATAGAGTTTTAGTATTGCTTGAGCAAGAACATGCGATGCAGAGTGTCTCATTTTTTCTAGTTTTAACTTTTGTTCGGAATCCATAATAAAAATATTTACTCAACTTAATAGAGGGAAAGCAATGGCATTAGAAAAGAGGTGTTGAAAAAACAATTTTACACAGTTTCTCCTTTGTTTTACCGAATTGTTTATACATCGTTCCTATTTTATATTTTTAATGTTTATTTTGCAATTCCTTTACTATGTAGAAAGAGATTGTGTTCAGACCGAAATTGTAGGATTCTAGTAGTTTTATGTTGTTTAAGGATAATTTCTCCAGGGGATATCTCTTTGGGTGTTTAAGTATTAAAGCTCCCTTGAATTTTTCTTTTTGGTTCTGTACTCCAGTAAGAAGGTTTGATGCCATGTTGATTATATCCTCCATTTTGTAAGTCTTCTTTGTATTGAAAAGTTTGTATGGAGGGTCTAGGAATATTATGTCAAAAGTTTCAATAGTTTTTTCGTTGTTTTTTTTGTGAAGATACTCCTCTACTTTGGAGTTAATAACTTCAGAATCTAGTAGAAAGCCGGTACTAGTAATATTCTTCTTCAGTATGTAAATGGCATTTTTGGAGGCTTCAACAAAGGTCGTGTGTTCTGCTCCTCTTGAAAGTGCCTCTAAACCAAAGGAACCGGTTCCGGCATATAGGTCTAGGATTCTTCTTTTGTAAATGTCTTTTTCAAGGATGTCAAAAATTTGAACTTTCATTCTATCTGTTAAGGGTCTTGTGGTTTTAGGTATTTCGAGTTTAAAGTTTTTTGCTTTTCCAGCGGTGATTCTAACAAAAGTTTTAATAGTGGGTTCTTTGTGTAGTATTTTTTCTTTGAGGAAGACTTTCTCTCTTTCGTCAAATTCTTCGGGAGTTGTTACTTTCCACTTGTTCCTTTCTTTTCTAAGTTTTTTTGCTGAGTCGTACTGTAAGCTCATGGGAGTATTATATCCTATTTATAGGGATTTTTTAACTTAACGAATTTACAGTAGCTTTTAGTTCAAGTAAGGATTTTTGTAAGAGAGGATTTTATAACTTTGGAGCAGTGCTATTCCCATAAAGGAAATATATAGTTTTTCCTTCTGCAGGAATGGAGGTTATTTTAACTAGAACCCTAGTATTTTCACTGTTACATCCGTCTTCTGTATTAGGTTGTCCAAGTATTTCAAACTCAAGAGCAGTTTCATTGTCGCTATCCAGAAATCTCATATCATTACATGTAGATTGTAACTTACCAAGTTCAATTAATTCCTTGGTATTTATTGTTATCTCCACATCTTCTGTAAAAGTAAGTCTTTCTCTTTCGTTTTCTATTTTTATTCCCTTCCTGTACAGCCAGCTGCTGCTCTCTCCTGCAATCTCTGGAGTATCTAGAATGCTATTGCTTTGATTTTGTATCATCTTGACACTAATACCAATAGTGACAAGCAATATCAGAATAGTAATTTTCTTTCCTAAGTCCATAATAATATATTGTAGCAAAAAGAGAGAGAAAGTTTTTACAAGGGAGGTTTTAGCAATTTCTTGTTATTTCGTAAAGCACGGCAGTAGCACAATTTGCTACATTTAAAGATTCTTTCTTCCCCCTCATTGGTACCATTATTTTCTCACTGGAGAATTTGTCAAGGATTTTTTTATCTACACCATTCTTTTCATGTCCAAATACTAGGGCTAATTCGTTTGGGTAATCTATTTCTTGAAAGTTTTTAGCATCCTTTGTTAATTCAACTGAGTATATAGGAATGCCCATATCTCGGATCCCTTCTAGAGCGTCTTCTGTTGTATCATAGTGCTCAGAGGCAACCATCTCCGTGGCTCCTAGAGCAGTCTTCTCTAGCTTGGGGTTATCTATATCAGCAGTTATTCCACAAAGATATATCTTTTCTACATGTCCTGCACCATCCGCAGATCTAAATATACTTCCGACATTAAACACAGATCTTATATTGTCTAAAACTACGTGTATTTTCATCTGAATAAATTCTGTAAAATCTTTTCTGAGTTATTATCTTCTTTGAGGTATATTTTTGCAAGCTTTCTGGCCTTGTTAAGTAGTTTAATGTCATGGATAGATGCCACTTTGAAAACAGGTATTCCGGATTGCCTTAGTCCATAAACCTCTCCTGGTCCCCTACTCTCAAGGTCATATTCTGCAACTTCAAAGCCACTATTATGGTTTGCAAAGTAGATTAACCTTTTTTGCGATGGAGAATTCTTTTCTACACTAGAACTGGGGATAACAAAGCAGTAGGATTCTTTCTCTCCCCTCCCTACCCTCCCTCTTAATTGATGGAGTTGTGCCAGTCCGAATCTCTCCGCGTCTTCTATAACCATTATTGTGGCATCCGGAATATCTATTCCCACTTCAATGACCGTTGTAGATACTAAAACCTGTATCTTTTTCTCTCTGAAATCTTTTAACAATTTCTCTTTATCTTTTTCTTTTAATCTTCCATGTAAAAAATCTACATTTAATCCTTTAAATAGTTTCTTCAAGTATTCTACTTCTACTAAAACTGCTTTGGCATTAAGTTTCTCTGATTCTTCTATTAACGGGTATATTACAAAAACCTGATTTTCGTAAATACTATTCTTTTTACTTTCTTTAATTTTGTTTTTTATCCAGTTAAAGCAGTCTTCACGTTTTCTGTATGGAGTAAAGTATGTTTTTATCTCTTTTTGGTATTTCGGTTTCTGCCTAATTTCGGAGACATTTAATCCTCCAAAGAACACTTCCGTAAGACTTCTTGGGATGGGGGTTGCAGTCATTGTTAAATAGTGAGGAGATTTTTCTGTTTTCTCCTTAAAGTATTCTCTTTGTTCAACTCCAAATCTGTGTTGTTCATCAATTACTACTAAGTTTAAATCTTTTGGTAATTCTTTTTCATAAAGTATTGCGTGTGTTCCTATGATAAGTTTGTTATCGACCCTTTTGATTATTTTTTTGGTAGATATACAGAGTTCAATGTCTATATTGAAATTTTTGAATATTTTATTGAATGTTTCGTAGTGTTGTTTTGCAAGAACAGTAGTTGGGGCAATTAGGATACTGGAATAACCGTTTTTTATTGTATTTAATATTGCTATTGCAGAAACTACTGTTTTCCCACTTCCTACATCCCCATTTAGTAGGCGATTCATAGGTTTCTCTTTGCTTGTATCTTCTAAAATTTCTTCGACAGCTTTGTTTTGGTCGTCGGTCAATTCAAAAGGTAGAGATTTTATAAAATCATTTAGAATCTCAGATTTTATATCCATTGGCTCACTTACCTCTTTTTGTTGTTTAAGCGCCTGTGTCTCTATTTTGAATGCAATTCTAAGCATTTCGTCAAAGGCAAGTCTTTTTCTAGCATCATCGATGTCCTCTTGGCTTTCTGGAAAGTGTATTTTGCTGATGGCATCACTAAGAGATATAAGGCGAAATTCGTTTAATGTTTCTTTGTCCAGGGGATCTTTGAGTAATTTTTTAAAATATCCTGTTTCTTTTTGTAAATCACTAATTTTAGATCTGATAATCCTAGAACTTAAACCTTTAGTCTCAGGATAGATACCGACTAATTTACCAAGATCTGTTTGTTTCTGAGGATCTTCTTTAAATATCTCAAACTTGGGATTGTATACATTCTTGCGATTTCCCCTTTGGGTTATTTTCGCACTGAAAAGATAGATATCTCCTTTTTTCAAGCTCTTTTGTAAATATGTCTGATTAAAGTATGTAAGATTTAAAAAACCCGTGTCATCTTTTACTCTTACGGTAGTGATTTTTTTTCTAAGGTAAGCAGTAGAAACTTTTTCTATTTGTGCAAGGAATGTCCCCTCTCCTCTTTCTTTAAATTCTTGAATGCTGATAATAGATGATGTGTCTTGGTATCTAAAGGGAATGTGGAAAAGCAAATCCTGAACCGTCTCTATATTTAATTTGGAAAACTTTTCTGCCAGTTTCTCTCCTATTCCCTTTATTTCTGTTATTGGACTTTTCGTAAAGAGGCTCATATATAGAGTGAAACTATATCGCCAACAGGCTGAGCAGGATTGGTACAGCTATTCCCCCTACTAGGATTATTGCTATTCCTATGTTTATAACTGCTGCCAATTTTTTCTTTGTCTTTTTCTTCATGTTTCTATTCTAACTTTTTCTGTTGTATTTTGAAAGCTGATTCCTGATCCTGAATTTTGTAGCTTCTGAGTTGACGTCTCTTAATGCTTCTATTTTTTGATACTTTTTATTTTTGTCTCTTCTAATTTCTACAACATCTCCCGTCTTAAGTTTTGTAGAAAGTTTTGCAGCTTTGCCATTTATTAGTACTCCTGTAGCACTATTTCCTATCTCAGTATGTAATCTAAATGCAAAGTCTAAGGCTGTGTCTCCTTTGTTTAGGTCAAGAATCATTCCCTTGGGTGTGAATGGAAATACTTCGTCTTTGTAAATAGAGCATTTAATGGGGCAATTCATTTTGTGTCTTCTCTCTTTCTTGCTCTTGTTAAAATTTTTATGTACTTCTTCTACCCAATCATACTTATTTGTTGGTTTCGCATATCTTGATTTGCTGGCTTTGTATGCAATGTGTGAGGCAGGTCCATATGTGTTGTGGTAATACATATCCTTTGTCATTATTTGAACTTCTATTTTCAAGTCAGAAACGGAGGGGAATTTCATTGGAAACTGTATTGCTTTATAGCCATTCGGTTTTGGGTTTGAAATGTAGTCGTCAAAAAGATCGTAATCCGGCTCTCCATTGTCTATTAGTTTTTCTAATACAAAGAAGCACTCCTCTTCCTTGTTAACTAGAATTCTAAAGGCTATCAGGTCATCTACTCTTGTGATATTTGGGTTTATCCACTCTTTCTCATATTTTTTAAGTTTGTTATATATACTATATTTTGACTTTATCCTCCCTTCTATTTTCTTTTCAAATTTGAGATCTTTTAGTATTTCCTTCAGTAAATTCCTATACTCTTCCAATGTCTTTTCACAAATATTAGCCTCCTGCATTTTTTTAGATATGCTGGCATACTCTATGGGTAAATACTCTAAGAAGGCATTCTCTTCTATTTCTTTCTTGATTTCATTTAAATCTAAGTACTCTGCTAGGGGAGAATAGATACTTAATGCTTTTCTTAGAGTATCCTTCTTCATCTCCTCCGGAATATTTTCTATACTGCGAATATCACAGAGAGTATCTAGGATCTTTATGATGACGGGTCTTAAATCATCTGAGCTGTTTAGTATATACTTTATTGTCACTTCTTCTGGAGTTTCGTGGCTCTCTGTTGCTTTCTTGATCTCTTTTAGTCTTTTTAGAATATTTACAGCTTCTTTTTCGAAGAGATTTTCTATCTCATGAAGATTGTCTTCGTCCTGTGGTATTTCATGTAAGAGGGCTACTATTGTTGAGTTTGTATCTAACTTAACTTCTGTTGTAAGTAGTGCGATGTTTAGGAGGTGTTCAATGACGAGTTCTCCACCAAATCTCCTTTCTTGCTGGTGGTAATTAGATGCGTAGTCAAAAGCTTCTTTAGCTTTTTCCCTATAATTGAGAGGTATTTTTTTTGATAATTCTCTGAATTCGTTTTGTATCTTTTTGTCCATGTTTTAAAAGGTTTTGGTTTTTGAATTGAAGAATATTTTAGAAAATCTTTCTTCTATGCCTTGAATATAATTTTGCATAGCTTTCTTCCTACACGGACTTCGGGTTTGCTGGAAGTTTTGATGAGATGGTGGTACTGGGTGATCTTTTTACCTGCTATTTTTACAGCACCCTGTTCTACTAGCCTTTTTGCTTCTGATTTGCTAGTTGCGAAACCAATTTCTACGAGTAATTGGTTTAGGGGAATCTCCTCTTTTGCGATTTCTATAACTGGTATTTGTACGTCCTCACCTTTGTTTTGAAATACAGATTCGAAGAACTTTTGAGCTTCTTTTGCCTCTTTTACGCTGGTTATCTCTGAGGTTATTTTGAATGCCAACTCTTTTTTAAGTTTCATTGGGTTCTCTTTAGAGTTTAATCTCTTTTTATATTCTTTAACTTGGTTCATACTTGTGGAGGTTAGGATTTCAAATCCGTTAATAATCATGTCGTCGTTGAATGCCATTACTTTTCCATAGATTTCCTCTGGTTTGTCGTTCATTTTTATCATGTTTCCTTCCGACTTGCCCATTTTCTTCCCATCTGCAGTTTCAAGAAGTTTTGTAGTAAGTACAATCTTTTCTTTGCCAAGTTCGGACATTATTAGATCTCTTCCGGCTAACATATTGAATAACTGGTCATTCCCACCTATCTCGACATCTATATTCATCATTACGCAGTCGTATCCTTGCATAACAGGATATAGGAATTCGTTAAGATGTATAGGTTTGTTTTGTTGTAATCTTTTTTGGAACATATCTCTCTTTAACATTTGCTGAACTGTGAACTTAGAAGCAAGTTTTATTATGTCTCCAAAGTTTAGTTTTTCTAACCATTCACCATTGTAAAGTATCTCTACGGGATTCTCTTTGTTGCTAATATCTATAATCTTTGAAGCTTGTTTGACATAATCTTTCATGTTTTGCTCCACTTCTTCTTTTGTTAGCATCTGTCTTGTTGCAGTTTTGTCAGAGGGATCTCCTACTCTCGCGGTGAAATCTCCTATAAGGAAGATGACATGGTGTCCAAGTTTTCTGAAATCTTCAAGTTTTCTCATTCCTACTGTGTGGCCAATGTGCAGGGTGTCTGCGGTTGGGTCAAACCCTTGGTAGATGTTTAGCCTTTTGCCGGACTCTAACAAATTTCTTAAAGCTTCTTCCGTTGGGAGTATCTGCTCAACTGCTTTTTTAAGAATTCTTTCTATTATTTCTTTATCTTTTTTAATTTCCATGCAGAATATTATATATATATTGTGTTAAGTTTTCCACTTTATATTGAATCTTTAATTACTTTTTAAATATGTTCTATTCTTTAATTTGTCCGGCATACATTGCTGTTTGGATTTTTTAGATTCTAAGTCATGGTCATATTGATAGCCTTTTGAGTAACCGATATCCTTCATTAGTTTTGTAGGGGCATTTCTTAGGTGCATAGGAACTGGAAGATTGCCATACTTCTCTATATCTCCTTTTACGAGATTTTCTACTTTGTAAGCTGTATTATCTTTTGGCGCTTTTGCAAGATATATGGCCAGTTGTATTAAAAAAACTTCACATTCCGGCATCCCGATCTTCTGACAAGATTCGTAAACATTGTTTGCAAGAATTAAAGCATTAGGATCTGCATTCCCGATATCTTCACTTGCAAATCTTAGTAATCTTCTTGCGATATAGAGGGGGTCTTCTCCACCGCTTAACATTCTACCAACCCAGTAAGCAGCGGCATCCGGATTGGAAGATCTCATGGACTTGTGTATTGCCGATATTATATTGTAGTGTTCTTCTCCATTTTTGTCGTAATATATCGGTTTTTGTATTGTGTTTTCTAGTATCTCCATGGTGATCTTGGCTTTCTTGTTCTCTTCTTTTTGTGAAATTGCTATTGTACTTGCCATTTCCAGAATATTTAATCCTGATCTTATATCCCCATTTGCGAGATTCGCCATGGCCTTTAATTCGTTCTTTCCAATTATTAGATCTGGAAATTCTTTCTTTGCTATTTTTGAAAGAAGTTTCTGGATATCTTCCTCACTTTGCTGTTTAAAAAGAAAGACTTTTGTTCTGGAAAGTAATGGAGTATTAACTGTAAAAGACGGATTCTCTGTTGTTGCCCCTATTAGGGTTATTAGTCCTTTTTCAATGTAAGGCAGGAGAGCATCTTGTTGAGCCTTATTCCATCTGTGTATTTCATCTAAGAAGAGGATTGTCTTTCTACCGTATTGCTTGTTTGCTGTAGCAATCTTTATTATTTTTCTTAATTGTTCTTTACCGCTATTTACTGCAGAGAGTTTGTGGAAGTCAAAGAAGAGGTTAAGGGAGATTATGTAAGCAAGAGTTGTTTTTCCTGTTCCGGGCGGACCCCAAAATATCATGGAGGGAATCTTTTCTGTGTCTAAGAATTTCTTAATGGGCCCATTTTCTCCTATAAGATGTTTTTGACCAACAAAATCTTCTAACTTTTTAGGTCTGTATTTTGAAGCTAGGGGCTCGTAATTTGCCATAATTGATTATACTTTATCTGTATATGTAAAGGGGATTTCCATCTTTAAGTATAATTTTCTCTTCCCTAGTTGTCTCTTTTTTGTTATTCACATTAATATTCTTTATATTATATTTGTAAGAGTAAACTTCTCCCCCACTCTTTACAAACTCTTCCAGCTTTGGTTTCAATATCTCCAAACTTTTTTCGTCTAAATAACAATATACTTTTGTGAATTTTTCTAAATCTACTTTAAAAATATCTTCCGCTTCAAAAGTAAAATCTTTACTTAAAGGAAATTGTAATATCTTTTTTGTTTGAGCAATTATTAGCATCATTGGGGATATATCATAGCCTGTGCATTTGCATCCACTACTGCCGTGAGCTTTTAAAAGTAGTCTTCCATCTCCACTTCCCAAATCTGCAAGGTGATCTCCTTTTTCAAGGTCCATTATATCTATAATTTCACTAATTACTTCTTTCGGAGTTTTTAACAAGGGAATTAGGAAGGCATTAATAAATAGAGTTAGGATGAAACCAAGCAGAAGGAGGACAATAACAGTCATTATTCCTAGGCTTATTCCGTTTAACATAGTGGTATAATTCCTTGATTAATATTACATTTACATAATAGATGATAGACGGAATCTTGTTAATAAACAAACAGGCAAATATTACATCTTATGATGTCGTAAGAAGATTAAAAAAAGTTCTCCCACACGGGCAAAAAATAGGTCATGGAGGAACTTTAGATCCTTTTGCAACTGGCTTGTTAATTATCCTTCTTGGGAAATACACAAAGAAAATGGTTGAGATTTTAGAAATGGAAAAAGAGTACATTGTAAAAGCCCAATTTGGTTATGCTACGGATACACAAGATGTTACAGGAAAGAAGGTAGGTGAAATTTCTAATTTAAAGGCTGTTAAGCATGCTGAAATAGAAAAACTAATTAAAGAGAATTTTGTTGGTGAAATTAGCCAAGTTCCTCCCCAATTTTCAGCAAGAAAGATAGAAGGAAAAAAGGCATATGAATTTGCAAGAAAGGGAGAGCAAGTTGAGCTTCAATCAAAAGTAGTAACCATTAAGAATTTTGAAATTACAAACTATGACTGGCCTTTTGTTACTTTTAATATAATCTGCTCAAGTGGAACTTACGTTCGGACTCTCATTAATGACCTTGGTCAATTGTTAAGAACCTTTGCAACAGCTGTGGAATTGAAAAGGACTAGGATAGGAGAATATACTCTTGAAAATGCCATTAAGTCAGAAGAGATCTCTAAAGAGTTGGATATAAATTTAAGATTAATAAAATGATAAAAGGTAAATTATATGTAGTTGCTACTCCGATAGGGAATCTTTCTGACATAACCTTTAGAGCTGTAGATATTCTAAAGAAGGTTCCATTCATACTTGCGGAAGATACAAGGGAAAGCAAAAAGCTTCTTGAAAAATACAATATTCAAACGCAATTAGTTTCTTATAGAGATGAAAATCATGAAAGGGTTCTTGGGAAAATTTTGGAAAAGTTAAATATGGGGTTAGATTTAGCCCTTATATCAGATGCAGGGACTCCGTTGATTTCTGACCCTGGATATAAACTTGTGAGGTACTTAAGAGAAAATAACTTTGAGGTAATCTCTATTCCCGGTCCTAGTGCTCTAATAGCGGCTTTATCTGTGAGTGGCTTCCCTACAGACAGATTTGTTTTCTTCGGTTTTCTTCCAAAGAGTAAAATTAAAAGAGAGAAAATAATCTCTGAATACAAAGATCTACACAACACGCTTGTTTTTTATGAATCTCCGAAGAGATTAATTGATTTCTTAAATATGATTTATAAAGTGTTCGGTGAAGTGAAAATATTTTTAGCAAAGGATATCTCCAAATTAAGAGAGGAATACTTTTATGGAAGTATTCCTGAAATACGGGAAATTTTAGATGAGAGAAATTTTGCAGATAATCCTCATGGAGAATTTGTGTGTATTGTGGATATTAGAAAGGATTAAATTTCTAATTTTCTTATAAAAACCTTTTCGTAATTTTTATCTGTTTCTTTTTCTAATTCCTTTGGTGAAATGTTTTTTACTTTTGCTGCCGCTTCAATGATTTCCTTAATATCTGCCGGCTGTGCAAATTTGTTTTTAATCTTTTTATTTTTTCTAACAGATTGTGGAGGGAGAAACGGTCCGTCTGTTTCAAACAGGATTCTTTCAACGGGTGTCTCTTTTAGAATTTGTCTTACATCTTCTCCGCTTTTGTAGGTGATTATGGCGTTAAATCCCACATAGAAACCTAGATCTAAAATCGGTTGAAGATATTTAATATCTCCACTGTAGCTATGAAAGCAACCTCGTGCTAATCCTTTGCCTTCCCTTGCAACAATATTAATAACATCCTCTACACATTCGTTGCTCCCACTTATATCTCTTGCATGTATGCTTAAAGGAAAGTTGTTTTCAACGGCAATTTGAACCTGCTTCCCGAAAGATTGCTTCTGTATATCTTTTATTTCTTTTTTTATCTTTGGGTTCAAATCTTTTTGTAGACCTATTTGGTAGTAATCTAGTCCAGTTTCTCCTATTGCTTTGATGTTAGGGAGATTCCTTTTTAATATGATCATAAACTTTGTAAGAAGTTCTTTAGACTGATCGGAGATATGATTCTCATTGCCTTTCTCTATAGTGTTCTCCTCGAAGAATACAGGATGCAAACCTAGTGCAACATCTATTATATTTGGATACTGTTTACCTATTTCCAGACTTGTATTAATATCTTCAAGGTCTGTACTCTGAGTTAGTATATATTTTCCACCTTTTTCCAAGAAGGTGTCTACTATTCTAGGTAAGTCGGATTTTAGCGGCTCCATTGCTAAATGTATATGTGCGTCATGCATGGCATATTCTAACACATGTTGTGGTAAAATATAGTCTGATATGGCAAAAGTTAAACAAAGGAATTGGTTGCTGTTAATAACATTTGTTTTGGTGTTCAGCGCTCTTGTTATACTAGTTACAACTCTACGAGAAGATCTGAAGACAGAGTCTTGTGTTTACAAGGGAGTTGAATACTCTGTAAATGATCCTATTTCAGAATATGAAGATGGTAAGGATTGTATCTGTTCTAATTCTGGGGAGATAGTCTGCAAAGAAGAGGAGTCAAGCATGTCCTATGAAGGTTTCGTGAATGAAAGTATGTCTTTTACGTACAGTTTTGGAAATTATTTGGATAAGGATCAACCAAACTTGGTAGATGCAAAATTGGTAGATATTCAATATAATAACTCTTCATTAAGGATTGTTATAGAAAGAGAAACCTTGTGTGGGGATTTTAACGAAACTCCTGTTCAAGCAGGAATGTATAAACTTGAGGAGGAAGGAATAGTTTTGACTGCTATAACAAACAGAGATGAAAGTATATATGGCAGGGTTTGTTTGATAGGTAATACTTTTGAAATTCAAAATATCATACTTGCAGATAAATCCAGATTCTCTGTCTCGTATCAGAATGACCAAGGGGATATGACAAACTTTAGAACATGTTTTGCAAATGGGAATATTTATTTAAATGGTGATGTTTTTAAAGATTCGGAGAGTAATAGTATTTGTACCTGTTCGGGACCAGAGTTTGAATGTGAGCAGCTTTAATCTAAATTAGTCCTATATATATCCCAACGATGCACGTAAACAGTGTAAATAACCAGAATCTCATTACTACTTTGTATTGAGGCCATCCGTTTGCTTGAAAGTGGTGGTGTATTGGTGCTATCTTGAAGACCCTCTTTTTTAAAAATTTCATACTAAACATCTGTATTGCACTAGATGCCATAATAATCCAAGTTATGGAAGACATTATGAAGTATGGCAAGATATTGTCTGTAACCAAAGCCACAAAAAACATTGTAAAACCAAGTGGCATAGCACCTGGCCCACCATTCCAGAATCTTGCAGGAGGAATATTAAAGTACAGATCTATGAGTTGAACTCCTAAGATTATTGCAAGTATAGGAACGAATTCATATTGACCTTGGATAGTTAGAAGGAATATCATCGCAAGATTTATTATGGTGAATATCCCGATCATTAAACCGTCTGCTCCGTCTGTTAGTTCCGCAGAATATATAGCAAACTGACCAACAACTGCTGTTATGATTAAGATTATGGGTGTAACGTTGATGGCTACTAAATCTAGTAAGTTTATTGTGGTTATTTCCCCTGTTTTACTTAGCAAATACATAACTCCAATATTTAGCAATATAGAAAAGGTAAGTTTACCCATTCTCCACTCAAAAGTTTCTTGAAAAGCTCTTATTTTTTCATTGTTCTTAAATCCGTTTGTAAATACTGCAACATCTATAAATCCCCAGAAACCAAAAAGTGCAAAACCGATTAGAAAGACTTTAACAATGGGTGTTACTGAAACAAGGGCAAGTGTTAATAATGGAACTAATATCCATATTAAAATTCCTCCCATATTAGGTGTCCCGTTTGTCAGAGTTGAGTTCATTATTCTCATAAAGAGGCTGTTGTCTCCATCCCCTGCTCCGATCTTTGTTTTCTTAATCCCGCTTACTTGGTTAAATTTATAAAGTATTGAGATCATGATCGGGGCAAATATTGCAGAGACAATGGTTGATATAAACAATGCCTCTAAGCTGGTTTTTAATGTATCTGTCATTTGTTATAGAGATAAGTATATAAGTATAAATATGAACTGTGTATATTATCTCAATTAATCTTTTTAATTTCCAGATCGTCTGCAATAGAAAGGAAAATGTCTCTCCACACAGGAACGGTTGTTAAACTTGAGAAAGCGGCAGTTTTTGGTTCTTCAAGTTTAACAAGCATAATCATTTTGGGATCATCTGAAGGTGCAAATCCAATAACTGTATCGTTAGAAAGATCCTCATTATATCCAGTTCCTTCCTTGTTGGGTATCTGGGCAGTTCCTGTTTTAGCGGCCAGGTCATATTCCAGAAGGGGTTTTCCTAATGCTGAGAGGGAGTTGTTTTTGACAGCTTTGACTAGTGCCTTAGTTATAATATCGGCAGTTTCTTTTGAAATAGGTTCTGTAATAACTTGTGGAGAGATATTAATAACTTCTTTTTCATCACTTATTTGGGAAATTATATATGGTCTCATTCTTACTCCGTCGTTTGCTATTGTGCTAAATGCGGAAATAAGTTGTAGGGGTGTTGCAGATATTCCTCCCTGTCCGTATGAGGCTGTGATTGTATCTAGCTTTGTCCAAGTTTCTTTCGACTTAAGATAGCTTGTACTTTCTTCTTGTAGTCCAATACCGATAAATTCCCCAATTCCGAAATCCTTGAGGGAGGAGTAGAATTCATCGAATTCTATATCTAGTGCTACAAGAGCGGCACATGGGTTGTTTGAGGTTCTAAATATTCCGGATATATCCAAAATTCCTGCAGGTAATCTATTCCAAGTATAGATTCTCTTTCCTTTCAGGTCTGCATATCCTGTAACTTTATAAAGGTCTAAGTAACCTGTTGCATCGTTGCATATAAAATTTTCATCAATCACATCATTTTCGATTGCAATTGCAAGTGTAATCGGTTTTTGGATGGAACCATACTCATAGACATCTGCTACAGCCCTGTTTCTTAATATCCAGGGTTCAGAAACTCTCCAATACTCATTGGGATCATATGTTGGGTAATTTGCCATTGCAAGTATGGCTCCTGTCTTTGGATCCATTATTATTGCAGAGCCACTTCTTGCTCTACTTTCTCTTACTCCCTTCTCCAATTCCTCCTCTACTTTTGCTTGCAGATTCGGGACTATTGTAAGTTTGAAGTCTTTTCCGTTTCTTGGCAATATGGGTTCATATTCTGCTGTAAGGATAACATTCCCGGAGGAATCTTTTTCCTCATATGAATACCCTTCTCTTCCGGTTATATCTCCATAATAATATCCCTGGATACCATATTGTCCGACTGGATCACCAAATTCGTCTTGCCCAATGAAACCTAAAATATGTGCAGCTAACTCGTTGTTAGGGTAAACCCTTTTCTCCTCATTTTCAAAATAGAGGCCAAAACCCTGTGTCCCTGGACCAAAGATTTCGACTTGTTCTAAAGCCTTTTTCTTTTCTGTTGATACACCCTTAGCAATAGGTGTGTAAACAAAGTCATCTGTTAATTTGGAATCTATCGCTTCTTTTTCAACGCCTAAAATGGAGGAAACTTCACTTACAAACAGATCTCGATTTTCAAAAAATATAGTTCTTTCATCTTCGTTTTTGCTTAACGATGCATATATATTCCATGCGGGTTCGTCAACAGCGAGCACGGTATCATCCGATGCAGTAATAACTCCCCTAGGAGCAACTTGAATCCTGTTTGTTTCGTATTGCCCTTGTGCTAGGTTTTTGAAGTCGTCTGCAAATAGGACTTGCCATCTAAAAATTTGAAATATCACAAGAAATGCTAGCAATGTAATGCCGTACCCCACATAAGTAATATTTAAACCTCCGGAGCTTTTTCTCTTTTTTGAGGACTTGCTTCTTTTAGTTTGTGTGGAATAAAGATGATTAAGGCTGGACATTATTGTCTTTCAGCTATAACACCTGAATCTTCTATATATATAATTACCCTTTCGGCATCTGAGGAGATATTTAATTTCTTGTTTGCAAGTTGTCTTATAACCATAATTGAATTTGTTTTTGCTATTTCCTCTTCCATTGAACGATTTTCCTCGACCAGATAGTTTTTTTCACTATTTAAGCTCTCTAGTTCCAAACCAAGTGGTGTAATAATAGAGTTTATGGCAAGTTGTGAGATAGTAAAAACAGCTAAAGTTCCAAGAAATATTGCTATTGGTAAATTTCTGTTTTTAAAATTTTGGGGTAGGTTGTTCATTTTCCTTAAAGACTTAATATAATCTAAGGTTTCTTGATTTTTATAAGTGTTCTTAACTTGGCGGAAGCGGATCTAGGGTTGTGCTTTTTTTCGTCATCGGTTGGGGCAATTTGACTTTTAAAAAGCATCTCCCCTTCTCCGCTTCCCTGTTTTTCTAAAAAGAATTTTTTTACTATTCGATCTTCTAGGGAATGGAAGGATATTACAGATATTCTTCCTCCTTTTTGTAAGATCTCAAACGAATTGTCTAACCCGATTTTAAGATTGTTAAGCTCATCATTTACCACAATTCGCAGAGCCTGAAAGACTCTGCGAGAAGGGTTCTTATTTGAGTTAACCGGTACGACTTTGTAAACAAGTCGTGTGAGATCTCCCACAGTTTTGATATCAGAAATATTCTTTTTAATTTCTCTGGCTATTGATTTGGAATATCTTTCTTCTCCATATCTCCAGAAAAGGGTTGCAAGTTCTTTCTCAGGTAGGACTTTAAGTAAATCTAGAGCACTAACTCCAAGAGTTAAGTCCATTCTCATATCGAGTGGCTCATCTTCTTCATTGTAACTGAAGCCTCTCTGGTGAGATTCTTCCAGTTGTCTGGAAGATAATCCTAGGTCCATTAGTATTCCTAATGGTTTTCTATCGATTTCTTTAGTGAGTTCCTTGATGTCTTTAAAATTTCCTCTTTTAATGATCCAATTATCATGATTATTAATCTCGTCTTTGTAATATTCTTTGACGAAATCAACAGCATGTTGATCATAATCGAGGCTCAACAGTAGTCCTTCTGGAGAGAGTTTGTTGAGTATTTCTATACTGTGTCCACCATCACCTAGTGTACAATCTATGTAGAAACCATCAGGTTGGATGTTTAGGGAATCTATACTTTCTTTTAGTAATACTGGAGTGTGTATCTTATCCATTCTTCTCGCTTTTCATTTTACCTATCTCTTGTGCTATCTCTTCTCCATGGTCTCTAAGGTATTTTAATCTCTCTTCCCATTTTGTTTTGTCCCATACCTCTACCCAGTTCACAAGTCCGATAAATACAACCTCCTCTTTTAATCCTGCATGTTCTAGTAGTGATTGAGGAATTACAAACCTCCCTTGATTATCAAGCTCTATCTCCTTTGCTCCTCCTACAAGAAATCTACTTGTATCTCTGATATCTTTATTTATAAAAGAGCCATTCATTACTTCTTGAGCTACTTTCTTCCACAACTTCTCATTAACTATTATTAACGCTTGTTCGTAGCCTCTTGTTAGTATTAGGTTTTCACCCAATATCTCTCTAAACTTTTTTGGAAGTGATACTCTTTTCTTTTTTCCTAGTGTACTTCTGTACTCTCCTATTAGCATATTTTTACTATATCATCTTTCACCACTTTTTACCACTTCGTGCCACTAATTTAACATTAGAGGTCAATTAGGTCAAGTGAAGATAACTACAGGCTCAAATACAATTCTCTAGGCTATTAAGCTTTGCTAACGGAAAAAACTTATTGCAAATATTTTAAATAACCTTTATATTAAAGAAGGATTAAGTTGATGCAATAAGCTATGAAGATAGAATTAAAAGAGATACAGAAGAGATTTCCGGAATTTGATATTCGTAATTACAGAGAGGATGTTTATTTTACCGGTTTTAGTCATGATTCAAGAACTATAAAGAAAGGAGAGTTGTTTATCCCCATTGTCGGAGAGAATTTTGATGGGCATGAATTTATTTTGGAAGCTTTTGAAAATGGTGCTTCAGTAGCACTTTGTGATAAGAGTAAATACGATGCTGAGAGTATGAATGTTAATCTCCCTATTATATTGGTTGACAGTATAGAGGAAGGATTGATGAAAGTTCTTAATTATTCCATATCTTACATAACAGCCCCGATAGTTGCTATCACCGGAAGTACTGGAAAGACAACAACTAAACAGATGTTGGTAACGATCTTTAAGCAACAGAAGAAAGTTTTGTATGGAAATAAATCTAATACCGTTTGGGGGAATGCAGTTATTCTCGGTCAATATGAGGATCATGAGGTGATTGTATTGGAATGTGGTATGGATAGAAAGGGTGAAATAGCATGGCATGTAAACTCTATAGATCCGGATTTAGGTATTCTGTTAAACATAGGGCATGTTCATGCAGAGAAAGTCGGGAGTATAGAGGATATTTATCATGAGAAAAAGGATTTGGCAGATTATATGGAAAAGACAGGCAAACCGTTGGTATTAAATGTAGATGATGAGTGGTTGGCCAAGATAGAAAAAGAATATAACGAGGATTCCGAACTTATAACCTTTGGAACGAGAGAAAATGTGGACTTCCAAATTGTGGATCCTAAGGTAGATAGTTTCGGTACTCACTTTGCATTCAAATATTATGACAACAAAATGGATGTGAACCTTAAAGTCTTTGGGGAGGGTTATGCCTATGATGCTATGGCGGCAATAATTGCGGCAAACAGATTAGGAGTACCAATAGATACCTGTATTAAGGGAGTTCAACTTTTTGAAAATAGTGAAGGGAGATTTGAAACACTAGAATACAAAAATAATACCATAATTGTCAATGATGCTTATAACGCAAATCCCACATCCATGGATATGGCACTAAAAACATTTGATCGTCTTTATGGAGGTGCGGATTATTACAAAATAGTCATACTGGGAGATATGAGAGAGCTAGGAGAAGTCTCTGCTGAGAAACATAGGGAACTTGGAGAGAAAGTTAAGAGCTACAATTTTGATGAGGTTTACTATGTCGGGCAGATGTTTGATGAATTTGGTGTAGGTGAGAGATTAGAATCAGCTGATGAGGTTGCTGCAATGCTGAATGTAAAATTAGAAACATTAAAGGAGAGAAAAGTTGCTATTCTTCTTAAGGCAAGTAACAGTATTTGTCTATATCTAGTTCCTGATTTCTTAAAGAAATTGGGAAGCGTATAGAGAAACTATATATCTAAATGTTTTTACTACTCTACCCACTCTAAATCTGCACCCAGAGCGTTTAAGTTTTCAATGAAGTTAGGGTGAGCCCTTTTTATACTGTCAGAATTTCTAATAACACTCTCCCCTTCTATTGTAAGTGCAACCATCAGTAATGCTACTGTTGCCCTTATAATATTGGGGGCATCTACAGTTGCTTCTCTTAGTGGTTTGTTACCGTAAACAATAATCCTGTGTGGGTCACACATAACAACATGTGCTCCGAATTTAATAAGTTCCGGAATCCAGAAGAAACCTCCTTCGTAAAGTTTGTTCCAGAACATTATTGATCCCTCGGATTTAACTGCAAGAGCTACCATTAAAGGTAGTAAATCTGCCGGAAAATATGGCCATGGTGCTGCCTCTAACTTCTGTAACATGTTTTTAGTGTAGGGCTGTAATATTTCAAGTTTTTGATTCTCTCTCACAACAGCGGTATCTCCCTCATAGGCAATTTCTACGTTAAACTTTTTGAAAGTCTTTACTATTAAAGGAAAATGTTGTGGTTCGGATTCCTCTACTTTAATTTCTCCTCCTGTCATTGCACCCAAAGCAAGTAAGGTTGTGATTTCATGATGGTCTGAACTAATAGTAAAGTCTGCTCCATGTAATTTCCCCCCACCTTTAACAGTTAGTTTAGAGGTTCCTATTCCTTCGATTTCTGCTCCCATTTTAACCAACAAATTACATAGATCCTGAACATGCGGTTCGGATGCTGCATTAACCATTGTAGAGACCCCCTTGGCATAAACAGCCGCCATTACAAAGTTTTCTGTTGTTGTTACACTCATGTAATCTTGCCAGAGGAATCCACCTTTTAGTCCACCTCGTGTATCTATTTTAAGAGATCCGTTGGTAGCAATTTTAGCCCCAAGATTTTCCAAAACCTCCAAGTGAGGATCTAACTCTCTGATTCCAAGTGTGCATCCACCTATTTCCTGAGTTACCTCAATATAACCGGCTCTTGCAATTAGTGGTCCTAGAAGTAAGATAGCCCCTCTCATTCCAAGAGGAAAATTCTCTTTTCCGAAATTTTTGTCAACAGAAGAGTTATTAATTTTAATAACCTTTTCTTCTTTATCCCATTCAATTTTTGATCCCATTGATATAAGCAATTCCACTAACTTATTTACATCTGTTAAATCCGGGAAGTTTCTGAGTATTACATCGTCATCCGTAAGCAAAGTTGCACATAAAGCCGGAAGCGCAGAATTTTTGTTTCCTGCAGGGGTAAGTGTGCCACTTAATTTATTTCCTCCTCGTACTATTAAGTCTGCCATTTTAAGTTAAAATAAACTTAATTACCTTCATATTCCAATCTCTTTTAGTATTTTTTCTTGAGCATTTCTTACGAAGATATTTTCAATTTCTGAAGGATCATAATTTTTCTCCTTTTCGTAAAATCTTCTCATTTTTAATACTAAATTCTCCGGAGTCAATTCCCCTTCGTTTAATATTTCTGCAAGACCGAGTCTTTGTAAGATTTTAGCATTTTCTTCCTGTTCATTGTGTGTTACCCAGGGGATAGGGATAAATATTGATGGTATTTGTAAAACTCCCATCTCGTAAACGGTATTAGCTCCGGATCTTCCTACAAAAAAATCTATATTATTCAAAACAAAACCAATTTCGTTATTTTCAATATATTTAACTGGGAAAAAGCGATCTCTAAGATTTAGGCTAAGTTTCTTTTTCTCTTTTACTAAAAGTTCAAAGTCGCTAAATTCTTTGTTATCTCCTGTTTGAAGGATTATTTGAAAATCTTGTAATAGGGACGGCAGTGCCTCTTTGACTGTTCTGTTTAGTATGTGTGATCCAAGGCTTCCACCGGAGATGTAGACTATCGGGAGGTCTTCCTGCAAAATAAGCATTTTTTTTAATGCTTCTGCTACATTTCCTTTGCAACTTTTGGAAAATATTTCCGGTCTTATTAAATTTCCTGTGTGGATCGTTTTTCCCTTAGGAAAGTATTTCTTTGAAGAAGGAAAGGCAACAAAGATTTTTTCACAGTATCTAGATACAATTTTATTAGATAATCCGACGGTTGCGGTTTGTTCATGCAGATAGATTTTACTGCCCAACATCTTCGCAGTAAGGCAAACAGGAACGGAAACAAACCCACCTGTAGAGAGGACAATGTCCGGTTTGAAATCTCTCAGAATTTTACATGAGTCTATAAAGCCAAGAAATGTCCTTAGTAAAAGGAAAATCCCGTGGATAGAGAAACTCCTTTGGAGTTTTCCTGCTCTAATATATTTTTTGTTGAAAGATTCGTTGGCAAAGATTTTTTGTTCTAGTGAATTCCCCGGTTTTTCATTTGTCATTCCTAAGTCTCCCCCTATGTAGAGGAAGTTGTTATTATTGATTTCGTAATTGTTTTTTAGTGTAGAGATTATTGCAGAAGCTGTGGAAATATGTCCTCCGGATCCCCCTCCGGTTACCACGATTTTTGTTTTTAGCCGTATTTTCTCTATTTCACTATTTTCCATTTGTTGTGTATTTACTTATATTGAGTAGTATAGCAATTCCGGCTAGTGTTACGATAGTGCTAGATCCTCCGTATGTTAAGAAAGGATTTGGTATTCCTGTTAGTGGAATGAGGCCAACATTTGCAGCCATGTTCATAAGTGCTTGCAAAACAAGCCATATTGTTATTCCTGCAGCGAGTAATTGGCCTTGTTTGTCCGGAGCGTTGATAGCTATTTTAAGACCTCTCCATAAAAAGAATACCCAAGAGAGGATAATTACTGTCCCTCCAAGTAGTCCCAATTCCTCTAGAATTACTGCAAACAGGGAGTCTGTGAAGGCAGTATTTTCAACTAGATAGCCAAATCTCTGTCGTGATTGCCCAAATCCTTTTCCAAGGATTCCTCCTGAACCAATTCCTATTAGAATTTGCTGCATTTGGTAACCGGCTCCTCTAGGATCTGAGACTTCTCCTGTAAAAAGGAGTGAAAAATATGTTTTAACTCTTTGTAATCTGTACGGTTCTAGGATTGCAGCGGCAACTCCTAGTAGAAATAACAGGGCAAGAACGGAAAGAGATCCGATTGTGTGTGCTTTACTTCCTCCTGCGATTAAGAACATGATGTAGGATGTAGCACATATAATAATCGTAGTTCCCAAATCCGGTTCGAGTATTATTAAGAAGGCGACAATCCCTAAGATTGCAACGAAACTCAGTAATTCATTCCATAATCCGTTGTTAAATGCCTCTTTTAAGTTTTTGTAGTCGTAATTTTTTTTAGCAAGCCAAGAGGAGAGGTACATTATGAGGGCAACCTTAGCAAACTCTGCAGGTTGTATATCTATCGGTCCGATGGCTATCCATCTGGTTGCTCCGTTTACTTCTTTCCCCAAAAGTAATACTGCAAGAAGTAAACCTATTGTTACAATGAGCAAAGGTAAAGAAAGTTTAAGAAACTTTCTGTAGTCCCAGAAATAGATTAGGAATGCAGGGACTAGCCCAATTATTAGCCAAATAATCTGTTGTCTTAGGAAATAAAATTGATCCCCCCACTCTGCTGTTGCTCTATAAACACTTGCATCAAAAATCATTATTGCTCCAAATATTGCCATTAGGATGGCAAAGTAAAGGATTGTTTTATCGGGTTTATGCTTTGTTAGTGAAGATCTCTTTTTTCGATCTGATTTGTTTTCTCTCGACATAATATGATTATTAATATACTATATTAACATATGGAGAGAAAGGAGAGAGAAAGTTCTAAGGGGTATCTTCTTGTGGTTGGTGGCCCAGGAGGTTCGGGATGTTCCGTAATTTCCAGAATGCTTGCAAAACATTTTAATCTCAGGTTGGTTTACGCAGGGAAATTCTTTAGGGATGCTGTTAAGAAAAGGGGGTATGAGGATTTTGAGGATTTTTATACTGGTAGTAATAAGGAGAGTCTTTTAGATATTGACCGTGAGGTGGACAGGTACCTTATTCAGGAATCAAATGGAAAGGATTTAATATTTGACTCAAAAGCATTTGCAGGAATCTCACATATTAAGGATATTCCGTGTACTGTAAAAATCTGGTTAACGGCTTCTTTGCATGTTAGAACACTGAGGCATATGGGCAAGCAGGATCTAACAGGAAAGGGCTTTTTAAAGAAGTTTGTAATTTACATAAAGGAAAGAAGGAATCTGAAGAAAAGGTGGAGATCAGATAAAGAGAGATACCTTAAGTTGTACGGTATAGATTACGCTAAACCGCAGTTATATAATGATATTGTTATTGACTCTTCCCACATCAATGAGGAGGAGACATTTAATTTAATTTTAAAGAAGTTAGAGAATGGACAATATCTTAAAAAATAATGAAAGAGATCCTAATCAGAATTCCCAAGATGAGGAGTCGATTGCTGCACAGAAGTTGGGTTATGACTTAAGTCAAGCTCCACCTGAGGATTTAGATACTCGTTGGCTTAGATGGAAATGCATGGTTTGTGGGTATGTTTATGAAGGGGTTGTTCCATTGAAAGTTTGTCCTAAGTGTGGTAATGAGGATCCGGATAAGTTCCAAGAGGTGGATTAATATTAGTAAAGATTTTGTATATTAAACGACCTAGGAAATAGGTCTCTAGTGTTAGCTCTGTACTCTTAGCTATCTTTCACTAATAAATTCGAATCTATTCACTATTGTACCATCTTCTAATTCTTTTGTTCCCATAAAATCTTCAAGTGATCTTACCCATGCTTTAGTTTCGCTTTCTTCTTTGTAATACAATGGTATATATACTACTACATCTTCTTCTGTCTCTGAGTCTTTTGCTAGCACAAGAGCCAGGTACATTCCTCCTTTGAAGTGTCTGTATACTCCCGGAATGAATTTTCTTTCTTCGGGTCTCTTCTCTATTTCCATGAATAGTATTTATAAATTTATTTATTGGGTATGATACACAAATTCCTTAAAATGGTGCCGGGAGAGGGAATCGAACCCTCACTCTATTTCTAGAACGGGATTTTAAGTCCCGCGCGTCTGCCTATTCCGCCATCCCGGCTAAGATTGTGCTATTTTAATTCAAATAGGGATATTTTTCAATTAATTCTTTGTGGAAATTGAGTCAGGTGACGACGGGACTCGAACCCGTGATAGTGGTTTTGCAGACCACGGCCTTAACCAGCTTGGCTACGTCACCATTATTGGTTCAATATGTCTTTTATGGTGGTAATCTCAAGGATTATGTCACTATCCTTGTTTTTTATTGAACTGCCACTAATAATAGCAATTTTGTCACCTAAATCCAACTCTCCATGAGTATAAATCGTTTGTATGGCAAGCAATGTACTTTCATCCCTGTCATCTGGAAGATCCTTGATGTGATAGGTCTTCACACCTCTATATAGAAGGTCTTGCCTTATTCTGGATATAGAGGAACTAATGGACCATATAGGAACATTCGGTCTGTGTCTTGTTATACTACCAATGGTATCCTCTTGGTCTGAAATAACTACAATCCCTTTTAAAGGAATACTCTCGGATAGAACTGCAACACTTCTGCAAATCTCATCTACTTCTCTACTGCAGGACGTTCTTCCGTATATTGTTGTTAGTTGCATAACATTTTCTGTGTTCTTTGCAATCTCTGCCATTGTTTTAACAGCTTGTATAGGGTTCTTTCCTGTAGAGGTTTCTGCGGATAACATTAAGGTGTCAGCTCCGTCCATAACGGCATTTGCAACATCTGAAACTTCTGCTCTCGTCGGGTTTGTATTCTCTCGCATAGATTCAAGCATCTGAGTAGCGACAATGACTGGTTTACCCACAGAACGACACTTGAAGATCATTTGCTTTTGTATTATGGGAATATTTTCTAAAGGAGTTTCAACACCTAAATCCCCTCTTGCAATCATTATCCCGTCGGTCTTTTCAAGAATCTCGTCGAAATTCTCCAGACCGGTTCTGTTTTCTATTTTTGCAATTATCTTAATGTTTGTGCCCTTTATTAACTCTTGAGCATAGAGAATATCCTGAGCATTTCTTACAAAAGAAACACAGATGAAATCTAGTTTGTTTTCAATAGCAGTTCTAATATCTTCCTCATCCTTCTCTGTAAAAACAGGGAAATTAAGATCTATCTCCGGAATATTTACTGTTTTATTCGGTTTGAGAATACCAGGTTGAAGTACGTTACAGATAATTTCAGAACCTTTAATATCTTCAACTGTTAGTTCAATAGTACCATCGTCAAGAAAAATTTTAGTATTTCTTGTTATTGTATTATGTAAGTCAGGATAAGAGATCTTTATGCTATTGGAGACTGACTGGTTTGCAGATGAAAGTGAGACTTTTCCTTCAACCCGGATCTCTTTGTTAACATCCACAACTCTCAACTTTGTTCCTTGAGTGTCCAGCATAATTGCAATTCTCGGGGATACTTCTCTTAATGTCTTTGTTACCCTCTCAATCTCATTTTGATTCGCAAAGGAGGCATTTATTCTTGCAATTTCCATCCCGTTATCATACATCTCTTCGATAGTATTCTTATCCCATGAAGAAGGTCCTATTGTTGCTATTATTTTTGTTTTAGAAAAATTTCTCATATGGGCAGATGTCTTTGAAAGTATAGCATACGAATTTGTAGAGATACATATCTCTTTATGATATATTAATACTATGAAAGAAGTACTAAGGTCTCTGTTTGTATATACATTAATTTTGTTTTTTGTTTTTAACTTTTTCTCTAAGTCACTTATATTGCCAGAGAGTAGCTCCTATTTAATACTAACCGTACTGATACTGAGTTTTACGGTAATGATCTCTTGTCCCCTTCTTGAATTTTTAACCATCAAATGCAACTTTTTAACCTTTTTTCTAATGACTACCCTTCTTTTAGTGGGGATTGTTCATCTGTTGAAATTGTTTATGGTTGGGTTTTATATAGAATCATATATGTTTGAAGGCCTAAACATCGGAGAGTTGCAAATATCTGAATTTGAGGTAACACCGATAATTTCAATTGTATTTTTTTCTGTTCTTTCATCACTGCTATGTTCTATATACAGGGTCTTGGATTCTTCCAAATAACAAATAAATTGTTTCTCTAAAAACAAATTAAATTGATGTATAATACGGTATGGACAATTTAACAAAAACACTTTTAATATCACAGATTATTGTTTGTGGTCTGCTTGTGGTCAGTATTTTGCTTCAAAATAGAGCTGAAGGGTTAGGTAAAATGTTTGGAGGTGGTGGTGAGGTTTTTAGAACAAAGAGGGGCTTGGAAAAATTTCTTTACTACTTCACAATTTTTTTAATAGCTGTTTTGGTTTTCCTTTCTTTAGCGATACTTAAGTATGCCAAATAACTTCTCTGAAGTGAAAGAAACAAAGAAGAAAAGAAAGGCGAATGCAGATGGAAAGGTCTCTATGAAAGAGGCTCTTTTGGATATACATGAAGGTAGTGGACAAAAAATTAAAGAGGGGGGAAAAAAGACAGATATTAGAGATTATTGGTGGAATTATCCGAAATTTCTTTGGAAAACTTTTAAAAATAGTATCCCTTTTAGTTATATTCTCCTTTTTCTTGTCGTAGGTTTTTTACTAGCAAGTTTCTTGCAATCGGATGTGGTGGCAAGGATTATGGATGATTCTAGGGTTGATGACACTTTTATAGAGGGTTCGGTTGGTGCTATTTCTACATTTAATCCGTTATTTGTATCAGCAAATTATGTAGACAAAACAGTTCAAGAGCTTGTCTTTGAGAAGTTGGTTTATATAGATAAAAATGGTCAACCTCTTCCCGGTATTGCTAGTGAGTGGAGATTTGTAGAAGAGGATATGGCTTACGAGTTTACCATAAAAGATAACTTGTATTGGCAGGATGGGGAGAAAGTTACTGTAGGTGATGTTGTTTTTACTTTCCAAACTGCAAAAGCATTAGCTGAGGATTATGGCTTGGATTCAGTCGGGATTTCTTTAATTGGAGTTGAGGTTGAAGAAATTAATGATAAAACAGTTCGTTTTGTATTATCCGAACCGAATCCTACATTTTTTGAAGCTATCTCTCAGTTTATTGTTCCAAAACACAGGTTGGAGGGCGAAAGGCTTGAAGAGTTACCTTTCAATATGTTTGCGAGATATCCGATAGGCAGTGGTAGATATAAGGTTATTAGGACAGAACAGAATTCTGTCTATCTGCAGGATAATCAGTATGATGCTGTAGAACCAGCGATTAATAAAATTATCCTTAAAGTTTTTCCAGATCAGGAGACTCTTGAAATGTCTTTTAGAATCGGGGCATTAGATGCCATTGGAGCTTGGGACAACGATTTACTCTCTTTTACAGAAGAATATTCTAATTTGCAAGAATTTAAACAAGTTGAGGAGTATCGTACTAAGTTAATCTTTTTTAATACCAGGAAGGAAACTCTTAAAGAAAGGGATGTTAGAATAGGGTTAAGTTATGTTATAGACAGAGAGAGATTAATAAGGGATTCTAATATAGGTGGAGTTGTAAGAAAGGGTCCTTTTCCTGAGAGTTCTTGGGCTTTTAATGGGGATATCGAATATTACAATTACAATCCCCAATTAGCTGCGGAGTACTTTAAGAATTTGGGTTATACAAAGAATGAAGAAGGAGGATTTTTTGAAGCGAAGAATGGAGAGATCCTCTCTTTCACTTTAAGCTATTTTGATAGTGTAACAAATGAAAGATTGGTCTCTACTCTTAAAAAATTATTGCAGGAGGAAGGTATTATTCTAAAGAGTGAGAAACTTGCGTACAAACAGATTACACAGGAAATTATTGCCACTCGTGATTTTGACCTTCTTCTTTATGAAGTTGAAACAACTATAGATCCGGATCAGTATAATTTATGGCACTCATTAAAATCTAGTTATCCAGATTTAAATATCTCGGGATATAGCTATGAGAGAGTAGATATTCTTTTGGAGGATGCTAGGAAAACTTTAGACAAAAAGGCCAGAAAGGAAAAGTATGATCTGTTTCAGAAATATTTAATGGCAGATGCCCCTGTTGTCTTTCTATATAATCCTCAATTTTCTTATTATGTAAAGGAGAAAGTTAAAGGTATAGATTTCTCGGATGTAAATTATTCCTACCAGAGGTTTAATAATGTCCAAGATTGGGTCTTAGAATAGTATGGTGCCAAGAGGGGGACTTGAACCCCCACCCTATTGTTAGGACTACGTTCTGAACGTAGCGTGTCTGCCATTCCACCATCTTGGCTTGGTTTTACAGGCAACGATATTTTACCACGAAAACTATGACTTTGAGGTAACTTTGACTTGTATATTATCTTTCTCTTCTCCTTCCTTATCGTCAGGATCAAACTTTTTATAATCTTTTAGAAAGTCCATTTTAGTTAAAATCTTATCCGTTTTACTTTTCTTTTTACCCTTATTGTCTACCTTTTTCTCCTCTTTATTTTCCACTCCCTGGGAGAGTTTTTCCTTTAAAGTGAGTTCTTTGTTATCCTTTTTGGTTTGTTGCATCTTCTTTTCAAAATTCTTAATAGTTTTGTTATCTATGCTTCCTTTGATTAGCGATGTTATTAGTAGGCATATTATAAAGCCTAGGATAAAAGCACCTCCCACAAGAAGTCCAAGGTCTGTATTTTTCGTTATTATACTTCCAATGTCTTCCCAAGAGAGATCTTTAAAACTAAAGTAGATTTCTTTTTCATTATTGATACTTGTGTTATTGACAGATTCTCCTACTTCAAAAGTTAGGGATTCTGACAAGTTACTTGCATACCCATTCCTTCTTGTAAACGCTGAGAATGTGTACACCCCCTCGTTTAGTTCATCTCGGTTGATGGCAATTTCCCAATTTCCTTCTGTGTCTATTATTGTTTCTTCCACGGAGATATTTTTCCCCGAAGAAAGGATTAACACCAAGTCCGAGTTGGATAAACCAGTTCCGGATAATTTAAGAATACCCTCTTCAAATAGAGGAGAATTCATAATCGGAGGACGCGGGATTACAATTAGCTCTTTTTTAAGTATTTGTGGAGAGCCGTATTTATCAACAAATTTAAATGTTAATTCGTGCTGTCCTATGCTTAGTGCAGGTAAGGTATAAGGACTTGAAATTTGTTCAAAATCTCCTTCATCTATGCCTAATTCTATGCCACTATTGTCATCCGAAGGGTCTACAAATGTTATTATATGGCTAGGATTATCTGTTGTCTCCGGAATATCTAGTAGAAGTTGCTGTAGAAAATCTTCTTCTCTTTCTACCTCTTTTTCTTCGAGTTCTGCTATATCCTGTGCTATGGTTGGTGTTGGCATTAAGGTTATTGTAAAAAGGAAAAAGACAGATAGGAGTGCTAACAATTGTAATAAAAGATCTCTGTTAAATTTGCGAATTTTCATTCTAGGACAGTTAAATTTATGTTGTTTTTTATTCTATCATTTTATCAATGAAAAGGACTCCTTCCAAGTGATCCAGTTCATGTTGTACTGCTATTGCATTTATGTCTTCTAATTTTGTTGTCTTCCATTCGCCATTTCTATCTTGGTATTTAATTTTTACTTTTCTGTATCTTAAAACCTCCCCCTCGATATTAGGAACGCTGAGACATCCCTCGATGATAGATGCTTTACTAAATCCTATGGGGGTTACCTTTGGGTTTATAAACAGTTGCCACTTATCTGTATCGTAATTTAGTGTGTAGAAAACCCTTATATTTTCTCCAACCTGTGGCGCTGCTATTCCTCCGGCAGGGACATCCACTTGATCTTCACTATGCAGGGCTGTATAGAGGAGATCATCTAAAAAGATCCCAAATTTAGGATCTTTAAACTGCTTCTCCTTTACAGGAGAGCTTCTCTTTCTAAGAATCTCTTCTTCTTCCTTATTTTTAATTGTATATATCTTTAATTGCTTTGGCATAGTAGGAAGTATAGCACAATTACTCTTCCCCTTCTTCTTGTTCTTCTTTCATGTCCTCGGAGTTTTCTCCACTTGGTAATATGATGCCTATAAGAAACAGGACAACTATGAGGGCTATAAGTGTTCCTAGAACTACAAGTATTCCCATACCAACTTACCACCAAAAATTAAATACGTTCTTGAAAGGAATAAATGAGGAGATTCCTAAGACCCCTCTTCCTCTCTCTAAAATACTATTGTTTTCATTTTGTCTTATCAATTTTACTCTATCTATAATAAGGTCATCATGGACTTGAGGTTGTGTGCAATTGGTAAAATGTGAGGTAACTCTCACGAATTGTTGTACACCAACAAAGTCATCATATTCTAAGGTGTAAGTACCCTCTACTTCTGTGGTTGTGTATACAGGTTTGTTATTGACATATACTACGGTTTTTTCATATTCGGGATTCTCGATTACCGGTTCTAGCCTAAATTCTATTTCTATGTCTTCAGCTTCTGTCATTGTGAATCTGTTGCTTTTATCTTCATCTTTTTGGGGTTTCGTTATTACGGGTCTCTGATTTATTATTTGTGGTTCTTTTCTTTCGATATCTCCTTTTTCTCCTATAGGAAGCGTTTCTTCCTCTGGGGCTTCTTCTTCAGTCGTTTCTTCTGAATCATTTGGAAGTTGTTCTTCTACAGGGATGTTAAGATACTGCTCTGCGGCAGCCCTAAGGTCAACAAGACCATAACCAAAGATGATATCTGTGCCCTCTGCTCCGAGATCTATAGCAGTATCTCTTAAGGTCGATACAAGTTCGGACGAAGTACAATCTGTACAAATGCCTCTAAGAATGGCTAAGCTACCGGCAACATGTGGGGCAGCCATGCTTGTCCCGCTTAGGTATTTATATGTTCCACCCAAGAATGTGGAATAGTTAGAAACTCCGGGAGCAGCTAACTGCCCACCTATGTTACTAAAACTTGCTAGCCTGTTTGCACTGTCTGTGGCAACAACACACACAACATTACTGTAAGCTGCTGGATATTGACATGGGGCGCCATAGTTATTACCAGCAGCAGCAACCATAGGTACTCCCTTGCTAGCAGCATAGTTTACTGCTGTCCTTAAAACATCCGTATCTTCAGGAGTTCCCAAACTTAGATTTATTACTTGAGCACCATTATCCACCGCCCAATAGATACCTTTTGCGACGTCTGAAACATATCCGGATCCAATAGAGTTTAATACTTTAATAGGCATAACCGTGGTTCCATGACTTACTCCTACAGTTCCTAGGTCGTTTCGTGCGGCTGTTACAATTCCAGCCACATGAGTTCCGTGTCCATTATCATCCTCTGGACTCTCTTTATCATTGACAAAGTCATAACCCTTAGTAACTTTTCCTAGTAAGTCAGGGTGAGTCATTTCTATCCCTGTATCTATTACTGCTACAGTTACCCCTACTCCAGTGGTTGTATCCCATATTTTATCAGCACCTATCCTTGAGATTCCCCAATCGATAACATCGGCAGCCATTTTTACGGGAATATCTGTTTCTACACTCTGGACTGCAGTATCTTCTTCTAACTGAGTTATTTTACTCTCTTGGGTAGTTATGACTGTATAAACTCCATTAACGCTACTTTCGTCGGTGAACTCTACTAAATATTCTTCTTCAATTCTACTTTTATCTTCTTCTGATAAATCATCGTTAAAACTTATAACTTTCCTGCTGTCATCTTGTTTGATTTCTCCTTGTTTTACAGGATTTATTTCCGGGCTATCAGGGATCTCCTCAAGGATCGCTTCTGCTACCGGATCCTGGCTTTGTGGTGCAATATATTCTGAGGTAAAAGAAATCTCTTCAGTATTATTTACAGGTTCTTTGGCAAAGAGGAATATAAGGGAAAGGGAGAAAAGGATAATACCGAAGGAAAGGATTGCTATCCCAAGTATTTTATATGTTTTGTTCTCTTTCATAAATCATTGGGGCATTAAATTAAATTTACTTTCTTAAAGTATTGTAGCACATAGAGGAGGTACTATTACAATAATTGTTATAAAGAGTAAGTAATAGAGAAGGAAACACCTATTGTATCTTTCCTCCGGAGTGTGTGTTATAATGGATCTAGCTATGGAAGCTTTCTTCGTAAGTAGACTGCTTAGAGTGTAATCTCCCAAATAAATGGTGTAGCGAATTTAATTTTTATTTTTATAAATAATGGGTAAAAAATTATTTGTAGGAAATCTTAGCTGGGATGTCAGAGACGAACAGCTTAAGGAGGTTTTCGGTGAGGTTGGCACTGTCGAAGAGGCAGTAGTCATTATCGATAGGATGAAGAACAGATCCAAAGGTTTTGGTTTTGTTACGATGTCCACTGAAGAAGAAGCTCAGAGGGCATTGGAAGAGCTAAACGGAAAGGAAATCGACGGAAGACCTATTAATGTATCGGAAGCTCGAGAGCAATCTGGAGAAAGAAGATCATTTCAAGATAGATAACAAAAACAGGTTTTGGTTTTAAATCAAAACAGAAATTGTTAACTGAAGGGGAGTTAAGCTCCCCTTTCCTTTTTTTTGTCGTGGTGTTTACTTGTTATTGAATCTAACTTTCTAAGTGTGTTTTAGCATACTCTGTCAGATTTTTTCTTTTTGCCCAAGTCCTCTGTGTAGTTGTTAATAACTTTTTTCTTAATCTAATGTTTTTAGGTGTTACCTCTATAAGTTCGTCATTTTTAATAAATGAAAGAGCGAATTCTGTAGTTAAGAGCATTGGAGATTTAAGAGCTATTTCGGTAACCTGTGCATGTGACATTCTTACATTGGTTTTTTTCCTGGGTTTACATGGGTTTACTTCTAGGTCGTTTTCATGGTTATTTATTCCTATTATCATTCCTTCATATACTTCAGTACTTCCAGTGATAAACAGTTTCCCTCTTTCTTGGATACTCATTAGAGAGTAATCTAGTGCAGTTCCATTCTCCGAGGAAATGATTACACCCTTACGGAATAAAGGGGGCTCTTTCTTATATGGAATGTAATCAATTATATAACTGTTAATAATGGCTGTACCTTTAGTAGAATTCATGAGGATTCTATGTAGACCTATCAGTTTTTTGGTTTGTATTCTAAAAGTAAACCTATTTACCTCCTCTTCCTGTTCTATGTTTAACAATGTTCCTCCCCTATCACTAACCTCTTGGCTTATAACACTAAAGTACTCATTTGGAGCATCTACAGTTAATTCCTCGATTGGTTCGTACTTTACTCCATCAATCTCTTTCAGAACAACCTCAGGTTTACCTAACTCGAACTCATATCCTTCTCTTCTTAATTGTTCTACAAGGATAGAAAGTTGTAACTCACCTCTGCCAGAAACGTTATAGCTATTTCCTCCACTTCTTTCAATTTTAAGACCAATATTTAGATTTTTCTCCTGCTCTAATCTTTGTTCTAGTTGTTTTGCAGTAACAAATTTCCCTTCCTTTCCGACAAAAGGTGAGGAATTGGCAGAGAATTTAACTTTAACAGAAGGGGGGGTTATTTTGATTTCATCTAAAGGTTGGGGATTGTTAATACTACAGAGAGTTGCTCCTATGTCTGTAGAATCTATTCCTGTAATTGCAACGATTTCACCTGCACTAGCTCTCTCCACTTTTTGCCATTTTAAACCCTCCTTAACAAAAATTTCTTTTACTCTACCCTGTTTCTTTTCAAAATCTTCTTTTTTTGAGGTTAGTATTACCGGGTCGTTAATATTAACTTTACCATTTTCAATCTTTCCGATTAAATATCTCCCAAGGTGTTCGTTATATTCGACGGATGTTATCTGCATTTGAAATGGTGCGTTAGGATCTCCCTTTGGGGCCGGTAGGGTTTCTATAATTCCATCCAGTATCGGAGTTAGATCTCCCTCAATACTATTTGGTATCAATAAATTCCCTTCAGGGATCTCTTTCCAAACTTTTCCTTCTCTTGCTATTGCGTAGTATATAGGAAAGTCTAGTTGTTCTTCTTCTGTTGCCAGGCTAAGAAACAGATCTTGTATTTTTGATATCGTTTTTTCTCTATTCGCTAATTTTTTGTCTATCTTATTTATAATAACGATAGGCTTAAGACCTAATTCTAAAGCTCTTTTAAGAACAAACTTAGTTTGAGGCATAGATCCTTCTTTTGCATCTACCAGAAGGAGGCAACTGTCTGCCATATTAAGAGTTCTCTCTACTTCTCCTCCGAAATCTGCATGTCCCGGTGTATCTATGATGTTTATTTTTACTCCTTTGTATTTGACAGATATATTCTTGGCATTGATTGTAATACCTTTTTCTTTCTCCAGTTCTCCTACATCTAAGATTCTCTCTTGAGTCATTTCTTCTTCATTATCTCTAAAGAGATGGGTTTGCTTCATAAAAGCATCTACCAAGGTTGTCTTTCCATGGTCTACATGTGCTATTATTGCAACGTTTCTTATGTTTTTTTTGTCAATATCTGTTTTATTCATTGCGAAAAGATGATTTTAGCACAAAGAATGCTTTTAATATAGTATAAAGCTCTTGGCAGAATTTCTTTGGGAATCTGAATGAGGTATACTGAGTATAGATAAATTTTTATAAATGTAAAAATGACTCAGTTAAATCAGGTTTATAAATGTGAAGTTTGTGGTAATATCGTCGTGGTGACTCACACTGGAGGTGGAACATTGGTATGTTGCAATCAGCCAATGGTTTTACAGGAAGAACATATAGAGGATGAAGGTTTTGAAAAGCATCTTCCGGTACTTTC
>DHFX01000020.1 GCA_002402455.1 Candidatus Dojkabacteria bacterium UBA4813
GGAACCCATTCTGTTTTTCCACTTTCTAAATCTAAGGATAACGCTTTCAATTTTTCATTCTTTTTTATCTTTACCCAACCGTCTTTATCATATTCGCCACTTTTGTGGTTTTCTACTAAATTCCCGATACTTTCTCTCTTTATGTTTTTCCCTTCTTTGTAGATAATCTCTTCGTCGGGATGAAGACACATACTCCTAGCGTCATCGGGCTTCATATCCGAATTTATGAAATTAGAAAAGTAGGGGATACCGTACTTTGCAGTCATCTCCCACACCGGCTTGTATTTTGGATTATCCCAGTCAAAATCCTTCGTTATATTGTATGTGGGAATAGGCCAAGAAAAAAGTCTTCCCTGTGCGTCTCCTTCCATCATAACCTCACAGAAAGCTTTGTTTAACATTGCCATCTCCTTTTCAAAATCCTTATATTTCTCTTTCTGTATCTTTCCCCCAATAATTACACCTTGTTCTGCTAACTCTCCGCTAGGAATAAGATCCATCGTAATATTTGTAAAAGGTGCCTGACAACCAACTCTCGTGGGAACGTTCATGTTATAAAGGAATTCCTGCATTCTTTGTTTGACCTCTTTGTAAGAAAGGTGGTCATACCTGATAAAAGGGGCAAGATATGTATCAAAACTCGAAAAAGCCTGTGCACCGGCCGCTTCATGTTGAAGAGTATAAAGGAAGTTTACAGCTTGTCCCAATGCTGTACTAAAATGCTTCGGAGGAGCACAAGAAATCTTCCCTTCAACACCTGTAAAACCTCTAAGAAGTAGGTCCTCAAGACTCCAACCGTTACAATATGTTGCCAGCATCCCCAAGTCATGAATATGAAAGTCTTTATCTATATTGGCATTGGAAATCTCTTTCGGATATATACTATGCAACCAATAATTAGCCTGTACTGTAGAAGAAATGTAGTAATTCAATCCCTGCCAAGAGTAAGCCATATTACTGTTTTCATTAACCTGCCAGTCAACCTTGTTTATATAACCACTCACAAGAGTGTCTGCATCTATGAGGGATTTAATATTCTTAACTTGATTCTTCAAATCTACAAACAATTCAAACGCTACAGAAGTTTTTCCATGACCCATATCTACTAAAGTCTGAGTTGTAACATCTGCAATCCTTTTGGTTGTAATATACTCTCTTCCCGAATATTTCTCTTTTAATCTCCTAATTACTTCATCTGCTATCTCTTTTGCCCTTTCTCTATCTTCGCCTCCGACACTTTCTGCAGCTTTAAATATTCCCGTTACTAACCTCTCTTTCTGGAATTTAACTATTCTTCCGTCTCTCTTTTTGACTGCAAACATTTTCTCACTTTTCTGGGCAGACATTTTTGTTTAGTAAAAATTTAGATTTTTTGAATATTTTTTATTTCATCTACAATCTCATCCAGACTCTTAAAATCTTTATATACTGAAGCAAATCTAATATAAGCCAAAGAATCTTTAGTTTTTAACCAATCGAGAACCATTAAACCAATCTCCTCGGATTTAACAATATCCTCTTTATTAAAAACATATCTCTCAACACTATCTACAAAATCTTCAATCTCTTTATCTGATATTTTTTCACCATCTACAGCCTTTTTAATTCCCTTAAAGATTTTCTCAGTATCAAACCTCTCCAAAGAACCATCCTTTTTTTGAATACTCAAATTGGCCTTTTCTATCCTCTCATAAGTAGTAAATCTTTTATGACACCTTAGACATTCCCTCCTTCTTCTTACAGAACTGTCCTCCTTGTTATCTCTTTTATCTACTACTTTTGTTTCTTCGCTACAGCAAAATGGACATTTCATAAAAATAAGCACAATATATTGTATGTGGTAAATAACATAATGCAATGGGTTGTACCCGTCAATATCCTGTAGTAAGACTGATTTGGTGTTATTACTTTCAAAAGGGAAAATATTACAAAAACAAACATTCCACTTTAACAACTACAGGATTATCTATATACAATCAATTAACAATATGTGTTAGCATTTCTTATTAACTTGTTAGCATAAAATTATGGTTGTTTCTTTAGAAGAATTTGCGAAAATCAGGGAGGAAAAACTTAAAGGGAAAAAGATAGTCGCCACTTCAATGTTTTTTGATCCTCCACATCCCGGGCATATATCTTGTATATTAGAATCTAAAAAGTTTGGTGATGTTTTAGTGATAATAATAGATGGGGATACCAGAGCGGCAAATAAAAAAGGCAAAGCTTTTATGCCTGCAGTAGATAGAGCGGAAATAGCTGACGCCATTAAGGGGGTTGACTATGTTGTTATCCATGAAGATCCAGATGCATGGCATTGTGGCGACGCAATAAAGATAGTAAGACCGGATGTGTTTACCAAAGGAGGAGATAGAGACGAGAAAAACAGACATGATCCCAAAAGTGGACTTAAGTGGGAAGCGGATATCATAGAAGGTTACGGAGGAAGAATAGAGTATGGGGTAGGGAAAGATAAAGTATGGTCTAGCTCTAACTATTTAGAAGAGTGGTACCAATTTAGAAAGTCTCAAGAAGAGAATTCAGAGAAAAAGTAAAAACTATAAATTAGTAGTTACTACTGGAAATGTTTTTTAGATAAGAGTATATGGAATTAGCAGCTACAGAACCTTCTCCGACCGCAGTTGCAACCTGTTGTAACTTATTTGAATTTGTAGTTGCATCTCCAGCGGCCCAGACACCATCAATACTTGTAGATTGGTCATCTTTAACAATTATATAATTCTCTTCGTCAAGTGCTACACCTAATTTGTTAGGAAGATCTGCATTTGGCTCTGAACCGATCTCTATAAATAACCCATCAATATTAAGATATTGAGAATCATTAAATTCCTTACTTAATTTTACTCTTTCTACAGTTTCATTACCTTCTATTGCAGTCACTACAGTAGTTAAAATAACTTCTATATTCTCTTTAGATTTAACATCCTCTATCCACGCAGGTTCGCCTCTTAAAGCAGTTCCTCTATAAATAATATAGACCTGTTTTGCAATATCTGCCAACATTGTAGCGGCCATTGTTGCAGCATTGCTTCCTCCGACAACCCCTACAACTTTATTTTTGTAAAACATAGCATCACAGGTAGCGCAGTAAGAAACACCTTTTCCTAGATATTCATCTTCTCCGGGAACTGCTAATTTGTTTCTTTTTGTTCCTGTGGCAAGTACTATGGTTTTTGCAAGAATCTCTCTTTTAGTATCTGTTTCTAATTTAAAAAGATCTCCTTCTTTTTTTATGTTAACAATACTCTCAAATGATGTCTCGGCACCATAATTCCTTGCTTGTTCGTACATTTTAGAGCCAAGCTCTAAGCCTGTTATGTCATCAAGTCCTGGGTAATTACACACTTTATGTGCTTCTGTAATAGTTCCCCCCATTTGCTTTCCGAAAACGATATTTCTAAGTTTATACCTACTAGCATAGATACTTGCACTTAGACCTGCAGGACCAGCACCGATAATAGCGACATCATATATGTTTTCCATAGTATTCATCTGAACAAGTTAACGGGTTTATTTTACCATATGAAAGGGTTTATCCAAAAAGGAATCTCAAGGAGGGAATCTATGTTGTTTAGCAAGAAGCTATTAAATTTTCATAGAGTTCCCTCCCCAAAGATCTATCATTCCATTATTTTCCTTTCTTCTGTAATTGTATACAGTTGCGACCTTGATATCGTGTCTCAACCCACTCATAATCAGGTTGACTGTACACCTTCCCTTCTTCAAAGCCACCAAAACAGATCTTTCTGTTCGGGTCAACAAGAAGTTCAAAATCGGATCTCCATTCCCCATATTCCTCCTCACAAACTCTGTCTAGGGGGTTTCCCCAACATCTTTCGAAGCGGTAGGATCCCAAATACTCAGGGTTTGTTTCTGGAAGAATCTCAATCCTATCCCAAGGAACAGGAGTTGACGCACAAGCGGAGAGAAGAACAGGGAAAAGAACAAACAGCAATAAGAAAAACTTTTTGTTAAACATAACATCTCCTTTGATACATAGGTAGGCATGATTAATAACGACATAGAAGTATCAAACAAAAATAAATCCCTCAATGTCGCTATCAATCCAGAGAGTATATTTAGATAGATCTTTTTAAAGAACGATTATTCCTTGTGTACCAAGACAAAAAAGAATAAGCAGGCATCCGGCCTATAGTGTATTATACCATTTTTAGAAAAATCTATACAGTTGTTTCCCAATCTAAAGTATCTGTTAATATCTCTGGTTTCTTATCTCTTACAATCACCATATATTCAAACATAACACTATTTCCCCCATTTACAGTCTTAGCAGACCAACCATCTTCATCTATTTCAATATCCGAAATATCATCTACAACCTGACATTCAACACAAATGACCATTCCGTCTTCAAGTGGCTTTCCTGTACTTTTATTTCCGTATGCATATATCTCCGGCTCATCATGTAATATGTGTCCTATCCCGTGTCCTACAAACATTCTAAGTGTGTTATAACCATTTTCATTTGCTACTTTTTCCATTTCATACCCAAGATCTCCAACCCTGTTTCCTACAACTGCCTTCTTAACCGCATTCTCAACAGCGTCCCTACCAGCCTTAAGAAGCTTAGCATTCTCTTTATTGGGTTGCCCAATACTCCAAGTCCAACAGTGGTCTGTATAGATCTTTTTGTAATATATCCCAAAGTCTATGGAAACCAAATCCCCTTTCTTAAAGGGAATATCCTTAGGAATACCATGAACAGCGACATCATTTACAGAAATACAGGTGTTGTAATTATATCCCTTAACCCTTTTGAATGCCGGTTTCACCCCATACTTTTTACACAAAAAACCCGCTTGTCTATCTATATCCAAACCTGTTACACCCTCTCTAATTTCATCTCTTAACTGGGATAAAATCTTTACGGATATTTCAGCAGCCTCTCTTAAAATCTTTTCTTCCTTTGGTTTAGTTATTATCATAATTAATTATACAACATTATTAAAATTAACAAACTAATTAGTGATATACTAGAAAGTATGCAAGAAGATAAAAAAGAAAAAATACTCTACTTTGATACAGAAACAACAGATATTCAAAGTAAAGATATTGTTCAACTAGCCATTTTAAAAGAAGACGGATCGTCTTTAAACATGTTTTTTAATCCCGTCCAAGAAGTTAGTTATATAGCTATGTCCATACATCATTTAACACCAGAGTTTCTGAAGAATTACCCAACTTTCCAGGAAGCAAAACTTCCAACAGACTATGAAGAAGAGAAATTCGCAGGAAAAGATTTAAAGGAGTATCTAAAACACCTTGCTAAAGAATATATTTGGGTAGCACATAATGTAGAATTTGACAAAGAGGTTCTTGAGAAAAAAGGGATAGAGATTCCTAGAACTATATGTACCTTTAAACTTGCCAGAAATATGTTTGAGGAAGAAGGAAGGGATTTAGAAAGCTATTCGCTACAATATCTTAGATATTACTTAGGTCTATACAAAAAGGAGAATCATGACCACAACATTGCCCATGATGCATTAAGCGACGTTTACTTCCTAAAAGACCTTTTTAAGTACATACGAGATAACAGCAAGCTTAGTATAGAGAACATGATACAGATATCCAAAGAACCGGCATATATGAGAAATATTAACTTCGGAAAGTATGCGGGACATTTATTAACAGATGTAGCCAAGGAAGATAGAAATTACCTGGAATGGATGCTTAATAACATAACAGAGAAAGATGATCTTAAATGGAATATCGAGAGGGTACTGGAAATGAGTAATCACACGTTATTTGATTAAAAGTTTACATATTGAAATACATCAAGTATATTAAAACAACATGCAAACTCAGAGAGTTTCGGTAAAATTCACAGGAGCGTCGGGCGAGGGAATAAATACAATAGGAGTTTTACTTCTTAGAGCACTTAAAAAACACGGTTTAAGAGTTTTCGGTTATAGAGAATATCCGTCTTTAATAAAAGGAGGAGTTGCATCATACCAAGTAGATTTTTCAAGTAAAGAGCTTAATTCCTCATCCAGATATTGCAACATACTGCTTGCTTTCACATCAAGATCCTTAAATGAATATCTCAAGGATGTTAAAGAGAATGGTATTATAGTCTACGACCAGAAAGATATTAATCTCACAGAGGAGCAGAGATTATACATAGAAAAGAGAAACATATCTTCAGTTTTTCTGGATTCTGAAAGTATAGCCCTAGAAACTGGGGGAATAAAGATTATGTCTAATGTCGTTATGCTCGGCTTCTTATGGAGAATTCTAGGACTAAAGGTAGAAACACTTATTGAGGTTGTCTTAAAACATTTTAAGAATAAAAATGTTGACCTTAAAGCCGAAGAAAACTGTATAAGAGCAGGATATACTTCTGCTACTTTCAGACCGGAATATGCAAAAAAAATAAATACACCTCAAAAAGAGATACTTAGTAATAACAACGGTTATGTAATGACCGGAAATAATGCCATTGCCCTAGGAGCGATTTCAGCCGGTGTTAGAGCTTACTACGCTTACCCCATGACACCTGCAACCTCAATATTTGAATATATGGGGGAGAATGCTAAAGAAACCGGAATTTTGGTTAAACAAGCGGAAAATGAAATTACAGCAGTTCAAATGGCAATGGGAAGTATGTATATGGGCACACGTGCCTTAGTAGCTACTTCCGGAGGAGGATTCGACCTAATGTCTGAAACTATCTCCTGTGCGGGAATGTCCGAAACACCTTTAGTTGTTATCCTCTCCCAAAGAGGAGGAGCCTCTACAGGGCTTCCGACATGGACAGGTGCCTCAGACCTTAATTTAGCCCTTAAAGCCGGTCACGGAGAATTCCCCAGAGCTGTTATTGCAACAAGTGACGCACAAACTGCATATACCTTAATACAAAAAGCTCTCAATATTGCAGAGACTTACCAACTTCCTGTTATACTACTTATGGAAAAACAAATCTCCGAATCTGTGTTTAACTTCAAAAAAATGCCAAGGGTTGAAAAAATTGAAAGGGGACTGGTAGAAAAAGCAGAGGATATTACGCAAAGATATCAAATAACAGACACCGGAATATCCCCCAGATGGATACCCTCCAAAGAGAAAAAACCTTACTTAGCAAATAGTGATGAACATTCAGAAAATGGATCTAGCATAGAAGATTCGGAAGGTACAATAGCAATGGCAAATAAGAGGTTAAGGAAATTAGAGACCTTGGCAAAGGATCTACCGGAGCCGACATTATATGGAGACAGAAATCCCGATTTAGTTTTTGTGGGATGGGGAAGTGTAAAAAATGCTGTTTTAGATGCTATCTCAAGTTTTACTAAGATAAATGAAATAGATAAGAATAATAAAATAAATAAAAACAATGGAAAAGTGGGTTACCTACATTACGAATACATCCACCCCCTTAAGACGAAAATTTTAGAGCAGTTGATAGAACAAAATAAAAGATTGGTACTTGTAGAAAATAACCAAACAGGACAACTTGGCAATTACATTAAAGAAAATATCGGGTATGAATTTAATGAAAAACTTTTGAAATATGATGGGAGACCATTCTTTGTAGAAGATATTTTAGATTTCTTAAAAAATTAAATGAGTGTAAAAATAACAGATTACAATTCACCAAATACTCCTACGTGGTGTCCGGGGTGTGGAAATTATGCAATACATGCATCTTTAAAAAAGACCCTGTCAGAGTTGAATATCTCTCCATCAGAACTTTTTATGTCCTTTGATATAGGTTGCAACGGAAATGGTGCAGACATGATAAATACATATGCATTCAAGGGATTACACGGAAGATCCATACCCTTGGCAGTAGGGGCACACCTTGCAAATAGAAGAATGACAACAATAGCAGATATCGGAGACGGGGGTTGTTTTCACGAAGGGTTAGACCACTTAGTACATGCCATAAGATCTAATTACAATATAACAATTTTAATACATAACAACGCCAACTTTGCACTCACGACAGGCCAAGCTACAGTTAGTACTCCCAAAAGAAAACCAATGTATGGGTTACCAGAGGGAATCCCGGAGAGAAATCTTGATGTTCCTGAATTTATATTGAGTCTAGATCCGTCTTTTTATGCTAGGGCTTATTCCGGGAACCTTATTCAAATGGGAGAAATATTTAAGTCCGCAATAGAAAATAAAGGCTGTAGTGTTGTAGAAATATTACAGCTTTGCCCGTCATATAACAAAGAGTTTACACCACAGTGGGCTAATGAGAATATTAAAGAAATTAAGGAAGTAGAAAATTACAATGCCGATTCCTTAGAAAATGCCAGAGATATAGTAGTCAACAACTCCCCCCTATATACTGGTATAATATATCGCAACAAGAATCTTCCTACTTTTTATGATTCATTGGATAGTAGAAAGAATTCTTTAACCGAACTTGTTGATGAAGTTAAAGTGCATGACATTAAAAAACTTTTAAAATATTTTGAATAATAAATGGACTCTTCAATACTTTCGCCTAAATCTATAGCCATAGTAGGTGTTTCCCAGAATCCCGAGAAAATAAGTTCCGTAATGCTCAGGAACCTAATTAATGGCGGATACAACGGAAAGATATATCCAGTTAATCCCAAATATGAGGAATTACAAGGAAGAAGGGTTTATCCTAACATTCTGGCCATCCCTGAAGATGTAGATATGGTCTGTATAGCAATCCCTTACCAATTTGTTGAGGATGTAGTTGACCAGTGTGTTGAAAAAAAAGTTAAGAGCGTAGTAATAATATCTGCAGGGTTCGGAGAGGTTGGACCTGAGGGTGCAGAATTGCAGGAACGAATAACTACAAAATTAAAAAGAGAAAACATTCGTTTAATCGGACCTAACTGTCTTGGCTTCATAAATAACAGCGCAAAAATCAACCTTACCTTTGCAAGAGAAAATCCGGGAGATGGAAAAATTGCCTTCATTTCTCAATCCGGAGCATTCTGCACCACAATTCTAGACATGGCTTGTGAGCAAGGTTTAGGTTTCTCACATGTTTTATCCATAGGAAATAAAGCAGATATACATGAAAACGACCTGATGGAAATGTTTGTTGCAGACAACAATATAAAAGCTATTGCACTTTATTTAGAAGAATTTAGTGACGGAAAAGAGTTTGTTACTCTATCTCAGAGAGCAAATAAACCAATTTTGCTAATAGCACCCGGAAGTTCGGAGAAAGCTAAAGAAGCAATCTCTTCTCATACAGGATCCCTAGCATCCTCTTTTGACACAACAATAGCTGCTATTAAGAAGGGCAACATGATATACACCGAAAGTTCTGACGAGTTATTCAAACTCATGAAATTAATAGATCTAAACATAATCCCTAAAGGTAAAGGTATAGGTATTGTATCTAACGCAGGTGGTCCGGGAATTATCGCCGTTGACATAATAGAGAAAAAAGACATGGAAGTTGCAGAATTAGGGGAGAAAACAACTCAAAAACTTCTTAAAATAGTCCCACCGGAGGCAAGTATTAAAAACCCTGTAGATATTCTTGGCGATGCAAAAAGTGATAGGTACCAAGATACAATAACTGAACTTTTAAATGAAGTCACCGTAGATAGTATCCTTGTAATCCTAACTCCCCAACTTATTACAGAGATTGAAGCAACGGCAAAAGTTATTACGGATCTAATGAAAAAAACTTCTAAGCCGATATTTTCCTGTTTTCTCGGAGGAAAAGACGTAAAAGCAGGAATAAGAATTCTTAAGGAGGCAAATGCTCCTTGGTTTACGGATATACAGGAGGCAGTCATTCTCATTTCTAAGTTGGCGGAATTTGAAGAGAACAAAGAGTTAACAAAGATTGTGAATTCTGATGATTATTTCAAAAAACCTAAATACCAAGAAGAAATAAATAAAGAGATTGTTCCTGATAAAAGTAATGTCATTCCCGATGAATTGGGAATTAAAATCCTTGAAGAATTTGGATTAGATATACCTAAACAGCAGGTTGTAACTAGTCTAGAGCAAGGAAGAGACTTTGCTTCTACTATTTTCCCGGTGGCTATCAAGGCAACTTCTGAGGATCTAGCACATAAAACAGATTTTAAAGCACTCTATTTAGATATTAGGACGATTGCAGAATTTGAAGAGAAATACCAAGAACTAAAAGAAACTGTTACTAAAACTACCGGGAATGTGGCTCCTAAAATTTTAATTCAGGAGATGATCCCCGGGAAATTAGAATTCTTTATTGGAGCAAATAGAGAAGGTGGTGTAGATATTTACGAAAAAGAGGGTAGGGGCTTCGGACATCTTCTTGCGATAGGTCAGGGAGGAATATACACAGAAGTTTACAAAGATATAAGGCATATACTTGTTCCTGAGAGTAGAGAGAAGATAAATGCTATTCTTTCTAAGACAAAAGTCTCGCAGATAATAGATGGATATCGTGGTAAACCACCTTTGGCAAGGGAAAAGATTGTAGACCTAATTATGTCTATACAGAAATTACTCGTATCTTATCCTGAGATTATTAGCATGGACATAAACCCTGTGATGGTAACGGAGGAGAGAGCAGTTGTAGTTGATG
>DHFX01000025.1 GCA_002402455.1 Candidatus Dojkabacteria bacterium UBA4813
TTACAAACAATAATGAAAGTAAGGTGCCTACTATTACTGCTATCATGTGTACTGCCATCACCTGTTTTATCGTTTTGTTTCTTGGGGTTTTGTATGTGTCTGACAATATCCTAACTCTTAGGGAAAGGAATGTTGCAAAGAGGATATTTCCTATGAGGATGAATATTATTGGGATTTTGAGAATGGAGAGTAGTTCTAAGGAGAATATTTCTCCCCCAAATTCTAATTGTTTTAACATTTCCATTGTATCCATTATATGTCCCCCTTCTTTTTAGAATCTAATAGGTCATACAAGATATCCTGTATGGCCCTTGGTCTGCCTATGGTATCAAACTCTATTTCGGGAGTAGCTCCTGCTGTCTGGAAATAGACTGTTCCTACATCAAAGAGGCTTCCAACAAGACCGAGTTGTTTGTGTGTAATGTCCTCTATTCTCTCCAATCTAGCTTCTGAAAGGCTGTGAGATGCAACAGATGTGAAATCTAGGTCTATTATTCTCTTGTCTGTAATTATGTTTACATTGTAAAACCATCTTACAAATGCATACACAATTACACTAAGTGATAGTGTTAAGCATGGTATGAAGAAAGCTAAAAACAGGAGAATATTTTCTGAAAAGGCTGTATCTAGTAGGGCAAATATGAATGGGATAAATAATATAAGGAAGGATGCTACTACAAAGGGTAGGTATTTTATCCAATGGGATCTTACTACTAATATTACTTCTTCGTCTTTTTCTTTGCCGTAGAAGGATAGATCTTTAGGGAATGGTATAAAGTAGGAATTTTGTTTATTGGTTAGGTTCTCTGTAAAGGTTTTACCTAAATTTCTAAACTTTTTGGGAATTAGATTGGGGTTTTCTCTCTTTGCCATATGATAATAATAACATAAATGTAAGTTAAAGAAATAGGGTTTTTCTGGTTTATAAGGACAAATCTGTATAAAGAGTCTTTAATTTTTCTCAACATTAAAGAACCAATAGTGAGACTGTTGTTGAATTCTCATATGTCCTGGAGCCATTTGGTTGTAGATGTCTTTGAATAGCATCCCAGAGATTTCTATTGTCCCTCGGCTATCAGTCCCTACATGCACAAAGGAGGTATTCCCTGCCGAGAAGCTTGCCCCTATACTCAAGACACTATTAACCGGTGTCTGCAGAAAACTTTTAAGCTGTGCAGATGTGTAAGGAATTTTATCCGCCCTTCCATAGTCTAGCCTTCCAGGGCACTTCCCATAATCACTTGGGAGAAGACGAGAGAGGTCAGGATTGTTTCTTACTCCTTGATCATTCTTTATAAGATAGGCATTAATTATATCTGTCATCTCTTGCGGAGATAACCATGGAGAATGCCCACAGTTAGTTCCGTCTGATGTAGATCCATACCTATACCAAGATTTATAGAACCATGTCACTTTCGACTTCTTCTCCCAGGCATCGTTGAACCAATCACCTCCCCCACCACTTATAGTGTCCCAACCAATACCGTTACCGTTTACCCAAGCACCGTGAACCGCCGCATACTGAACCAATGGGACCGCCCCTCCACTAGTGAGGACATTATTTCTCGTTTGTGCTACAGCATCTGTCCAACCAGAAGCATTATTACAATCTTTTGAAACTTGGTTTGATTGGTTCGGAATAATATACCCTTGGGTATTAATCTTGTAGATAGCGAAGGTTCTGGCAGCAATTGCCTGAGCTTTTAGAACCTCACTATTCCAGGAGGCAGGCATTTCATATATCCGATTAAGATAGGTCTCGAAAGGAAGCACCTCATCATAATATTTACTATATGATTCACAATCCTTCCCATCTGTAGAATACTTCTGACAATAACAACTTGTCCCCGAGCCGAGAACCCTTATAGTTGATGGTTCTGGATAGCTTTTGTTCAGAGTAAAGGTAGGATAGTAAAAACCTAGGATGTCTTCATGACTTTGCCCAGCATCGGCTCTCGCCCTTGCACCCCACTGACTCATTCCATTTCTATGTGTGTATGCCCCTATTGAGAAGACCCCGAAATATCCTGCAGGTGCCTGAGAAATAGCTGTTCCCAATTCCCCATCAGCTATATACCCACCAGTAGAAATGAACCCTGCACTTCTTGCAGCTATCAATGCAGACTGTAGTTGGGATACCTTCTTACTTAAATCCGTTATCTCCGCACTTAAACCACTCTTAGCCACCACTTCCCTACTCAACTCTGCCTGTAACTTAGCCCTCTCATCTGCAAGTAACTTATATGCTTCATCTAAATCCTCTCTCTCTTTATCTAAATCTTCTTTCTCCTTATCTAACTCTGCCTTACTCTCTGCCAACGAACTAAACTCCCCCCCTATCTTCTCTGCTTCCCTCCTTAACATAGATATAGTACTTTGTTTAATAAACAAAGTTTCTACAATATTCGACCAATTATCCTTGTTAAGAAAAAAATTAGCTAACTTATACCTACTCTGCATATACAAATCTCCAGACACCTCATCTATTAACTCCTTGGTTTGAGCTAACTGCCCCTGTTTTTCCTCTATCCCCTTAACCTTCTCATCTATCTCCCTCTCTGTCTCCTCTATACTCTCCTCTAGAGACGTAATCTCTGCAGTTAAAAGGTTAATCTTCTGAGATACCGAATAATTACTATTAC
>DHFX01000009.1 GCA_002402455.1 Candidatus Dojkabacteria bacterium UBA4813
GACTTTTCATTCTGGATAAATCAGCTTCTTGTGGATTTTGATTTAGGTTTTCTAGGTTCTCTAAATATTACTTTTATCTTAATCTACTACTTAGTACACTTGGTATTTGGTGGTTTACTTGGTGTGATTAGTAGTTTTAGTGCAGTTAAAAGGTATTTAGAATAGTTATATGAAAAGAAGAAATATTGTTATAACAATTTTCTTAGTAGTTTTTTCAATTTCCTTTTTGTTTGGGTTGGTTAGTTATTATGAGAAGCCGGTTTTTGCGGAGGTTAATTGTCCATCTTACATAGACCCCGACTCCCTTGAATGTTTAGACTACCTTAGAGAACAACTGGGAATTGTACAAAACCAACAAAGCTCCCTACAAAGGCAATTAGAAGAGGAAGAATATGAGCAACTCTCTCTCGAAGAAAAGATCACATATATAAACAATCGAATATTATCTACAGAAAATAGTATAAAGGAATTAGAGGTTGAAATTGCTGCTCTTAATATTGAAATTGGTCTGTTAGAAGAGAGTGTCAATGAAAAAGAAGAAAATATAGCTGTACTGGGTCAAGAAATTAACACATTACAAGAAGCTGTTAATAAGAGAATTGCAGAATCTTATAAATACTCTTTTGTCGGACCACTTGAGCTTTTTCTTGACACAAAGAGTCTTTCCTCAATTCTTAGAAAAACCAAATATTTAATAGTAACAAGAAACCAGGACAGGTTATATCTTGAGGAATTCAGTAGTAAATCAGAAATTCTGAAAGAAGAAGAAGCTACCTTGAATGAGAAAAAGGCAGAGATACAAAGTAAGAGAAATAATATAGATGAAAATAGAATTGAATTGGCCAAGGCAAAACAAGATCTAGATTCACAGAAAGCTGTCAGAGAGAATCTACTCGCAGAATCCGAAGCCAAAGAAGCAGAACTACTAGCCGAATATCAAGCAAACATAAAGAAAGTCGCTGATCTGGATAAGGCAATTATAAATTACATCAATACACACGAGAGTGATATTGTGGACGAGGGATGGGTTACTACAGCAATGCCTATAGGAAGGATGGGCAACACAGGACTGTCTAGTGGAGCACATCTTCACTTTGGTCTGAATAGTGGGAGAAAGTATGTAATAGGAGGATTTAACTACGGATACTTTTGGAGCGACATCAACCTTTTCTCTGGGGGATACTTAATTAAGGGTCCGAATTCCTTTTTGCAATGGGGACCCCCTTGCTCTTGGGGGACACCTTGTCCCTGGTGGTCCCCTCTAATTTACGCTGGATCTGTTAGAGTTCCACTCTCAGGTGCATACATTTTAATGACCCAAGACGAACACCAAGGAAATGCGATCGATTTGGTTTCTTACAGTCAAAATGCTTGGGGATATAAAAATGATGGCGCCCCAATATATCCGATAATGGACGGACAGTTATATAAGGGTGTTGATGGTTATGGAGGAAAGTATGCTGTAGTCCACCATTCTAATGGTATGGTGTCTGTCTATCTCCATCTTCAGTAACATTCCCTCTCTTCTTTTCAAATGTTAAATATTTTGTTAAACTAATCATATTAAATTTTACATAACATATATAATGCCTAAAAAGAAAAACACTTCCAAAGAAACTACCCCAAAGAAGAACAAAATAAAGGACATTAAAATAGATCCTAAAAAGATCATCCCTAAAAAGGTAAAGTTACCAAAAATAAAAGGTCTAGAAGGCTTCCAACCTGTATTAAAAGTTGTAGGTATAGTTATATTAATAATTGCATCCTTAGCATTAATAGACCTAGGTGTGCAGTATCTAAACAACGACTACAGCGTGGCTATTGTAAATGGTAATAGAATATCTAAGAACCAATGGTATGACAGATTAGCAGCTGCCTATGGACCATCCATAGCTTCTCAATTAATAGATGAGGAGATAATAAAAACAGAAGCCAAGAACGCCGGTGTTAGTGTTGAAGAAAGTGCTATAGACACAGAAGTAGATTTAATCATAGATAGTATAGGAGGACAAGAATCTTTTGATGCTGCACTAGTTGCAAGTAACCTTTCTTTAGAAGAACTAAGAGACCAAATAAGAATAGATCTCTTAGCTACTCAATTGTTAGCACCTAATTTAGAATATACTGAGGAAGATGTTAAGGCATTCTTTGATCAATACAGTGATGTTATATTTCCTGAAGAAACAGCTCAATTAGAAGAAGGAGAACTATTAGCATTCGAGGACTACAAAGACAGAACAGAAGAGGTATATGTACAACAGGAAGTACAAAATTACAAAGCTACATGGTTAGCAGAAAAGAAGGCAGAGTACAAAATACAAGATAACTCTACAGGTAAACCTGAGTACGGATTCTTAACAATTACCACAAACATAATTAATAACCTTATAGATGAAATATCTAAAGGAGAAACTCCGGAAGAAACAGAGTAATTGTTGAATTTCTCGCTAATGAAAGGGGAGGCTTAGCCTCCCCTTTTTATTGCATCTAAAAAAACATTTTTATAATACCTACTCCGGTTCTACTAAACCATAACCACCCCTCCTTCTCTTATATATCATGGACATTTTACCTGTTGTTTTATTTAAAAACAGGAATTGATCATAACCCAATAACTCCATCCTCTCGATGGCTTCTCCTTCTTCCATAGGACCAATATCTTTAACAGTTTTTCTTACTGCTATCTTAGGAACATAGTCGGAGTAATCATCTAATTCCCCTTCTACTTCCTCCGTAAGAGCTTCGAGTGCTGCTTGAGCTTCTAACACCTTCCATGGTTTAACACCTTCCAAATACCCTCTTCTTTCTCTATACCTTCTTAGTCTTCTATCCAATGTGTCCATAGCCAAATCTATATTGGCATACATATCTTCTCCGCTCTGCTCCACTCTTATTGGTGAATTAGGTAGTGTAACAGTAATATCTACTCTAAAATCTTCCTTAACTCCTCTACTATGTGTGTTCTCCTTAAAGAACACTTCTATAAGGGTTGCCTCTTTTAGGATTTTTCCCTTTTTCTCTAGTTTTTCTGTAATATATTCCTTAAGGGTATCCGAGGCTTCCATACCCACAAAAGATATCTTTATTATTCCTTCAAACATTGTTTTGGGAAATTAATTTAGATATATTAATATAATATAATTTAAGTGGAACGATTTCCAATTTTAAATAAAATAGTATTGCAGAAATATTACTGCAAATATATAATTGTTCTGCTATTTAATAATCCGCGATAGCTCAATGGTAGAGCGAACGACTGTTAATCGTTTGGTTGTAGGTTCGAGTCCTACTCGCGGAGTTTTACCTATACTTCAATTTTATTTTCAACTAATACTTTATTAGTAC
>DHFX01000007.1 GCA_002402455.1 Candidatus Dojkabacteria bacterium UBA4813
GAAGAATTGGAAAACATACTAGATGAAATTGGTATGCCTGAAGATAATACCGTACTTAAAAGTGCTGTAACAAAAATATCCGACCTACTACACTCTCTAAGAAATACTTAGGGTTATTTTCTTCCAAGCTTTTTCTCTTGAGCTTTTATCCAATCATCTACGGCCTTATTTATATCTGCATCTTCTTTTAGTCCTAGTTCTTCCCTTACCAAAGATTCATTCATCCTCTTCGCTCTTTTAGCTTCTCTTGACTCTTTCAACGTCTCATCATAATCCAGTACATCACAATAAGTTTGTGTTGATACTATATCTCCCGTGGGATTTTCGTTTGCACCATTCATAGTTGTAGAAAGCATTCTTATAGCCTCGGTTTCCGTATATCCTTCATTTAAAAGCTCTTGTATCTCATCTTGATCGTATTTAGGAACTTCTGTTTCTAAAGGCATAGCATAGGTTATTCAAATATTATTTTACCATTGTAATATCCACACACTAAAAAAGCAAAATATCTATTTGGAAAACCCCCTAACCCTTAAAAATTCATATATGCAATTTAATGCATAAATTTTCTTTAAAAGGGTTAGGGTATAGATAGTTATTAGTGGAAATTCTGACAATATTGTTCTCTAGGAATACCCCAGAAGTCTTCGACATGTTGAATTCGAGCTTCAGAAAGAGCTTCTAGGTTGTTTCCGCAAAGATACGAGAACATGTACGTTTCAGACATGTCCTCATGTGGATTCTCCAAGCTATATTGAGAAAGAACTTTATAAAAGTTTTCCTCAGCTTGGGGGATCTCTTCCTTCCATCCAACGTCCTTAGCATATTCGTTCAAGTATGATTCATGATTATACTGTATGACATGTACATACTCATGAACTAGGATCATCGCAAAGAGACCGTCGTCAATCTTTTCTGACCCTGTAATTGGTTCGAGAAAAACCTCTCCACCTCGAGCGAACGCTATGTTTCCCGGATCGATTTCATAAAGCCTTGTTATTGTTTCCTCCGTCAGGTAGAAAAAATCCGTTGGGTTCTCATCCAATGAATATTCTACAGTGACATCCTCAGATAGTGAATCCATCACTGTGTAGAAAATCTCTAAACGTTCTTTCGGCATAGGATTCCCCCTCTCCCAATAGAGTTTAGCTTGATGATATTCCAGGGATTCCAATTCTATACCAAAGAGCTTTACCTTCATCTCTGTCTCAAAACCAGAGATCATAAGGATAAAGCAACAGAGCTCCACCACAACAGCTACCACACCAATAAACGAGTAAAAACCACAAACCAAGTCGCCAAAATTCTTCTCTTTTTTCATCTAATTCTCCTTGGTGCATAAACACCACTCACTAGTGACAATTTTTACAAAGCAACAAACTAACTAAACATGTAATTAGCTTAATGCTTTGTAAAAACGTCTTTTGGAGAATAACTATCTATATACTTTTGAAGCACAAAGAAGATACTAAGTATCATTCATAAATGTGCTACAAACAGGTAATTATTAAAGAGCAGTACACTAATTGAACGGCACAATTATATCATTTTAGATACTATAGGTCAAAGGGAGATGGTTGCGGGACATGGACTCGAACCATGATCGACGGCTTCAAAGGCCGGTGTCCTACCATTAGACGATCCCGCAATATGAAGAAATTATACTATATGTTTATATTAAATAAAAAGAAAATATAATGTAAGATATAATCACCCATGTCCCCCTTTAAAAAAACAACAAAAATTAAGACCCAAATTGAAAGAAAGAAACCAAAAGAAAAAAGAAATACTAACCCCACGGGGAAGGTATATATGCCCCAAGGTAAAAATTTTTCAATAAAGCATAAAAGTAAAAGAAAATTTTCCCTCTTTAAAAAACAAAATAACAAATTCAACGTTAAAAGGAGAAAAAAGAGGAACTTTTCAAAGATATTTTTTTACACCCTTTTAGTTCTAGCATTTGCCGGCCTGTTCTACATCTCGGTACTTTCTATTATAAGAACGCGAAATGGTAGTACCAAGGAAGATGCAAATGTAGAATATGTAGTGGGATTAAACGATATTCCCTCTTACCCGAATTCCGATTTTATATTCAAAAACAATATAAAAGAAATATCTGTTGCTAATTTTCTTGCTACCGGAAACTCTGCCTACCGCTTACCTCTCGGAACTACAACGCAAGAAGCATATAAATATTACCAAGAAATCCTCCCTGAACTTGGTTGGGAACATGTACTCTCCGTTGAGGTCGGTTCTGAAGAAATGAAAGAGGGAGAGTATTGGGTTAAAGGAACAAATGGTCTTAGAATATATTCCAAGTTTAATGATCTCTGGTACGAAACATTAACTTTGGAAGAGGCAACTACCGGTTTAAGAGCAAGAGTCGTTGAGGAAACGGAAAGAGAGCTACTCTTAGTAGGAGAAGATTTCCAAGAATTGCTTCCGGATTTTCCATGGATTCTAAGAGTCCCTAAAGAATATATTATCTCCTATAGTGCTTCCTCTTACAAAGACTTTAGAACTGTTGAATTCAGAAAGATTGGGTCGTCAGATATTGTAAGTGTTGTACCAATTGGAGCAGTTGGAGATGTACTGGATAATTATCTTCAAGAATATTGTGATCTTCTCAATACAACCGGAGAAGGAGAAGAAGAAGAGAAAGGAGGAAACTGGACGATATCCAATACAATCCTTGCAACAACATCCTACGGAAGTGCTTTAAGAGGTTCTATAACAAATGGACCAGAGGATCATGATATCGCCGTAGTGTCCAATAGTTACAACGGTGTAGTTTATGTAATAGATGCAAATACCCCAAAAGACCCATTTTTAGATTATCTATTTGATAACATGGAACCTGCTAATATCCAAAGGTAGTATTTATGAATTAAAATGTTTATATATTTCCTCTGATACGGTTTTATTATTTATACTCTTGTTAATTTCATCAATACTGGCTCTCTTTAAACTTTTTATATCCCCAAAATCTTTCAGAAGTTTTTTCATCCTTTTCTTACCTACGCCGGATATTTTTTCTAATTCGGTATTTTTAGCTTCTCTGATTCTACTCTTTCGATGATGTAGTATTGCAAACCTATGTGCCTCATCTCTAAGGTCTATTAGAATAGATTTATTTACAATCTCTGCTCTGGTTATATCACTCTCCTCTTTACTTGGATTCGTAATTAGCCAAAATTCATCTAATTGCCTAGCTCCCTTTCTTTTAAGTCTTTTTCCTTTAGAAATACCCATTAATGTTGATTCGGGAGGTAAAATTCCTTTTAGCCCTTTATAAAGAACAGATAACTGAGACTTTCCACCGTCTATTAGAATAATATCCGGATCGGAGGGATATTTCATACGGTTCTTGTCATCAAAACGCCTTTCTAAAACTCTCTTTAACATAGCGGGGTCGTTTGGTGTAGTTATATCCTCTATCTTAAAAATCCTGTACTGATCTCTTTGTATTTCACCATTTTCTGCTACTACCATAGAACCATATGCCAATTTACCCTGTATATTGGAAATGTCATAACACTCTATTCTATTGAGTTTCTTAAGTCCCAATTCTCTTTTTAAGTCCTCAAACTCACTTCTTAGAACCTCTTCTCTTCTTTCTTTGTAAGATTGTTCCGTATCGTTTGGTAAAAAGTCTATTTTCTCTCCTAAGTACCTAAGGTCGGAAATTTTATCTCTTAAGATTGCAGCTTTTTCAAAATTCTTTTCTTTCGAATATTCGTACATCTTTTTTTCCATTTCCTTAATTTGACCTCTTTTTCTTCCACTTAGAAACTTTATTATTTCATTAATATTCTTCCTGTAATCTTCTTCAGATATGTGTCCCTGATACGGGCCGGGACAGAGACCAAGATGGAAGTAGAAACACTCTTTACTGCTCTTTTTATCACATGTACAAAAAGGATATAGTTTTCTTAGATAAGTAAATATCCTCTTTGTCGCAGAAGTGCTAGGATATGGTCCAAAAAGTCTGCCCTTTTTCATCTCCTCGTTGTTTACCCTTCTGACTATTTTTACTGTTGGGAATTTCTCTTTTGTAGAGATATATATCCATACATATGACTTGTCATCTTTTTTATCACTATTATAAAAGGGTTTATATTTCTTAATTAAGGAAGATTCCAAAACAAGAGATTCTATTTCGTTGTTTGTTTCGGTAATAGAAATATCTTTAATGTATGGGATCATCTGTTTTATGCGAGGGCGATCATATAAGGTGCTTGAAAAATATGAGCTTACCCTATTTCTAAGGTTTGTTGCTTTCCCTATGTATAATATTTCACCCTTTTCATTTAGAAATTTGTAGATCCCGGGTTTTTGTGGAAGAAGTTTAACTTTACTCTTCAAATAATCAACGCTTGTATTAGTAATATTCTTGCTCATACGTGAATTATACCAGTTGAGATGAAGCTCTCTAAAACTTTTTAAGCCACTCTTTAGTTTCTTGATTCATTGCTATTTTCTTTTTAAGAACAACATTCTTGTTTGAATTCCCGTCGTTTACAATAATTCTAACTGCAGTATCTCCATTAGATTCTTGTATGTACTTCTTTAGTGCTGCTATCTCTTCTTCAGAATGTAGGGGTGTTATCCTAAAGGTAATACCGTCAAATTTGGAAGAGTGTTTGTCGGTGTCAATATATTTAGCTTTTTGAACAATAATGCTCTTTTGTCCGTCTCGGACATTTAGTCTTCCTGCTATAAGCATCGGTTTATTTTCCGCTAATGTGTTTTTGATCTCTTTGTATACCCTAGGAAATACAACAGCTTCTGTTTTTGCAGTTTTATCTTCAATTGTAAGAAAGACCATTACTTCCCCTTTCCTAGTGGTTATTTTTCTAACTTTGGTAACCATAACACCTAAGATCAGGAGATCATTATTTTTCTTAATTTCTAATGCTTCAGCCAAAGGAATTACATTCTTTTGGTTGAAGAATTCCTGCAGATTATCCAGAGGGTGGCTTGAAAAATATAATCCCAGTAACTCTTTCTCCCACTTTAGAATATCTGCTATCTCTACTTCTGCATCTACTGGTAAGTTTGTTTTACCTATCAAATCTTCTTTCCTATCATGTCCGTTCATAGAGTTGTTCATTTCAAAGATATCTATTTGTCCCATTTCCTCAGTCTTTTTAGCTGATTTTATTTTGTTGTAGACATCATCCAAAATTTGAAGTAGGGCTCCTCTTGGTCCAAACGAATCCATGGTTCCTGCCATTATTAAGTACTCTACGGCCTTTTTATTTATGTTCTTGAAATTTCTGTTTACAAAATCGTCCAGATGTTGGTAAGAACCATTTGACTCTCTTTCCTTAACAATGTTTTGGACAATGTCTTCTCCAATGTTCTTAATACCACCTAGTCCGAAGCGAATGCTCTTATCTCCTTCAACTGTAAAATAAAAATCACTTTTGTTTATGTCCGGAGGAAGTACTTCTATACCAAGCCTCTCACATTCTACTAGGTCTAAAATGACTCTATCGAATTTTTCTAGATCTCCCTCTAGAAGAGCAGCCATGTATTCTAGTGGGTAATGTGCTTTCAAGTAGGCTGTCCAGTAGGCTATTGTTGCGTAAGATGCACTATGTGCTTTGTTAAAACCGTAATTAGCAAACTGAACTAACCTTTCCCAGATTTTTTCCATATCTTTCTTTTTATACCCAAGTTTTACACCACCCTCTACGAATACCGGTTTTTCTGCTTTCATTACATCTAATTTCTTTTTCCCCATTGCTCTTCTAAGAATGTCTGCAGCTCCAAGAGAGTAACCTGCTACAACTTGAGCAATTTTCATTACTTGCTCTTGGTAAGAGATAACCCCGTTGGTTACTGAAAGAATTGGTTTAAGGTCGTCTATTATGTAATCCGGTTTCTGTTTGCCTTTTTTAACCTCTGCATACTCCGAGATAAACTGCATAGGACCGGGTCTGTATGCTGCAAGGATGTAAGAGATATCTTCCATTGTTTCCGGTTCTAACAGTTTTATTGTTCTTCTCATACCTTCACTTTCCAATTGGAATATTCCTACAGTATGACCGGATTTAATTAAGTCGTAAGTTTTTTTATCTTTTGTGTCTATCGTTGCAAGATCTATCTTCTCCCCTTCTCGTCCTTCTATCTTTTTAAGTGCGGATCCAATGATATTCAGATTCCTAAGACCAAGAAAGTCAAACTTCATAATCCCGATGGCTTCCAGATCCGACATTTCGTATTGACTCATACCCATACCTCCACCGTGAGCATCCCTTTGGATAGGAACATATTCTACAACCGGTTGTGGGGTAATAATAATTCCACAGGCATGTGTAGAAACCCCTCTACAAAGACCGGAGACTCTACGAACTACATCTGCAAGATACCGAGTCTTTTCTGAAGAATTTATTATCTGAGCAAACTCCGGATTATGTTCAAGCATGTAGTCAATATCCTTACTCTTCCCGAAGACTATTTCCACCATTTTAGAGAGTTCGTCTGCTACTTCCAGCTGAACACCTATAACCCTTGCAACATCTCTAATGGCTTGCCTAGTTTGTAACTTACTAAATGTTCCTATCTGTTTTACATTATCTATTCCATATTTCTCTATTGTGTACTCTATGACTTCATCTCTGCGTTTATCTGCTATATCAATGTCAAAGTCAGGAGGACTAGGTCTTTCCGGATTAAGAAATCTTTCAAAATATAACTCCCATTTTATTGGTTCAATATCTGTAATATCCACGACATAAGCTACAACCGAACCACAACCGGAACCCCGCATTCCTACAACAATATCGTTGTCTTTACAAAATCTAACAATGTCTCTAACAACCAGAAAATAGTCATCGTAGCCCTTGTCGTGGATTATTTTCAATTCATAATCTATTCTATCCTTTAATTCCTTGGACAAATTCCCGTACTTTTTCTCAACTCCCTCATAGGTGAGTTTTTTAAGATATTCATGCGAAGTTATCCCTTTGGGTAAGTCTTTGTAGGGGTTCTCTATTCTACCGAAGGTTATATCATACTCTTCAACGCTGTTTACTATCTTTTGAGTGTTTTCAATTGCCTGTGGAATATCTTTAAACAACTCTTCCATCTCCTTAGGTGTCTTTACATAAAATTCATTAGTCGGCATCCTCCTCCTTTGAGGGTCGTCCATAGTGTTGCCATCACTAATACACCATAGAATCTCTTGTATCTGTGCATCTCCCTTGTCCAGATAATGGCTATCGCATGTTGCAACTAATGGTAAATCTAATTCGTCTGCTATTTTAAGAAGCCCTTCATTAACAATCTCCTGCTCCTTCATACCGTTTCTCTGAAGCTCAATATAAAAATTGTCCTTAAATATCTCTTTGTATTTCTTAGCAGTCTCAAGGGCTTCTTTAAAATTCCCTTTTAAAATCGGTTGGCTTATAGGACCTGCCAAACAGGCAGAAAGAGCAATTAAACCCTCTGAATATTTACTTAAAGTTTCCACATCTATTCTTGGTTTGTAGTAAAAACCCTCCATGTGAGAAACAGAGACTATTTTCATTAAATTTTTATACCCCTGTAAATTTTTCGCTAAAACAACCAAATGAAAGTACTGATCATCTATCCCATGCTCTTTCTGATCCATACCCCTTGGAGCGATATATATCTCCGAGCCAATTATAGGCTTCAATCCTTCGTCCTTCATAGCTTTCTGGAATTTATAAACACCGTACATATTCCCATGATCCGTAATTGCACAAGCGTTCATTTTCTCCGCCTTAAGTTTCTCTATTAACTCCGGAATCCTAATTGCTCCGTCAAGTAAAGAATATTCTGTGTGTAAGTGTAAGTGTGTGAACATAACAAATATTGCCCCAATTTGATATACTAAATTATTATGCCAGAAACCCACCGAGAAAAGTCAAATCTTTCTCTAACAAAGAAATTTAAAGACTCCAGTATTACTAGAGCTTCTGTTGTATTGATTCTTGTTTTAGCCTATTATCTTTTTCTTTCTCCCTATACAGAGGCGTTTTTAACAAAAAGCTTGGGAAATATTGCAAGACAGACTTCTAATGTAGAAGTTAACTCTTTGTCTCCAGTCTTTGACATCCATGTTTATGCCGGAGAATATAATCTCTCTTCCATTGAAAATACAGAGAAGCCGATTATAGAGTCCAAGTTCTTTACTTTAGATCCAAGGGTACTGGCTATGAGTAAATTTTTGAACGACTACCACTCTCCGATGGCCCCATATGCCGAAATCTTTATAATAGAGGCAGACAGATACGGTCTGGATTGGAGATTAGTAGCCTCCATCTCCGGTGTAGAATCTGCCTTCGGAAATCTCTTACCGGAGGGTTCACACAATGCCTGGGGATGGAGAGGAATAAAGCAGAATGAAGCCGGATGGAGTGTCTTTGATGACTGGGAAGAATCTATAGCCCATGTTACAGAAAGACTTGCTTTAGGATATGGAACAGACCTAACTCCCTTTGACATTCAAGATACTTACTGTCCTCCCTGTGGAGAAACGGGCCTGGATCTTTGGGCTCATGGTGTAACAAGATACATGAATGAGTTAGAATACTATGTAAATAATTTAGAAAATCTTTAATTATGTTAAAACTCATAATAAGACTGGCCTACTTCGGTATAATATTCGTAGAGGGATTAATAATAACCAGGATTGTACTCTTGGTAATCAATGCAAATCTGGAGAATAACCTTGCAAATTGGGTCTTTAATACAAGTACAACATTTGTAAAACCTTTTGAAGGCATAGTTACAAGTTCTCTTCAAATCAATAACTTTACCTTGGAATTAACACCCCTTGTCGCTTTGCTTTTCTACATAATAATAGCATTTGTTCTCTCCGAATTACTCAAATCGTTTTCAAGAGAATAACATTCATATGGTATAATAGCCCTTATGGCACGAATTGACTTAAGAAGTAGTTGCGGTTTTCCTATAATATACGATGGGGAAGAACTGCAAGTAAAAGATTTTTCTTTCAAAGAAAAAATAGAGATAACAATAGACGACGTTAGGAGCCAACTCCTAAACAAAGAACTTAATTGCCCGGAAATTTTTTACAAGAAATATAAAGAACTAGACAACCACGACCTATACAAACAAAAAGATATAGTGATTAACTTCTATTTACTTCCTCCCAATTTGGCCGGAATAGAATTTGTCAAAACAAGAGCCACTAGGTGTACTAAATACCCAAGAATCTTTGACTTTGTCTATGGAAGTGCAACAGTTTTAATCCAAAGATATATAAGCCCAAGGAAAAATAGAGTTATAAAGGTTAGTGTTAGAAAAAAAGACAAGATTATTATTCCTCCAGGTTATGAAGCTGTTGTTGTTAATACAAGGCAGAACTGCAATCTCATCTTTGCAGAGTACCACAGCCTAAATGCAAAACCTCGTGTTGTTCTTGATGAAAAAAATGGTTTAGCTTATTATATTATTAGAAAGAATGCTAAGCAGGAAACTGTTCGCAATCCTAGCTTTAAGATAGTTAATGAAATTGAAAAAGTAGATTGGGACAAGATAAGAAATGATCTCGGGGTAACTCCCAAGACACCAATAAATAAGCAAATAATGAGAAAGTATGAGAAATTTGACTGGTTATTTAAAGAGGACTCTATCGAAATATAGCAATATTCTTTTACTTTTTACCACAGTTTCGCTATTTTCACTCGTTTTAAGTGTTTTTAGATTAACTACTACTTCCCAAGTAATGGCTGAAACTACGACCTCAAATTTCAACACTAATGTTGACTTTGAACACACTATTACAGAAAAAACAATAGAAACCGAAGTTATCATGGAAATCACCAGCTCCTCCCCGAGAGTAATATCCTACTACACAGCTATTATCCCAATAGAAAGATTGCGAGTTACCTGTAATAAATTCAAAACAGGCGAAGAGCTTGAATGTACGACATTTAACAGAGGTTCCAATACAGAGGTTTTAATAAATCTAAACAATGGGGTTGTCAGACCAGACTCTCCACTTGAAGTTTTAATAAAATACTCAATACCAAGAGAAGAAGAACCTTCTTTCAACATTTCTTCTACAATATTTAACACCACAACAAGATCAATTGTAATTAAATACCCAAAAGATATGGGGGAACCACTCTGGTCTTCGGATCCCATACAGAATATTAAAGCAGTTGAGGACAAATATGTTGTTTTAATAGAACAACCACAAAACCCTAAGCTTTCAATAGTGTTTGGAGAAAAACTACTTTATAAATTTGACATAAACAAAGTCTTTTCAAATACCCTTAAAGATGACAATCAAACATTTGAAATATACCTACCTTCCGATACTCCCACACAAACCATTATCTGGGAAGATGTCTCCCCTACTCCTACCTCTTCTCTAAAAGATGAAGACGGCAATTATATCTTCAAGTACATTGTAAAACCTAAAGAAACCGTAAATTGTAAAATATCCGGATACATTCTTAAAACAGAGAATTTAGAAACTACAGAAGAAGTAAGTTCATTTCTAACACAGAAAACCGGTTACTGGTCAATCACAAATAACACTGAATTTAGAAGGATTAACACTTTCTTGGAGAAAAAAGGTCTGACAATTCCTCCCACTTTTGACGATGTAAAATCCTTAGAAGATGCAGAGAAAGAGCTTTTTTACAAATATATTTATCAATATGTAATAGAAAGATTAAATTACAATAAAGAAATACCTCTTGGGATAGAATCCAGCTCCAGAATAGGCGCTCAGACACTTACGGAGGCACCTAATAATGCAAGTAACATAGATTATTCCGACTTCTATATTGCCCTCCTTAGAAATTACAATGTTCCAAGTAGACTTGTGGTAGGGTACATCTCAAATATAACAGGATACACTTCAGACGGATTTTACCATCACTGGGTTGAATATTTAGATACAAACCAAAACAGATGGGTAACAGCAGATCCGTTCCTAGAGGAATACTTTGACAAAAACCTTTACGGTAGTCCTTTTCTTGACCATATAACAATAATAAGGAGAGGTAAATCTGCAGTAGCACCTAAAATATCCTTTTTTCAGGACACCGACTTTATTGTTAAAGCAGAAACTACAAAAGATATTCAACCCCAATTTAGTATCGACGCACTCTTTACCATAGAAGACTTCAGTATAACTAAGCCATACGCCAAGGGATTGTTAAAATTAAAAAATGAAGGAAATATTGCCTTAAACAATATTGTCATCTCAAAATCGAACATAGAAAACCTTACAAAATACACAGACCCTATTAAAAATATGCAATCAGATATATTGCTACCAAACCAAGAGAATTTTCTACAGTTCAATATCCCACATGACAAAATTAGTTTTACTAATATCTTTGTTGAAACTACTCTTTCAAATTTAGATAGATATAAAACAGATGAAACTCTCGGAACAGAGGTTGAACAGGAAGTTCCCCTGCATATCTCAATTATTTCGAAATCTTTATCTATCTTAGTTTTCTGTGTACTTCTTTTTCTGTTATACTTTTTAATAAAGTTAAAAAATAAAAAGACTTTTAAACAAGTGAAAAAATCTTTTGCTAAATTATTTAAAAAGAGGAAAAAGTGATGGACGATCCACTATTTCTTTCGGTAATCATATTGGTTTTAATAGCCGTCCTTTTTGTATTATCTTCACTTAATACAAAAAAGATTGACCAAAAGAAAAGAGAAAAACTTTTTAAAGAACTCTACTCTTTTGAAAAATCTATTAATAGCGAGGAGTTGGCAGTAAGAAGAGATGCGATCATTAAACTGGATAACATACTTTCTAAGTCTCTTCAGTTATATTTTAGAAATGATTTACCATGTGGAGAAAATCTTAAAAATGCCGAGAGGATATTTAGAAAAAGAGAGTATAATCGTCTTTGGGATACACATAAAATGCGAAACAAGGTCGTTCATAATGATTACGCAATAAGTAAGGAAGAGGCAAGAAATGCTTTTTTAATATATAAGCTAAGTGTTAATAAGATACTTAAATGAAGAAATCGCTCTATTTATTAACAATCTCTTTCACTGTTTTAATTGCGGTACTAATGTCGGATCATGTGTTAGCTGTAAATGATATAGAAACAGAAGAGAAATATTTTGACCTTACTCTCGAAAGAGGACCACAAACTCCCTTTGGACAATATGTACCATATACTCTTACTGTGACTCCTCACATAGTTTCTCCCAAAACACAGATCCTTTGGAATATGCCCACAACTATTGAAGCACTTCCAAAGCACGATGAATTTGTATCCTTACAAAAAGATCAAACATATGTTTTTGAAGGAAGAATTAAACCATTAAGAGGAGGTGTTTATGATTTCTCGGTATCTGTAATATCTTGGCAACATGATACAAATTACGCTAATTCCGTAGGAGACAATGTAGTATTTAGTGACAATTTAGTTCTTCAACCTGTTAGTTCTCATTACACTTGGATGAATGTTTTAAAATTTGGACTTATCTTTATCGGGTTTGCAGGTGTAATAATTGTAGCCGTCATTGTAGTAAAAAAATATGCGAAGAAAGCAAAGAAATGGCTAACACCACCCAGTTGGTAAGCTTTGTAAAATACCGACAGAGAAATTAATCCTCAAGAAAGTAAGAAATATCTTTGTCTAATTCTTTAGCTATTTTTAAAAGGTTTCCTACCGGGGGATATACCGTACCTTTTTCATACATACTAATGGATTTATCTGAGAGTCCTACTCTCATCCCTAGGGTTTTTTGAGAATACCCCTTCTGCTCTCTTGCTTCTTTTAATCTTTGCGCAAATATTTTTGTGTTCATTATTCTCCCATTATTAAATAACGTAATCTGTCCCAGAAGTTTTCTTCTTTCTTTACTACTTCTTTCAATGGTGCTTTTGAAACGCTGTAATGGACACCGTCTTCTTCTAAAACAGCTCCATCTAGGTAGGGAGGCACTTCTTTTGTCCTTCTTAGCTCTTTTATTGTTGCATTCTTCTCTTTTAGTAAACTTTGAAGTTGTTTAAATTCCTCTTCATTATCTTTTATCTTAGATTCAAGCTTTAAAACTTTAGATTTTAATTTTGAATTAGTTTCTTCAAGTTCGGGATATTTTTGGGCTTTTTCTAAAATTTTTTTATGCTCTTCACTTTCCAGTAATCTCTTTGTTATGTCCTCTTTCTTTGCTAGGGTGTACTTGTAGTAAGCCATTTCTCTAGAAGAAGGTTCTCTTCCGAGAATCTGTTTGTATAGTTTCTTAACCAGAGGAGATTTTCCGAGAGGAGATTGTTTAAGAGATGAACCTAAAACCCCACCTTTAGTAAAGGAATCTGTGTCATCACCTTTGTCCCAGAGGGGTACATCAACGTTTTTCATACCTATGATTATATTACAAATTGTGGATAATTAGTAGTACAAACGGGGTTGCAAAAGCAGGAGACGGGACTCGAACCCGCAACCCTCTGTTTGGAAAACAGACATTCTAACCAATTGAACTACTCCTGCGTTTCTTTCTCTTCAACCTCTTCTCTTTGATCTTCCATCTCCTGTGGTAATTCTTCCTGTACATCTCCTGTTACCGGTATTTCCACTCCTACCTCTTTTTCATCTGTTAAATATATATTTGTTGTTTCTCCGGCTTTAAGTGCTCTCTTTCCAACCCTTTCTCTTAAGTAGTAAAGCTTAGACTTTCTTACAGAACCTCTCTTAACAACCTCTATCTTTTCTAACGCTGGTGCATGTAAAGGAACAATCTTTTCTACCCCTACTCCGTAGGAGATCTTTCTAACCACCAAGTTTCTACTTAAACCAACACCCTTGATTGCAATAACAACACCTTCAAAGACCTGTGTTCTTTCCTTTTTCTCTTCCTTAATTTTTAAATGTAGTTTTACAGTATCTCCGACCCTAACATCCGGTCTTTTTTTGTAAAAACTCTCTTCAACTTTCTTGATTACATTGGTGTCCATAATAATTATCTTTAAATATTACTAATTTGCAGTTGAGATTATAGAATAAATTCTCAAAATATGCCACAATGTATACAACAACTGCCTATGAATGCAAAACAGAAAGTTCTATTAATAATCTTAGATGGTGTAGGAGCAGCTCCAAAAGGTCCCGGTAACGCAGTAGTTTTAGCTAAGCCGGATAATCTTGCTAAACTTTGGTCAACATCTCCAAGAACATATCTTCTTGCCTCAGGAAAAGCGGTAGGGCTTCCTCCCAATGTTAAGGGAAACAGTGAGGTCGGACATCTGAATCTCGGAGCGGGTACTCCTGTTTTACAGAATTTGCCGAGGATAAACAAGGCTATAGAGAGTGGACTTATTTATAAGAATAACACCCTTAAAAATGCTTTTGCACACGCACAAAAATACAATAGTAATATTCATTTAATAGGACTGGTAAGTGACGGTTCGGTACATTCACATATTAACCACTTCAAGGCTTTGGTTGATTATTTTGCTAGATTAAATTTTCAAAACGAGCTATATATCCATGCCATTACGGACGGGAGAGATACTGCTCCTAATGCTTCACTAAAATATCTTGTTGAACTGGACAAATTCTGTCTAGAAAGAGGTCTTGGAAAGATAGCAACCATTATCGGGAGATATTTTGCAATGGACAGGAATAGAAAATGGGATAGAACACAGAGGGCTTATTACCTTTTTGAAAAAAACATGGGTGAAAAGTTTCCGACTTACCATACAGCCATTAACTTCTCTTATGAGATGGGTATTACGGATGAATTTATAGAACCGGCTGTTATAAACCCGGGGAAGGTTGAACCCAATGATGTTGTCATAATGGTAAATTTCAGGCCGGATAGGGCCATACAAATCACAGAGGCTTTTGTATCTCCTAACTTCATGGGTTTTGTTAGAGAACCGATAAGCAATCTTTATATTGCAACAATGACGGATTACAGAAAAGATCTACTTGTAAATGTAATATTTCCCAAGCAATATATTGATCTACCCTTGGGCAAGATTGTAGATTCTATGGGACTGAGACAACTGCGAATTTCAGAAACGGAAAAGTTCCCGCATGTAACATATTTCTTTAACGGAGGACAACCTCTTCCGTATTCTAAGGAAGATCGTATAGTAGTACCGTCTCCCAGAGTTCCTACCTACGACTTAAAACCGGAGATGAGTGCTTTAGAGATGACGGAGCTACTGAAAAAGAGACTAAATGGTATGCCCTATGACTTTGTTCTTCTAAACTTTGCCAATGCAGATATGGTCGGTCATACCGGAGATATCCAAGCAGCTATAAAAGCAGTTAAAACAATTGACTACTGTACAAAGGAATTAGTAAACCAGTTCACCTCCCTAGGGGGAGCTGTAATTGTTACTGCAGACCACGGTAATGCAGAAGAGATGCTTAATGAGGATAATTCTATGAATACGGAACACTCCATAAATCCCGTTCCTTTTATACTTGCCGGAACAGATATCACACCAAGAATACTCCCCTACGGAGCACTCTGTGATGTAGCACCTACTGTTTTACAACTAATGGGAATACAACAACCTTCTGATATGACCGGAAAGTCTTTAATAAAAATATATTAAAATTCCTCTTACTCTTCTTTACTTCTCTGGTTCTTTCTCTTTCTTTAGCTCATTCTTTTTTGAGTTTTTTATAACCTCTCTCATACCTCTCCAGATGTAAATAAGAATAGCAATAGATAACAGAGCTAAAACTATGCTCTCGTACTGATTAATATAACCCGCAATCACTGTCCAATTCTCTCCCATATAATAACCACCTAAACATAATGCTGTAGCATACAGTAAACTTCCGAGGATGGTATATATGGAAAATATCGGGAATTTCATTCTCGCAGCACCAGCAGGGAAAGATATAACTGATCTAATTAAAGGTATAAACCTACCGAAGAATACTATCTTGTTACCATGTTTTTCGAAGGCTTTGTATCCCTTTTCAAGATCATCTTGAGATATAAATAAGTACTTACCATACTTCTTTAAAAATTTTTCTACAAAATCATCTCCCCACAAACCTATAAAATAGAAAGGCAAGCTTCCCAAATACGCACCTACACCAACGGTAATAATAACCAAAACAATATTCATAGACCCTCTGGAAGCAACAAATCCGGAGAAGGGTAATATTATTTCACTAGGAATAAGGGCAAGAAAACTTTCAAGAAATACACCAATAAAGACACCTAAATAACCGAGTGAGTCTATTGCCTGAACTAACCAGTCAACTAAGGAATTTATCATATTGCTAAAATCTAAACTAAATTACTCGGAAACTATACCATCTTACTGCTTGGATACCAAGTGCATGGTTATACTTTGTCCCTCCTTTACTCCATTTGTTTGAGCAAACCCTCCGTTTACTTCCAAAACATATCTGTATTCCTGGTCAGAAAGAATCTGAGGACAGTAGGAATCCGAACAGGGTTCGTTATTCTCTTTAATATCTACTATAAAACCCTTCTCATCTATAAATATAATATCCAAATTAATAAAGGTATCCTTCATCCAAAAGGGAATGTTTACATTTTCATCAAACACAAAAAGCATTCCGTCATAATCTCCTAAATACCTTCTGTTAGAAAGTCCCAATGTTCTAAGAGCCTCTGTATCTGCTACTTCTATATTAACTTTAATAACTTCCCCTTGTCCTATGGATATCTCTACATATTCATCTTCCTTAACTTCGTTAACTATAACATTTTCCTCTTGTTTAGGTTCTTTTTCTTCCTGTACAGGTTCTTTGTTATCTACTAGGGAGATATCTAAAAAGCCGAAGCTGTCTTGTAAATAAAAGATGGCTATTGCTATAAAAGCAATATAGAGTAATAACTTTAGTTGGTTATTCATTGTAGATTAATATAACACATTTCATTTGTATTTTCTCCCTCTTTAATATATACTCTCCTCTTGTAACTTCATGCCTAAAAATTAATCATGCAAACGTTTAAACAGTACTTACACCCTCTATATAGGGATGTAGATAAGGTTGCAGATTTCAGTGACTTAAAAGCCCTCTCTCCATTAGAAGAGGAAGAATACCCCAATCTTAAAAGAGTAGTACATATTAAAAGAGACTCCATTAAAAACCTCCTTAAAAGATTAGAACAACTACAAGAAGAATTAGAACACCAAATATACCTCATAGAAACAGAAAGCGATCTGGATGAAAGAGCCTCTGCTAAGAAAATATATAACCAGATACTGGACAAAATCTTAGAAATTGTAGATAGAACCAACAACGAAATAATTGCACTAGATTCCCCTTACTTTGGTAAAATCCAATTTAAACCATACGACTCAAGAACAGACAATCCCCTTTCTCTTTACATAGGAAAATTTGCCTTAATAGATGAACAAACACATATCCCATTAATAACGGACTGGAGATCTCCCATTGCCAATCTTTACTACCAAAACAGCGGACCTAAAAACAATGTTTCCTTCATAGCCCCTAGTGGAGAAAGAAGAGGAGATTTACTACAGAAAAGACAATTCCAAATATCCCGAGGAAGAATACGAGGAATATATGATGCTAGATCCGGAAATGTTGCAGCAGACGAATTCCTACTTTCACAACTAAATGAAAGGTTAGGAAAGAAACTTCAAGATATTGTATCTACCATCCAAGCACAACAGAACTCAATTATCCGAGACTATCTAAACAAGCCAATCCTCATACAAGGTGTCGCAGGAAGTGGTAAAACAACAATACTTCTACACAGATTAGCATACATATTCTACGCACATAAGGATCAGATTAGTTCGAATAACAGCCTAATTATTGCTCCTAACCAATTGTTCATAGACTATGTCTCAGATGTTCTTCCTAATCTTGGTGTTAGTAAAGTAGATACGGAAACATATCTTTTCTGGGCTAAATCCGTCTTAGGCTGGAACGACAGATTTACAATCTCTAACAAGAAATCTGACTTAGATATTAAATCCTACAAAGGGTCTTTGGAATTTCTTAATGTTCTTGAAAGATACTTTGAAAAATTTGAAGAAGATCTTTTAGAGAATATCCCCTACTCCGGGAAAGATAGTATTGAAAATAGATACTTTGAACTTAAAAAGGAATTCCCCAATATAGATATGCTAGAGCGCCTAGATCTGGCTGTAGAATATACTTTTGCTAAAAAACAATTTAAACAAGCAACTACTGGTTTCTATGATGCTACAAACGACATAGATCTAAACCATAAAAAGAATATTTCTTCCTACTTTAGAAAAAAATGTAATATCTATTCTCTTTACAAAGATCTGTTTAAGACAGACTTGGTAAGTAGAGAGATCTCTAAGTACAGTTTAGAAGGTCTTACACAAGACGGTGGTATTAGGAATTACAGAATGGAAGATTTAGCTCCCATGGTATATCTTCATCTTAAAATAAACGGAATTAAACAGTATGAGAAAGATTATGTAATGGTAGATGAAGCTCAGGATATGAGTTTTGTACAGTTGGCTACTCTTGTTATGGTAGCTAAGAGCGGGAATATAACAATAGCGGGAGACTTGGCACAGTCAATAATCGCACCTTTTTACATTAGAGATTGGGATGATGTTATTAACCTCATAAAAGATATTACAAACAAAGATACACAGTACTACCAACTGCAGAAGTGTTACAGAACAACCATAGAGATTGTAAATTTTGCAAACAAGGTATTTGAAGGCAGATTCCCTAAGTCCTACAAATTACCTGAGGCTGTTTTAAGGCACGGGGATGAAGTTGGGATACTGGAATATGACAGAGATATTAAAGATCTAAGTAAAGATAAAATAGAAGAGTTAATATCTTTAATAAAAGACCAATTTAAGAAGGGTGCTGTTACCTGTGCTCTTCTTTGTAGAGATAGGGATCATGCGGATATTCTCTACCCCATATTTAAAGAGTATGAGGATGTTATAGGCAGGCAGGTGGTTAGTTATAAGGAGTCTGACTATAAGGGTGGTTTACAGATTCTTCCTATAGAGAATGCTAAGGGTTTGGAATTTGACAGTGTTATTTTTGCAGATTTAAATAGTAATTATTACAGTACTGACGAATTAAGTATTAGGTTATTTTATGTAGGTATTACTAGGGCATTGCATAGGGTTTTTGTTGTTACTAAGAAAAAAGACAGTGTAACAGAACTGTTACTTAAATATTGACATCATTCTTAAAACGTTCTATATTTTGGTATGTAAACAATGGGGACTACTATGCCCCTAGTAAGTTCTCATTAAAAAGAATAAATTATTAGTTATTTTTTAATGAGAAGATTTCTCAAACATTTTCCTTTCAATAGACTATTTGTTAGTTTATTTGTTCTTCTATATACCTTTGTTCCTTCTGCACAGGCTATTGGTGTGGTTATGGAGGATGTTTCTGGCAATATAGATACTAGTGAAGATATATTGGATGAGGGTATATCAGATCCTGCTGAGATAGCAAATCCCAATATTTTAGAGGAGGAGGTTATACCGGAGGTTGTAGAAGAGCCTCTTTTCACATATGAGGATGGGGTATATACAGTACCTAAGGTAGTTGTTAATGAGGAGTATGTGTATCCGGATAATGCAAATGTAAAGGTAAAGTTTACTAATATAACTGAAGAGGGTAATTTAGTAATTAGTAAGGTTTTACTAACTCAAGAAGAGAAGGAATTATTAAATACTTCAGATGATTATGGTTGGGATATTAGATCTAGTATGAGTAATGGATCATTTGTATATGATCTTACATTACCTAATACTACAGAGAGTAAGGATGTAGAGGTTAAGTATAGTGAGGATGGTAATACATATGAGAGTATAGATAATAACCTAATAGTTAATGAAAATGTAATAGAAATAAAAGGGTTAGAGCATTTTACGGTGTTTGTGGTGGCTTTTGGGGTTACAGATGGTAGCACTTGTACAATAGGTTCGAATACAGGAACTTGCTATGACACAATACAAGAAGCTATTAACGCTGCTAAGTTAAATGGTGATTCGGAATGGGATGTTATTAATATTCAAAATGGTACATACAATGAATGCTTGGATATTTCCGGAAAGAAAATAAAATTGATAGGAGAATCGAGAAGTGGTGTTGTTATTAATAACACTGCATGTACATCATACGGAATTCATGTTCATGAAGCAGATCAGATTATATTCAAAAATATGACAGTTATGGGTGCATCTAGTTCCTATACTTTCAAGATTGCTGGTAGTACAAATATTGAATTAAGAAAAATTCTTGTTAAGGATAGTAAAAGAACGGCAATAGATCTAAATGGTGTAAATGGTGCTATTTTAAATAATATCGTAGCCCAAAATACTACCGAAGGATTTGGGTTAATGATAAAAGATTCTAATGATATTAAAGTTGGAACTGTTACAACTGCTAATAATGCTTGGGGTGGTGTATCGGTACAAACGGAAGGAATATCTTATGCCGGAGGTGTTAATAATGTTTCTTTCTCGGAAGATTTTAATGCTTCAGAAATAGTATCACTTCTTTTAGAAAAAGATCCATCGGCATATCCTGACATTACAAATGTCACGATACCAACTAAATTTAGTCATATTGTTTATACATTAAGAAGTGATGGGAATAAACAATGGTTCTATCAGGAGAGTTTAGAGAATGCAAAACTGTTTGCAAATGGTTTAGTAGGCTTAACAACTCCATATACCTATTCAGACATTCTTATATATGATATTCTAGAAGAAAAATATTGGGTTATTCCTGGGATGTCAATACAGGAGGCAATAGATGCTGCAACTTCTGGAGACATCATTAATGTAGCAGAAGGAACATACCAAGAACAAGTAATAATCAATGAAAGTTTGACGCTTCAAGGTATTGATAATCCCACGATCAAAGCACCTGCTTCACCAGCTACTCTTACTTTCCCAGAAAGCCCTAACAATTGGGAGCCAGTTGTTTTTGCTTTCGGTGGAACCGCTGATACTGGACATAATATAACCGGTACGGGAACGATACAGGTTACTATCACTGGTTTTATAGTTGATGGTAATGACCGAGTTCCAAATCAACGTTCAGCAGGAATTCTTCTTCGAAATGCTAATGGAACCATCTCTAGGAACACCGTCCAAAATATGCATATTGATGGGAAAGAAACTTTTGGCATTCAAGTATATGGTGATTCCGATATTACCATAACAGAAAATAATGTTAGTGGATATGCTAGGGGTGGGATAGGAGCAAGTGGCGACTCGAATGGGACAAATCCATCTGTTTATCCTACTCCTCGTGCTGTAATCACAAACAACACAATAACTGGACCTGGTATGGGAGTACCTGTGACTTGGGCACCAAACGGTATCCAGATTGGCTGGGGAGCAACTGGTGAGATTACTAGTAATACCGTAAGTGGTAATGGTTGGCCAGGTACAGACTGGACGGGAAGCGGTATTCTGGTTGCCATGTCAGACAATGTCGAAATTGACAACAACATAGTTGAAGATAACGAGACTGGTATTGCAGTTGCTGGTTATATGTGGGATTCCAACGGACTCACTGCTACTGGCACCCTGATACACAACAATACGGTTGATGGAAATACTTATGGTATTTCAATTCAGGACAAATCAGTTAACACTACAATAGAGAAGAACACCATTACTAATAGTACTTACGATGGAATTGATATCTGCAATTTCTATGGTAATCCTCCAACTGGAACAGTCATTAAATCTAACACAATTACTGGAAACAATACTGCAGAAGATGAAGATTCAGGTGGTATATGGATTGATAATGGTGTGGATGGTAATGAAGTTAGTATTAATCTAAATAACATTACTAGTAATAATCAATCCGGTATCCTTAATACTAGCATAGTAAATATTGTAGATGCTACCAAAAACTGGTGGGGAGATGCTACTGGACCGAAAGACACCGTATCTGGCGATAATAGTGTTTTGGACACAAATCCGGGTGGAATAGGGTCAGCAGTTATTGGCGCTGTTAAATATTCTCCATGGTATAAAAACGAGAGTATGACAGCCTTGAGTAGTGATCTACCATCTACCCCAACAGGATTAACTGCAAAGTTTCAATATGACAGTCAATACTTACTTAACGGGAGCACAATCAATAAAACCGCAAAACCAAACGGTAATAATCTTGAACTATTGTGGCAACCTAATCCTATTGATCTAGTAACAGGGTATCGTATTTTGGGAACTTTCCCTGATGGAACAACGAAATTAAGTTATCAAGGTCCTAATACGAATGCATGGTTAAAAAAATATAACGGATTCGGAGCATACGGCAATGGTAAATACTCATACCAAGTAATAGCAAAAAATGTTAATGGAATTTCGGACCCTTCAGAACCTTTTGTAATCTATTATGATACTCACAGTCCAACAGCAAAACTAACTTCGGCACCCGCTGATAATTCATATGTGTCAGGTGATTTTAATGTAACAGGAATTGCAGATGATAATGTAGCTTTAAGGTCTGTATTCTTTGATGTAAGAACACAAAATGGGGGAACTTGGAAATCTGGTTGCAAATCTGGAACAACAGTACTGACATACAGTGATGATCATAAACATGCAGATATTTCATGTACTATAGATACTAGAAACTTGGTGAATGGTACAACATATATGCTTCGTATTCATGCAGGCGATAATGCCGGATATGGGAATGTTAACTCAGAAGCAATTAGATATTTTACAATGGATACAGTAGAGCCAACAGTATCCTTTGAAGGTCTTAGACACTATGATTACAGATATCCATCAGTTCCTGTAGATACAACAAATATAAATACAAGTGATAATACGCCAATAGTGCTAATATCAGCCTCTGATTCATTATCAGGAATGAAATCTGTTACTGTAAATGAACAAACTGCAGTATACGATGGTAGTACATATTGGATAGTAGAATTGGCAGCACTTGGAGATGGAACAAATACCTTAGAAATAGTGGGGACAGACAATGCAGGGAATACTGAAACGGTATCTCGAGACATATTCATAGATACCAACCCACCAACAGCTATATATACACACTATAACAATGGAATTGTCGTAGACGAAACAGCTAATCCGATTACTTATGTCAAAAGAATTGACCAACTTTCTTTTACAGCTCAATATACAGATACCACTCCCTCTTCTGGACTATACCAAGACTCATTTGTAATCTTTGAAGCACAAGATGATGGTTCATTTAAATTTAGTACTGATGGCAAAAAAGCATTCTGTACTTGGAGAAAGAGTCCAAATTTAATAAATATCCCAAGTAGTAGTACATATAATCTTACTGAAAAAATCAGTTTTACTAAATGTGTAGATTCTCTTCAGGATGGTGAATACTATATGACACATCAAGTATATGACAATGCTACAAGATGGAATATACCTATAATAAATCAATATAGAGATGTGTTAGGATTACATTTTGTAGTAGATAAAACAAAACCTACTGTAGAGATTACTAATGTTAATATAACTGACAAGAACCTAAGCTTCACAGTATCAGGGACTGACAATCTATCAGGTGCCAGAACCGTGGGTATCAACATTTACAATGAAAATAATACAGGCTCTCCTGTTATTGCAATTGGAAGATTAGCTCATGACATTACACCTGGGACACTTAATGTTAACTATGACTCTCCAGTCATCGATATATCAGAACTTGAAAGTGGAACATATACTATCCGAGCATCAATTAGAGACTATGCCAGCAATATAAAATACGCAACATACTATATTGAAGTTGATAACACGTCTCCCACAACACCAACAGCCACACTCACAGCTAACGGTATTCCTGTCCTAACAAACGGTTATACTAGCTCTGAGACATTTACATTCAACTTGTCATCCTCTGAAGACACTAATCGCTATCAATTAAAATATTGGAATAATATCCCAGGATCACCATTTAAAGAAAATTCTCCGTGGAGTCCTACTAACATTGCAGGATATATGAATCCCTTCGGATCATACAACGACAAATTTACCCAAGGAGAAGGAAAACACTATTTCTCATTTAGTGCCTGTGATGCAGCCGGCAATTGCTCAGCATTTACAGATCCTTATAGCGTAACTTATGATAAAACACCACCAACAGGTTCAATAGATTCCATATACTATCCATTGAAAGATATGTATGTTTCTCACTTTATAACAAATGATAACACACCTATAATCTATGGAACCGCATATGACAATAATGGAACTTATTCGACAACTGTAAAGATCGGAACCTATGACAGCACATCTGGAGGTGGAGGTGGCGGTTTTTGGTCAGTAGGAGGGTTCCCAAATATTCCAGATGGAACTTATCCAATTGTATTAACTATAACAGACCTTGCGGGTAATGAAACCACTGTCGAGAGAGAAATTACAATAGACACTATGGCTCCTACAGCTCTACACAGATATTTCAAGAATGGTGTTGAGATAACTGATTCAATCGCATATGTAAAAGGAACAAGCGAACTAACATTCCTTGCAGAATACTTTGATGAAGGTTCTGGTATCTACCAAGATTCCTATGTAATCTTTGATTCTAACGATGATGGAACTGCTAGAACTTCTAAAGCATACTGTGGATGGAGAAACTCTGAGAACACACTATCAATAACAGAAAACCCTCTAACAGCCCCTGTACCCTTCACTAATTGCAGTACTACTTTACTAGATGGAGAATACTTTATGTACCATCAAGTCTACGACAATGCTACTAGACAAGATAAACCAGAAATAAATCAGTTTAGAGATTACAAAGGATTGCACTTTATAGTAGACAGTTTGGTCCCTACCTCCATAATAACCACACCTTCCTCTGGCTACATAACAAATGAAGAACCAGAAATAATTGGTTATACAGAAGATATATATTCTGTAGATAAAGTAGTTCTATCTTATACAAACTATGATACAGCCACATCACAGTGTGGAACAGAATGGATAGAACTTACTACAATAGATAACCCGGATAAAGAAACGGATATTGATCCATTTGACTGGTCATACAACGAATGGAACTTAGAAGACGGTATCTACTGTATAAAAGCCCAGGCAACAGATCTTGCAGGAAATGAGGAACAGACAGCTGTAGTAGAAAACGTAACCTACGACACTACTCCTCCTGAAAAAGTAATTATCACAGCAGATCAAATGTTAGGAATACTAAAGGATGTAACTGCTAGTGATTCACTTTCCGGAGTACAAAAAATAGAAATAAGTGCAGACAACATTAAATGGGTAGAATATATCCTAGGTACAGATGTAGACCTCAATGACCTAGTAGGTAACCAACCCGGAACACACACAATATACATAAGAGTTACAGATAACGCAGGAAATACAAAAACAGAAACTGTTATATTCACAATCCCCTCGCCTGCTCCTACCACTACAGAAACAGGAGAAGATGTATTAGGATTAGCGACTGAAGATAAAGATGAATCTTCCTCAAAATTAACCCCTGTTCAAGCACTTGGTACAGGTGGCTACCTACCTCTTTCTCAAACAGATCTGCTAGATACAGAGGAACAACAAACTCCTGAGGAGGAAACAATAACAGAAGATACTACTGCTGTTAAAGGTGAAGAAGATAATAATGGAGAACCTATTAATCAAGAACAAACCCCAGAGGAAAAACCAACTAAATGGTGGATATATCCATTAGTAATACTCCCTCTATTAGCTATCTTCCTAATTCTTTGGAAAAGAAGAAAAGAAGATAACCAACCACAACTCTAATATTATCTAAAAACTACCTAGAAGAGACAGGGTTAACACCCTGTCTCTTTCTTTATCCCGCTAACTTATAGAACTTACTCTATAGGTTTGTTTTTTATCTCAATTATTATATAATAACCCCGTTTAAACCTTGTTTAACAAGGAAAACGATCTTTAAAAAATGCAAGGTTCTTTGGCTTATTAACTTACTATCCTTACCTATGGAGGTGCACAATGAAAAAAAACTTCTTTAAGAACACCGTCTCAAGAAGCAAAAGCTTCTTTGAGAAAATTCAGAACAAAATTAAAAACTTTGTTTCCAAGCACGAACTCCTATTCGAGACCCTACTTGAGTTGTTTCTAGGATTACTTTACGTGGCTTGGGCCATATTTATGTTGTACCAATTCTCCGAAATTTTACTTTCGGGAATAGAGAAGAATTCTGCTATCCGCGTTGCCTTTGCAATTGCTGCATACATCTTCATCGCTTGGTACACATACTGGATCACCTTTGCTCGCAGGCACGACGACGATTTCCGTCAGATAAAAAGAGACCTCTGGAGCATTCAGACCAGACAGTCATCTCTCTCTGTCGACAGCACCCTCTCAAGATCAGAGTTTAGAATTTCAATGCTTGAACAAAAGTATGAAATTGCAGAAAAGCTCAGAGAAATTGAGAGAAAAATCGACAAGCTCCTAGAGCAGAAATAAATAAAGCCACAAAAGAACCCTGCATAATTCTCACTAGCTAAAGTGTTTTAGCAAACATTGGCTTGGAGAAGAAAAGTTAGGGGAGAAATTGGTAGAAATAACTACAATATAACATAAGCAATCTCTCCTCTAACTAGTAAGTCATTTGTTACAAATCTGATGAGCTTCTGAAACGAAGCGAAACTTACTTCCCATTATTTATTAAAATACATGACCGATAGACTATAGGTCTATATTTTGGTATAATACATATGTTCTTTTAAAACCCTATTTTAAGGAGGATTAAATGCTTAGGAAACTATTTTCCGAACGGCGCGAATATGTTTGTTTCGCCTTCTTTTATATTTCTTTGTTTTCAGGAATAGATCTTCTAGTGTCAAACTGCCAAGTCGCATTTTTCTGGGAGATCGTAATATTCCTCATCTCGAACCTGATATTGTTCCTGTTCGGATTTGCAATCCTCTCCAATCTCTATGAGATTGAAGAAAAAATAAATGCGCTTGAAGAAGAATTAGAAAGAAAGGAGGAAAAAGAACAACAAGACTCTTAAATGAGTCAAAAAGTTAGGGAAGAGATTGGTACAAATATGTACAATATATAACAAAAACAATCTCTCCTCTAACTAGTAAGTCATTTGTTACAAATCTGATGAGCTTCTGAAATGAAGCGAAACTTACATACCACTTTCCATCCACAAACTTTTCCGTTACAATAAACAATGCCCAAAACAAAAATAGCAAGAATAATATCCGAAATATCCAATGGCTTCCTAACCATGATACTAACCCCAACCATTGCTGTATTCATATCCCCCATACAAACTACCCAAAAACTTCTTTTATTTTTCCTCTACCTACTCTCCTCCATACTCCCCTACTTTGTACTTAAAAAATTAGGAAAGATAACAGATTACGAATTCACAGACAGAAAAGAAAGACCACCTTACTTTACTACAATAACCATACTATTTGGAATAATATTCCTCTTTGTACTAACCCTAGATGCAGAAATTTTAACCAACGTAGCCATGAACCTCTTTGTTGTTACCGGAATTCTTACAGCTGTAACATTCTTCTGGAAAATGTCAGGACATATGACATTTTCTACAACACTCTTTGCTACACTACTCTATCTGTTTCCTAATACTCCTGCATTAATGTTTCTCTTTCTACTTTCCCCACTAATTGGTTGGTCAAGAATAGTACTTAATAAACACACACTAACACAAGTAATAGTGGGAACCCTTATTCCCTTAACTATTTCCATTCTCATTTATTGGCCTTTTTGGTAGAATAGTCAAATAATGAACCTAACAATAACCCAACTAAGAGAGAAATTAGTTAAAAAAGAGATATCTGCTAAAGAGATAGTACAATACTACCTAGACAGAATAGAAAAACTAGATAAATCTCTTAATACATACATCAGCGTCTTTGCAGAAGATTCCCTCAAACAGGCAGAGGATTTAGACAACGACTTTAACAAACTTAAAGAGAACAAACTTGCAGGAATACCAGTATCTGTTAAAGACATATTCTCTACAGAAGGACTTCCTACTACAGCAGCATCCAAGATCTTAGAAGGTTACAAACCTGTTTATGATGCTACCGTTATTAAAAAACTTAAAAAGGAAGAAGCTATTTTAATTGGAAAAACTAACCTAGACCAGTTCTGTCATGGATCCGGAACGGAAACATCTTACTTCGGACCATCCAGAAACCCATGGGACACAGAAAGACTCCCCGGGGGCTCTAGTGGAGGCTCTGCAGCTGCTTTAGCCGCAGATCTATGTACTACCTCCATAGGGACAGAAACAGCAGGTTCTATTCGCCTACCTGCGTCATGGTGTGGAATTGTAGGACTTAAACCTACCTACTCAAGAGTATCCAGGTACGGAGTATTAGCAATGGGTTCTTCACTAGACAGCCCGGGTCCACTTACTAAGAGTGTAGAGGATGCGGCGTACATGCTTGGTATTATGGCAGGGTATGACGAGAATGACTTTACATCCTCTAAGATAGAAGTTCCTAATTACTATGAAAATCTAGATGCAAGTAAAATAAAGGGTATGAAGATTGCACTACCTAAGGAATATCTGGAATTAGAATTAGAGGAAGGTGTAAGGAAGAATTTTCTTAACGCCATAGATATATTAAAGAAATTAGGGGCAAATATACAGGAAGTGAATATATTAGATCCTAAATACGGTATAGCAGTTTACACAATAACATGCAGAAGTGAGGTTTCATCTAACTTAGCAAGGTATGACGGAACAAGATACGGTTACGAAGGAAGCGAAAGTAAGAACATAATAGACCTGTATGAATCTACAAGGGGAGAAGGATTTGGGGAAGAGAATAAAAGAAGGATTATGACAGGGACATTTTCATTATCCGCAGGATACGCAGATGAATACTTTAAGAAGTCAGAGCAGGTCAGACAACTGATTAAAGAAGATTTAAATAATATTCTTAAGGAATATGACCTTATCATAGGACCTACTACTCCATCCATAGCACTAAAAGACAAGGATGCCAAAAATCCCCTTTTTGGAGAATTAGCGGATGTTCTTGCAGAAGGTAGTTCTGAAGCAGGTCTTCCGGGAATATCCATACCCTCCGGTTTAAGTGAAGGTATGCCAACGGGTATTCAGTTCATAGGTAAACACTTTGACGAGCAGACAATATTAAATGCCTCATTTGCCCTAGAAAAAGAAATTGGGAGAATGATATTAGATATATAAGAAGAAGTTACTCCTTAGGAGATATTATCCTGTATAATATAATATATGTCCACAGTAAGAGTAAGATATGCCCCAGATATTAGAAATTACAGATACCTAATACACCCCCTAAAAGAGAGTGCTCCAATAGTAGAAGGTTTTCTTTATACTAAAAAACAGAGAGATATTCTTAACCAATATTTTCATAAAGGAATAGACTATGCCTCCGGGTATAAGATACCCGTATATGCCAGTGCCGACGGTTATGCCGTAGCAGGTTACCAAAGATATACAGTTCTAAATGAAGATAATACTCCAAAGTTATACAATGGTAAGCCTTTTTCCTGTGGACTTGGCTATTTTATTCAGATCTACCACCCTTACAAAATTTCCAAAGTTAAAGGAGGAAGAATAACAATATATGGACATCTTTCTAAATTTGCAAATGGCATTTATGCTAAAACAGATAAACCATTAAAGATAGATTACAAGAAGGGAATAATTAAAAATAATGAAGAGAGGAGAAAATACAAAAAAGGAAAAGAGAAAATAGAAGAAAAGATAAAGAGTACAAGAAAACTTATATGGAAATACCCTTGGATTAAAAAACTATATGGTTTTTCTTTCTCGAATGATATTACCAAGAAAGAATCATACCTATACACTCCACAAGAATTAAAAAGATTACATAAGGAAGGCAGTAAATATGTCAAATGGGTTAAGCAGGGAGATATTATCGGTTATACAGGCACATCGGGAATAATACACGGAAGACCTAAATACAGAGAGAATCTAAGTAGACCTAATATTAGAGAATTTTCTACTTGGGACGAGAGTCACTTACACTTCCAAGAAGCTAGTAGAGATATAAAAACGGGAAAGAAAATATTAAATAGAGATCCTTATGGTATATATCTTAGTAAAGAGCATTATAATCAGTTTCCTTACGATACTCTTTTTATTGATTTTGAGAAAAAGATTTCTTTGTAATATATTATATACAAATGAAAGCAACAAAAACCCTGCCCATAATCGGAATGGCTTTTGGAAGTTTACTAATACTACTTTCCTTAGCTTTTATGTTTTTAACTCTCCCTACTCCAAATGTAAATACTCCCAATCAAGTAGAAGGGGAAGTAGAAGGGGAAATAGAACCTCAGAAAAATACATCGGAAGAATTGAAAGAGGAAGTTATCCCTTACGTATTAAAAGAATCCGGTTGGATTCCTGATTGGGGTTTTGATTTAGGACTGGAAAGTTTAGAGAACAATCTTGGGGTTGTAGATACTGCCCTACCCGTTCTTTACACGGTAGATAAAGAGGGAAATATAACTTCCAGAGGTGTGTCAGAAGAAAAGATAGAAGAGCTAGTTTCTTTTTGTAGAGAAAATTATATAAAGATAATTCCTACGGTCGGATCGTACGACTTTGAATCTACTGCTAGTGCTTTTAAAGATGATTCCTCTTACAAAAAACAGATAGAAAAAATAATTGATGAGGTTGAAAGATATGGTTTTCACGGCATAGACCTAGATTACGAAATGGTAGATAGTGCTTACAAAGAAAATTTTCTTAAATTTCTTAAAGAGCTAAGTGAAGAATTAGAAAAGAGAGATAAGATCCTATCTGTTACTGTTTTTGCTAAGTGGGATGATGCTAATTACACAGATCATCAAGAGACAAGAATTGTTCAAGATTATTCGGAGATTAGTAAGTATGCAGATGAGGTTAGAATAATGGCATATGACTATACCCTTCAGTCTTCAGAGATTCCCGGACCAATTGCTCCGATAAATTGGGTAAGGGATGTTTTAGAGTATGCTGTAGAGAGGATACCAAGAGAGAAGATATGGCTAGGTGTTCATCTATATGGTTACCAATGGGATAGTGGTAAAACAATAGCTTTTACATATACTACAGCTCTTAGTGCCATCATAAATGATCCGGATATAGAATATGTGTATAAAGAAAATATTGGAGAGGCTTATTCTTCCTTTAATTGTGGTGATGGATATATTTGCAAGGCATACTTCCAATCTCCGGAAGGTATTGCAGATAGGAGAGCATTAGCAGAAGAATATAACATAGCAGGGATATCTTACTGGAGACTTGGGGGAGAGTTAGATCTATTAAAATAAAAGAGAGCTTTCAAAAGCTTCTAAAATTTCTATTATCATTTTTTATTCTTTTGCTGGTTTCTATCTTTCAAAAATAAGATCACAATTATTATTGTTGTTACAATATAAATTATAAAGACAAAAGCTAAACCTAAGATAGAGAAGATAACTCCTAAATTTTCTGAGATAAGATCTGGAAATGTGATATTACTACTTCCCTCTCCTAAAATGGAAGGAGAATTTAAGGGAAAAACAAAAAACACTAATGATACGAAGAAAAGTGGGGAAAGAATGATAGATAAATTGTTTATTATCAGACTTGTTTTTAATGGACCTTTTTTCAAATTTTTAATAACTAATAGCAAGGATACAACACCCAAGGCAGGAACAGCAGACCAAATGGGGAGATACACACCTACTAATACCAAGATTGGGAAGAGAAGCACTAGAACTAATTGGATAACAAATAATACTTTTATATTTTGTAACATGGATCTCTGTTTATATATTGCTACTATCATCCTATCATAAAATAATAGTAATGGAAAAATATGTTTTAACTTTTACACTAAAGAGTATTGACTCTATTGAATATATGGGAGGGTTGTTAGAGCAATCATGGAGAGATAATGGTGAGGCGCCTGGGACTCGAACCCAGCACCTACTGCTTAAAAGGCAGTTGCTCTACCGGATGAGCTAGCGCCCCAAATATCTTTAAAAGACCCGTTATTATACTACTAATATTTTAGATATTACAAGATAAAAAGATCTAACCTAAGAAGAAAGATTTAGATCCTTAATAATATAATCGTAAAAATCCTCAATCCCATCTTCTAAGTGAAATCCCGTAACAGTAACAGACCTTAGTACCATCTTAAGAGGTAGAAGACCCTTATTTATCCTATTCCTCTTCCATCTCTTCCATTCAGAAACAACCAAATCTTCAACCATATTTCCATTACTTAATTTCATTAGAGAGTCAACTGCATTAGTAATAATAGGCCAACCTAAAAAACTTTTGTAAGAAGAATTAAATTGGGTTAAACCGTATTTAGAAAAAACAAAATAATCATAAGGAGGTAAAATCTCTTTATTCTCTTCACTAATTAAGAAATCATTGTACAAAACAACAGATTTAGTACTATCCTTTAAAACTAACTCTTTAAAGGTTCTGGGATAATCCTCAAGAAGTTTTTCCACATAATAACTATTCTTAGCTTCGATATTACTACTATCTCCCACTTCAAAAAGGTCTTGTTCCAAACGAATATTTTCCATTGCATCGAAGTATAACACAAATAAAATTAAGAGAAATGATCATTAATAGGTGAGAAACTCTTACGATGTATCTTAGTTATACCAAACTTCTTTATAGCTTCAATATGCTCTTTTGTACCATAACCCACATTAGTATCAAAACCATATTGAGGATACCTCTCATGATACTCCCTCATTATCCTATCCCTAGTAACCTTCGCCAATACAGAACCTGCGGATATAGAATAATGATACAAATCCCCCTTCTTAATCTTATCCATCTTGTACCTTGGAATACTCAAAATATTAGGACCATCAGCAATAATATAGTTGATTCTTTCATTTAACTTCCCCTCTACAACCTCCAAAACAGTAATCATTGCTTTTAATACGGCCTTCTGTATACCAATTCTATCTATCTCGGAAGCACTTACTATACCGACACCATATGCAAGAACAGACTCCTTTATCTTCTCAAAAGCCTCATTCCTTTGTTTGCCTGTCATCTTCTTACTGTCTCTTACAGTTGGAATAATCTCACTCTCTTTGGTAATAACAACACCNNTAACCCTCTGACCATAACCTCTCTTCTAGTTTTGTATCTGGATATATCATAGTTATATATGCTACCATATACCTATGAAAAAATTACCATACTTAACGCTTGCACTCACACTTCTATTTTCTTCCTTTTCCGTCTCCTTTGCACAAACTGATGGTGACCTAAATACCATAGAGGATGCACAAACCGTAGAATTAGAAAACGATAAGACTTCCGCCCCTGGGCAGAATGAAACAACCAGTACACAAGAGGAACAACCGAAACAGGAAATTACAGAGAAACCTGTTCAAGAACAAATTACCGCTCCTGAGCAATCCTTTTGGGAGATCCTTGCTGCAATATTAATTCCCAGTTCTTTTGTTATTCTGGTTTACTTTATCCTAAAGTCTTTCAAATTTTAATTGGACAAAACATTAAATATATATTAGGATGAAAACATATAAATTTAGTATATTTTCTATATGTCACACAATAGTACAGAGTCCTTCTTTAAAGGCTTAATCGTCGGTGCTTTAGGCGGTGCAATTGCGGGTATTCTCTTGGCTCCGAAGTCCGGGGAGGAAACAAGGGAAGATATTAAAAAGCTTACCGCAGACTTAAAAGAGAAAGCCGTTGACACCTATGAAAAAGCTAGAGCAGAAGTCGAAAAAAAGATTGAGCAGGTTAAAAAAGCCGGAGAAAAAATAGACGAAGGTAAATATAAGAGAATTGTTGCTGAAGTTGTAGAGGAATTCAAGAGTGATGCAAAAATCACTTCTTCTGTGGCTAAAAAATTAGGAGAGCAGTTAAGTAGTGATTGGGAAATGGTAAAGAGAGAAGTAGCAAGATAGTTGTCTGGTTTCTTTAAATTTTTAAAGGAGGAGCATTGCTCCTCCTTTTTATTTATAAGTTTTTTGTTTATAAATCGTCCAAATATTGTTAGAATTCAGTATGAACAAGAGAAGAATTTCGATTGTTTGTGGTGGCCCCTCCTCTGAGTATGAAGTGTCCTTAAATAGTGCTCGGTCAATGTTAAGACACTTAAACAGAGAAAAATATACCCCGTATATCTTTTACATATCTTTAAGTGGTAAAGCTCTACTTTATAAAGCAAAAGAGGCTTTATATATACCTAAAGAGAAAGAACTCCATAATCTTTTTGATGAACTTAGGAAACTTAAAAACATGGAAATGAATCTACTGGCTCTTCATGGAGAGTTTGGTGAAGATGGGACATTTCAAAGTATATTGGAATTCCTCAGAATACCATTCACAGGCTGTAGAAGTATATCATCTGCTCTATGCATGGATAAATACAGATCAGGAGTGATAGTAGAAAAAAAGATTGATGTTAAACTACCAAAAACCGACCTATTTAAGTTAAAAGATTTGATATCAAACTACAAATACACTAAACAAGTATGTATTAAACCAAACTATAAGGGCTCCAGTATTGGGGTATTTATAGTACACAACCAAAAAGAGTTAGATAGTGCCTTCAGAAAATTACAAAAGACTTTCGGTTTAAATCTTGATGTCATAATTCAACCCTTAATAAAGAACGACATTGAGGTAAGCTGTGGATGTCTAGAGAAAAAGAATGGAGAGATTATTAACCTCCCACCCATAGAAATAATACCCCAAAGTTCTCCCTTCTTTGACTACAAAGCTAAGTATCTTAAAGGTGGATCTATTGAAATAACGCCTCCCCAAAACATCTCAAAGAGGCTTGCAAATAAAATATCCCAATTAGCCGTAGATATTCACAAGATTTTGGGTTGTACTTTATACTCCAGATCAGATTTTTTAATAAAGAATAATGATATTTACTATCTTGAAACAAATACTCTCCCTGGTATGACCGATACCTCCTTACTTCCTCAAGAGGCTAATGCTGCTGGTATTAGCTTCACGGAATTATTAGATTTTTTCATTGAAAACAGTTAAAATATCTATATATGCGAGAGTAGTTCAGTTGGTAGAATGTCTGCTTCCCAAGTAGAAGGTCGCGGGTTCGAATCCCGTCTCTCGCTCCATTGTAAAATTACAAATTAATTACCCCCTGTTTGACACTAAACATCAGCAATGCAAAAATATTGCCATAGTAGCGTCTTTTCTTCAATTATTATAGATTCGCCCAATATGGCAAAAGCAAACAAAAAGAACAAAATCCTCTCACGCATATGCATAGAAATTGCACTCCTCTTGGTTATCGTAGGCATGTTTAACCTCGTTAAATCAAACTTAGAAACACTAGAACAGGAATGGGTTGAAGAAGTTTGGGAAGATTATGAATTTGAATAAAACAAAGATAGATAGTTTCAGAAAAGCTCTGCAAAACTACTAACCTCGTAGTCAGGTTGAAAATCGTTTGTACCTTTATCTTTTCCACTCCTATTAAAATAAACAGTCCCAACACCTAGTTCTGAGGCAGTTTTCAGATTGTACAGTTTATCGTCTATAAACAAACTCTTCTTAAGAGGAACTTTTGATCTCTTTTCAAATTCTAAATATATTCCCCTATCCGGTTTTCTCATTCCAACCTCTCCACTTAAGACAATCGGGTCAAACTCACCTTTAAGATTAAACTTTTTTAAGAAATACTCCCCCCATTCTTTCGGCAGATTAGAAAGAATACCTTTTCTAATATTTTCCTTCTTAAGAAACTCCGTAAAATCTAAAAAACTTGGATCTAATACAAACCTGTCTTCAACAAGATCTGCAGTAGATATAATAACCCCCACAACATCAAAAATAACAATATCTATACCCTTATATATCTCTTTCATAATATAATTAACATTGTATTAAAAATAACACCTAGAAGCAAAGACCATCTATATGTTACAATACCGTTACATTGCTGATGTAGCTCAGTTGGTAGAGCATTCCCTTCGTAAGGGAACGGTCGATGGTTCGAGACCATCCATCAGCTTTTTAAAAAACAAATATTATGAGAACACCAAAATACACTTTAACAAACCTAATACTCAAATACATAGTTAAATACGAACTAAGTATTAATAACCTTAAAAATAACAAACTCCCGGATGAACATAAAACTCCTTTAGAAGAAAAATACGCAGCCCAAGATATTAATGCACTCGGATCTTTAGTGGGAAACAATATTGGCTACAACCAAGCATTACAAATACACAGGGGACAAGAAATGCCCTCTCAGAAAAAAGAGTTTAAACTTTTTACAAACTTCAGAAATGCTAAAGACTTTGTCAGATCATACAATGACAGAAATGCTCTAAAACCTTCAATGGACCTTGCTTCTCACATAAACAAACTAGTAATGGATGGTATTGTAGACGAATGGGATTTAGCAAAAGTTAGAAGTTTTTCGCAAAAACCAAGTGAAATATATGATACTTGGTATAAAGCAAGAGATTTCTACCCTAGACTTGATTTAAGTAGTCACTTCAACGAAATCTTTGATTGGATAGAAAACGATAAAGATAACAATCACAAACTAATAAAATTAAGTATATTGCTTTTTGAATTCATAGACAAAGCGCCATTCCTAGCTGGGAATCAAATAACCGCACTACTTATGATTGAGATCTTAAGTAAAAAGTACGGATACAATCCGGAGAATATTATTCCTTTCTTTAAGGCTACCGAAGATATATCCCAAGATTTACTCTCCGCGTTTAAGTTATCTAAAAGCAAATTAGATTTAACCACATTCCTAGAGGCATTTCTTTACACCTCCTCACTTACTGTACTGGAGGTTACAGAAGATTTTAAAGAAACATACAATAGTAAGGTTAGAAAACAAGGCTCTTTAGAACTACATCTTAACCCAAGACAGATCCAGCTCCTAGATTACCTTGCAGTAAATAAAAAAATTACAAGGAGTAAATATACCAAGTTAATGGGAATATCCTTCATGACGGCTTACAGGGACCTTCAGGACATGGTTGACAAGAAGTATATAAAACCGAAAGGAAGAGGCAGAGGAACATTCTATGTTCTTACCAAAGAGATGACTCCTAAAGACGAAGAATTGATATACCCCTAGTAAATTGTTAATATTACATCATGTCGGAAAAACAGAGCGATACCAACTTAAAAAGCAAGTATGACCTTATTGTGGGCTTGGAGATACATATACAGACAAGTACTGCCTCCAAAATGTTTTGCTCATGTCCTACAGGTTACTTTCAGCAAGAGCCAAACACACATGTTTGTCCGGTTTGTTTAGGTTTGCCCGGAGCATTACCTATCCCCAATAAGAGAGCCATAGAACTCTGCATACTAATGGGTTTGGCACTTAATTGTGATATCGACAGAGAAATACACTTCGACAGAAAACACTACTTCTACCCTGACCTACCTAAGGGTTACCAGATTAGCCAGTATA
>DHFX01000003.1 GCA_002402455.1 Candidatus Dojkabacteria bacterium UBA4813
AAGTGTTTTCCCAATATATTTCCTTTCTCATCTACAATATTTCCTTCTCTTGGAGCGGTGCTAATATTGTTTTCAATAAATTGTTTGTAGTCATTATTCGGAATAAAACAAACTTCTTGGCTGTCTCTCTCTTCTGCAACAGTAAGACCAATCTTTTTTGCAATTTTCCGAACTTTCTTTTTTGTGAAATTACCTAAAGGAAAAATGGTCTTACTTAATTGTTTTTGTGTTAAGCGGTATAGAAAGTAACTTTGGTCTTTGTTCTTGTCTTTGCCTTTTTTCAGTAGATACCTGCCATTTGTTTTCCATGATGCTTTAACTATTCTTGCATAGTGTCCTGTAGCTACATAGTCTATACCCATCTCTTCTGCTTTTTTAAGTAACTGAGCAAATTTAATTTCTCTGTTACAGATTACACATGGGTTTGGAGTTTTTCCTTTGAGGTATTCCGCTATGAAGTATTGAATAATGTTTTTGTTAAAGGTTTCTTTAAAGTCAAATACATAATGAGGAATATCCAGATCCTCTGCTACTTTTTTGGCTCTTTCCGTAGCTAAAATGGATGTGCAAGTAGGGTTATTATCTTCCCAGAGTTTCATTGTAGCTCCGATGACTTCAAAACCTTGTTTTTTAATTAGGTATGCAGCTACGGAGCTATCTACTCCCCCACTCATACCTATTAGGACTTTCTTTTTCATATGGGTATTTTAACAGAAAGGGGTAAATATACACAGATGTCTTATAGTAATTTTGCTTCTTTTTTGGTATACTCCATACTAGATAAAGAGTGAGAAATCCTCNNAATTATGAATTTAAAAAGTCTGTCTTTAGGAGGTGGCTAGATGCTATCCTCTCCTGATGTTTCTTCTATGTCGGTGATTATTAATGTTCGCAATGCAGTTTTCCTTGCGAAACAGAGAAATCAGACAATGCGGATTGATATTGCTGGGATCCAGCTCACTATTAGACCAGACTCTGATTCCTCGGAACTTGTTTGCCTCTGGGAAACAGAGTTTGAGAAAATAAAAAAATAAAAAATATATGTGGGTATAAAGAATAAGGCAAAAGCCAAGGTTGTAGATTCATCTACTAAAAAACCTTGGCTTTTTTCTTTATCTTCTAGAATTTTTGTTTAACAAAAAATAAGGGTATAACCACCTTACAATTTTAAGAACTTGGATTATGTGAAATGCACTTTGGGAAGATCTTACTATACTGGACGTTAGTCCTGTACTGGTCGCGAAGATCTCCCCGTAGCACTTTATTGAATAAGTGTTAGTTGTAGGATTAATTTAGGTGTTGCCAGTCCGGGTATTGTCCTTGTAGCACATGTAGATAGGAAGTAACTTCCTTCATGTGTTTCAAAGAGTTCTGCCACGGAGATAGAACCACCTATTTGTTCGCTATCTAAAATGGAGTAATCTGTGATTTTAAAACAGAACTCTGCATCTAGACAGAAAACTAATCCTATTAAATCTCCTGCTTCCTCAGCAACTAAAAAGTACTTGCCAAGGTGTGGAGAGTGCAATACGGGCCAGCCACTATGAGTGTAAATAACCCACCCATTTTGGACTAGCCTGAACTCGTTTCCTACTGGGTCGAGATTGTCATCTATCTGTTCTGTTGAACATGGTTTTGGACATTCTACAACCTCAGCCTCCCGAAGGAAGGATTGGTACCAAGGAGTTATGCTCTCTGCTCCATAAATAGTAACCATTTCGTACTCTCCCACAAAAGATATTGGTTCTACAACCACTATCTCTTCCGGAGTCTGAACGACCTTTGGTTCCTCTGGAACTTGAGTTTCTTCCTCAAGAACTTCTACTTCTTCAGTAGGAGTTGGATTGAGTTTTGGTTCTAAAGCTTTCTCAACTAATTGCTCAGTTGGGATAGCTTCTTCCTGTACAAGAATCTCTTGCCCTGGTGTGCATGAAAGCAACAACAGAGAGAAGATAATTAACAGGGGGAATAAAATGATATGCCTCGTTTTACCCCATTTTCTTTTTCTTACGAAAAAACAGGGTGAGACTTGCTCCTCCGATAAAACCTGCCCCAAGTAAAACAGGGCCGACAATACTTGCACCAGTATCCGGTTCTGTATCCACATTGGGAGGTGTCGGTGGTTTTGGTGTAGGAGGTTCTGGTGTCGGAGGTTCTGGTGTCGGAGGTTCTGGTGTCGGAGGTTCTGGTGTCGGGGGTTCTGGTGTAGGCGATGTCTCCCCTACCTTGAAACTTGCATGTGACAAATCACTGCAGACATTTCCCTCAAGGCTTGTGTTTCTTGAAACACTGCCAGTCTGTGTCCCGATTCCTGAGAAAGTGAGGCATACCTGTCCATTAACAGTGTATGTACCGTCGGCTTCCATATATACTAGGTATCCACCCTGAGAATTTTCGCTTCCACCCTTCGCACAAATGGCGGTTATTATATAACCTTCCTCTGCGGTATAGGAAAGAAAGTTGGGATTCCCAGCTTCCACCTTATGCCAATCTCCTTCGTTAGGACAGACATCCTGGGCTAGGACTACTCCTGTTGGACCAATAAGTCCGAAAAGGAGGATCAACACTACAAATAAATGTAGTTTCTTCATTTTTTCCTCTTTTCTTATGATTTGTAAAAGTGCTACTTTAAATCCTTTTGAAAAGAAATTTGCTAGCGACCAACTCGCAAAAATCTAGGATTTAACTTGGGAGGTATTATACTCTATTTTTATTGGAATAACAATGTTTTGGGCTATTCCTTAGGAATTATATCTGATGGAATTAATTCTATATCCAGAATAATTTCAGCATTCTCACTAGCACTAAAGGTTCCCGTTTCTTCTACTTCCTGTATAACCTGTGCACAGATCTCCTCTGGAGAAGGTTCCTGAACCTTTGTATCAATTCTTACTTGCTCTGGATAACTCTCCATCACTACTGGCTCAAAAGTGACAGTATAACAAGGGTTTGGTAGTGTTCCTGTAACTTTATAACTCCAGGTATTATCTCCTATGTATTCATATGTTAGGAGAAAGTCATCATAAGGCATAGGCTCTGTTTCCTCCATAGGAGGTAATTCTTCAAGCTCCGGTTGGTCTTGGTTACTTGCTATTTCATCTTCTCTTTGTGTATATAGGTAGTACACTCCACCACCTATAACTAACAGTGCTAAAAATAACAGACCTAATCTAAATATATTCTTCTTTTCCATTTTATTTAATATAAAAATAAACTTATTTAACTACCTTTTCTACCGGAAGAACCAGATGACCATCATGACTCTTTCTTTCTTTAACAGTAAGAATTAACAGGACAAAAGCTCCTGCAAGCATCATTAATATGGAAGCACCCCTCATTGCCCAATCAAAGTAAACATCTCCCAAATTGGCAACATACCCTATTACAACACTAAATATTACAGTAGAAAAACTAAGTATAGTTTCATAAAAACCATAAGAGGATCCCTCTTTCCCCTCTTCTAGATTTACGGCAAAAAGTTTTCTCCAAGTAGGTAAGCTAAGGGATACTCCTAAACCGAATATGAATTGTAGAATGTAGAATTGGTAAGGTTCAATTATCATCGGATAGAACAGAAATGGTAACCCCATTAGCACAACTCCAAGCGTAAGGAGAATTATTTCATCTTTGTCATTCTTTGTTTTATCTATTAATGTTCCGATTGGTATTTGCAATATTCCCCTTGTTAAAAAATATATCCCAGTCCCTATCCCTACAAAACTAGCAGTATCTGTACCTAGTCTTTCCGACAGGTATAACGAGGTTAGGTTCGCAATAATAATAAAAGGTCCCCAAACAAAACTATCTGAAAGTGTTAGGTATAAAATTGGCCTGTTAGAATTCTTTAACATATCTTAACCATACAAGATTGGAATATGTATTTCAATATGACAAATCCCCGACAATATTGACCTCCGGCTCTAACCTTATGTCATATTCTTTTTCAACATCTTCCTGCATCTTCCTAATGAATGTATATATTTCTTTCCCAGAAGCCATCCTGTTTGTAATAACACAAAGTGCATGCTTTTCATAAACTCCCACATTGTTTTCCCATCTTCCTTTCCAACCGAGCTCATCCAATAGCTTCCCTGCGGGGATCTTAACTAAACCATTATTCATGGGATAATTGACTAAATCCGGAATTTCTTTTTTTAAACTTTCATATTTACTTTTTTTAATTATTGGATTAGCAAAGAAACTACCACAACTTCCATATTCTTCTAATGAGGGGAGTTTCTTTATTCTTAGATTCTTAACTGCTTTGCTAATATCTTTTATTCCATATGGTTCTTTTGCAAAAAGTTTTAATTCTTCCAATAATCCCTCATACTGTTTCTTTTTACTAATCTCTCTATTGTATTTTTTATCCCCCTCAATTCCTTTAGGGTACTTTTTAAGTTTAAAAACAGAAGAGAGAATAATGTATTTATCTTTCCATTCATTTTTAAATTTTGTATTTCTATAACTAAAATTACAATCTTTTGGTAAAAGAGTTTGTAGTTGAAGAGTTTGGATATCTATTACCTTAATTGATTGTATGGTATCTATGACTTCTTGACTGTATGCCCCAATATTTTGTGCGACTGCTGCTCCGACGGTCCCTGGGATTAGAATTAGATTTTCAATACCACTAAGGTTTTGTTTTATTGTGTATTCAACAAAGTTATTCCAGTTCTCTCCGCTATTAACTTCTATTTCTACCCAATCACGGTTAGTTAATATTTTCTTTCCTTTTATGGAAATCTTTAGGGTAATTCCGTTCCAATTATCTACTAACAAGGTATTACTTCCTTCTCCGAGTATTAAGATTTTTTCGTTAGAATATCTTTTTAATGTTTCTTTAAGTTCCTCTAAGCTTTTAATTTCTGCAAAATATTTTGTCTTAATATCTACTCCGAAGCTGTTGTAATTCTTAAGAGAGTAATTACTTTTTATTTGCATAACAATATATTAGCAGAATGTATTTAGATTTACAGTACTATACTAATAGTTTGAAAGTAAGATATAATACCCCACATGAACCAGATAGAGTTTGAAAAAAACTCTGCCCCACTACTAGAATACCTTCAACAGAGAAATATACAGGCTGTTGCTTTTGACATAGACAATACAATTTTAAATACAAGAGAACAATTCCATAAAACACTTTATGCCTTGGGTTTAGAGATACCCGGAGAATTTCCGGTAGAGATATCTCCTTGTTATTGGGAAGAAATTAGTAGACAGATAGAAAATGAAGTCTATGCCGTATATTACAGAAATAAAAGGGAACCGGTTTTAATAGGAAAACAGTACGAGATAGCACTGACTAATTACCTAAATGAACTTAACTTGGGAGATATTACAGACGGGATGAGAGAGAGAATAATATCCTACCAGGAGGAGCATTACAAAACTTCTCCAAAGGCATATTCTGCTACAAAAGAGATTTTGGAATTAATACTATCTTCAGGAAGAGAAGTAGTGTTTAATTCTCATGCTCAAGAGGATTGGACAGAGATAAAAATCCAGTACATAGCTTCACTTATAGATGGAGTTGATACATTTCCTTATATAGCAGTACCAATAACCGCAAGCAAAGACGCAAAAAGTTGGTCAGAGGCGTATTCCAAAGTAAATACAAGACCAGAAAACACCCTAACTGTGGGAGATAATTTTAATGCAGATATAATTCCGGCAATACAAGCAGGTTGTAAGTCTGTAGTTTGGATAAATGTAGGAGGATATGAGTTACCTAAAGATTTTATACTTCCGGAAGATGTACATCTGCTTGTAATAGAAAATATTGAGGAATTGAAAGATTTAAATATGAACTCTAGGTGTTTTTCTAATGTCGTGTTGTAATTGAAAAAACTTCTTATAGTTAGTATAATATCCTATAGTTTTTATTGTAATTCGATTATTCTAAATTTTACATGAACAGTATAGAAAGAAAAGTTTTTAATGGGTTAATTGGTGCCAGTTGGTTACGGATGCAAATAGAAGTCGAGACGGGAAAATCAAATTCTTTGTAGTAGGTGAAAACTTATTAGATAATATCTTCGGCCCTGCGTACAGATATGTTATCAGGTCATCCCGGAATCATCGTAAACTTGTAGAGGCCAATAATTAGAAATCCCTTGAAGAGGATTAGTTCTCTCTGTTCCAAGGAGTCATCTCTCATATTTTTCTACTATCATAAGCCCAGTGTAACAATGCTTGTCTTTGTTTCCTCCTGCAACCAAGATCCCTAGGGGAACAGTTTTTTTTAATTGCTGCAACATGCCTTTTTATAGCTTTCCATCTTTTAATTTGTCTTCTATCTTCTAAGGGAATTCTTCGTCCCATGTAGTATCTACAATACCATTGAAACCACCCTCTTGGATCCTCGTGGTATATCCAACCCTTCTTTTGCCAATAAGATAGAGGCATACTGGCCTCTACACCGAAATAATTAAGGGTAGTGTCTTTCTTTTTTGGAGAAAGTTTTGCATTTTCAAACCAATCCTCTGGGAATTCATTCTTACAATCTGTCATATATTTCCCTCCGAATACCCCCAATTCAAGCATCTGTTTCGGAGTTAGTTCTGGTTTAAATTCTGGGTCAAAATTTCTTCCGATAGGTTCAACTAGATAATAGACATATCCTTTCTGCATTTTGTCACTTACAACTACTTTCTTTCGCATAGTTCTCCACAATTATGTCTTATTAATTAGATAGGTGGTACTGGGTTTTTAAGTTAGGTGAATTTTTATACAATGGCATGTTAGTTTCTTTCCTCACACTTTCTTTTTGTGTAGGTATGTAAGGGTTTCACTTCTAATAATAGAAATTCCTATCCTTTCATTAAAATTGGGTGTATAAAGACCACTTCAAATTTAATATACTTCAGCATATTATATATTACTATGTATAAAAACGGGAAATTACCAATTAATGGACTATTTAATTATGAAAATATCGGATATTAAGGCTGAGAACAAAAGAGGGAAGAATGTTAGACACAGTAAAACTTCTAAATTAACGAAGATACAGAATGAACAGATATGATGTAGACAGAGTCTCTATAGTCGGAATAGGTGGTAGTGGTGCCTACTATATTGCCAAATTTCTCCTACTTTGTGGTGTAAACGTAATCGGATTTGATCTGAAAAATACTTCTAAGACCAAGGAGTTAGAAGAGTTAGGAGCAGAAATTAAATATGAAAATCCGCAGGGAAGCTTTGGGGATGTTGCGTATTTTATATATACCTACAATATACCAGAAAGGCTAATTAAACAATTAAAGGAGATTAATCCCGGTATAGATGCATATGAGGTTGGGGAAATGTACAAGAGTATTATCGGGGATTTCGAGGACGGTTTGTTAAGTGAAAGTCAGCAAGAAGCGTTTTATAGATCCGATATTGCTCCACTCTACTCTCTTGATTTCAAAGATACAAGATTAATAGGGATTACAGGTACGGACGGTAAGACTACTTCATGTACCATGATTTACCATATACTTAAAAACAGAGGTTTTAATCCGGCATTAATTAGTACAGTTTCAGCTAAAATAGGAGATAAAGAAATTAATATCGGATTTCACACTACTACCCCTACTGCACAGGAGCTGTTTAACCTTTTTAACCAAGCACTGGATTTCGGATGTACTCATATCATAGTAGAGGTAACATCTCATGGGCTGGAGCAAGGCCGTGTAGCCGGTATTAAATTTAATACCATTGGGTATACAAATGTAACCAATGAACACTTGGATTATCACAAGACGTACAAGAGATATTTAGAAGCCAAATCTTTACTAATTAAGGAACATAGTAAATCCGATTCTGTAATAGTTCTTAATATGGATGATAACTCATACGATTTCCTTAATAGTATTTCCTTGGGTAGAACTATGAAGTATGGGCTAGAAAATAAAAAGGCAGATATTTATGCTACGGATATAGATGATTTAGATGGTTTAAAGTTTAATCTTAATACTAAGATTGATAACTTTAATGTGCATCTTCCTATCTACGGTAAATATAATGTTAGTAATTTTTTACTTGCCTGTGGAGTGTGTATGAATGAAGGGGTAGAGCTTGAAAATATTGTTAAATTCATCAAGAGTTTTGAAGGTGTTAGTGGTCGTATGGAATTAATTCTACAAAAACCGTTTAAAGTATTTGTTGACTTTGCTCATACTCCTAATGCTACTTTAAAGGCATTAGAAACTGTTAAGGCAATCACAGAAGGGAGAGTAATACATGTTTTTGGTTGTGCAGGTCTGAGAGACACTACTAAACGATATGAAATGGGAAAGATATCTAACCAGCTAGCTGATATTACCATTCTTACTGCAGAAGATCCTAGAACTGAAAATCTTAAAGAGATTAATGATGAGATAGGAAGGGGATGGAAAGAGGGAGGAGGCAGAGGAAAGTTAATTAGGTTTGATTATGATAACAGAAATGTAGAGGTTAGGAGAGATGCAATTAAGAAAGCAATAAAACTGGCTAGAGATGGTGACACGGTCATTATAACCGGCAAGGCTCATGAACGATCACTTTGTTTCGGTGATACGGAGTATAATTGGAATGATATTGATGAAGTAAAACGTTTACTTAAATCTTAGGGGGAGTTACACTCCACTGATTTGTATATCTACTAACTTTATCTCCTACAATAGGTTCGGAGAGTTTTGCAAAAAGATATGTTCCTATTTTTTCTCCCGGATGTAAGACTATATCAAACTTTCCCAAGTTTTTTATCTCCAAAACAGAAATCTCTGAATTAAACGGAACACCATCTAAAACAAGAGCTGTCAAATGAATAGTCATCCCGGCCCTAGCATAAGTAGATCGTCCATCTACCATTGTTATTATATCCCTGTCTGTTCTAATACTTTGTTGTGTACAACCCAATACAAAATCATCAGGTTTAAGGATGTAAGGTTTTTTTCTTAGATTATACTTGTCATATTCTAATTTCTTTGGATTTTTAGTATCAAAGAGTTGTCCTTCTTTAGGTATAAGCAATTCATCTCCTAAATTAACGGTAATTCCCTTTGTCTCAATATGTAAATCCCCTTGTACAATAATCTTTCCCTCGTGGATATATCTACTTATTGTTTTATTTGATAGAAACATATACTTTGGTAGTTAAGTGAATATATTGAATATATAAATATATACTATTTCTTCTTAGGATGTCTATGTTCCTTGAAAGTCATTGTGTAATGTGAGATATTATAAGGTATATAAATTGTAAATTTTAATATCATGGGATACATAGATAATATTGAAGAAAAGACCCTAAATAACACCAATTTTAGACAAGTTCTTTTTACAGGAAAGAACATGCAATTAGTGGTTATGGCTCTTAAACCGGGAGAGGAGATAGGTGAAGAAATTCATGAAAATGTAGATCAGTTCTTCAGGGTTGAGCAAGGTGAAGCAAAGGTTGTTATCGATGGGAAGGAGAATATTTTGAGCGAAGATATGGTTGCAATTGTTCCTGCAGGGGCAAGACATAATGTTATTAATATTTCTAGTGTAGATTTAAAGCTTTACACAATCTACGCACCACCTAACCATCCGGATGGTACTATCAATCGGGATAAAGCAGAGGCTGATGAGTACGAAAGACAGCAACACAATTAAATTTCCTTTCAGGCTAAATTACAGGAGGCTATTTAGCCTCCTGTTTTTATTCTAGAACTTATTCCAGAGATACTGGTTTGTTACTTCATGATGGTAGAGAACTTCAGAGTTCTTTATAGTCTTACCAAGTTCCTTGGGGGATCTGTTAGCTACTGCTTCCTTTAGCTCCAGATATCTCTCTTTAGCTTCTCTTCCTAGTAAATCAGTTGTAAAATCACTAGACTTAAAGATTCTAATAGCGTCATATATATTTGAAGGAAGGGTTTTTGTTCTAACTCTCTTGTTGTCATCTTTTTGTTCTTTTTCTCCTTCTAATCCTGTTTTTAGTAGTGTGTATATTAGTAGATAAGGATTAGTATCCGGTGCTACAGAGCGAACTTCTATTCTTGTTGAATGTTCATTACCAATTGGTAACCTAACCATTGAAGATCTGTCACTGTGTGAGTACCTTATCTTATTGGGAGCCTCATAATTAGGATCTAGCCTTCTGTATGCGTTAACACTTGAATTAAGTACTAAACATATTTCATTGGCATTACTTAGTATCTTTTCTGTGAAGTCCAGCCCTTCCTTGGAAACTATCTTAGGGTTTCCCTTGTTGTAGAAAATATTTTTACCTTTCTTAGAAATAGAGATGTTGGTATGCATTCCACTCCCATTTATGTTCATGAGAGGCTTCGGTAAGAAACATGCTGTACATTCCATATTCTCTGCTACCTGTCTTGCTACTAATTTATACAACTGTATCTGGTCAGCTGCGTTAATAACATCTGCGTATTTGTAGTTTAATTCAAACTGAGAAGGAGCCACCTCGGGATGGTCCTTTTCGTTTTCAAAGCCCATTGCTCTTTGTACTTCTGCTGTGGAATCTATAAACAATCTTAATTTGTCCTTCGGAAGGGAATGGTAATAACCACCTGGGGAGACAAGTTTAAAACCTTTTCTTTCAGTATATCTGGTTTCAGCATCTAAACCATCTAGTAGAAAGCCCTCTAGTTCTGCTCCAACGTTTATCATAAAGCCCTTCTTCTCTAGGTCTTCCATTAGTTCTTTTAATCTGGCTCTAAAATCACAGGGATGAATCTTATGATCCTCTGTATATATATCTGCAAATACAGCTATTTTCCCGGGTCCGAATACATTTGAAGGCAACCAGTAAAAGGAAGCCCAGTCCGGTTTGAGTCGAAGGTCGGATTCTGTAACATGACTAAACCCTCTTACGGAAGAACCGTCAAATGTTAGGTTGGAGTCAGATTCTAGTAAGAATTTTTTGTCATAATCTAACATATGGAATCTTCCTTCCAAATCCGAGAAAAAAACAGTTACTGCTTTTATACCATCTTCTTTCTTAAGGTAATCTTTATATTTTTTCTCTATCTCTCTAGGAGCTAGGTCTGTTCTCTTGTTTCGTAATTTTTTAGCTTCAAGGTTCTTTTCCTCTAACTGCTTAAAAGAAAGGGAAAGAAAATTTGCTGGTTCTATATTCATATTGTTTTGTATTTTATATTAGATATGTAAATAAATATCTTAAAGATATATACGGTTAATATAAAGGTGTCAACTACATATATAATCGGCTTTGTCTGTAATGTTTTTAGAAAGGGATTATTCCCTATTAATGGAGAGTTTCCTTAGGTTGACCGGTTATAGTCGTTGTGATACTCTTTTGGTAGGTATTAAATAAATTTTTAACAATATCTAATGAAAAAGACTCTCTATATTGTTTTTGGTGTTTTAGTCTTAATAGCAGCGATTTATTTGGGTTATGTTCTCCTTGATTCTTTAAATAAACCTGCAGAAGAGGTTGATACACAAACCGCAATACAGCAGACAGAAGAGAGTCTTGATTGGGAAGGTGCATTCCCCGCCATTGTTCCCAAATACCCTGGTGGAAAGATTGTAGAGTTAGACATTGTTGATCCTGAATATTCCATATTTAACGATGAGGTGGCTGTTGTCATAGAAGAAACAACAAGAGAAGAGTTTAATATGTATGTCGAAGATCTTCTTAAAGATGGTTGGGTAAAAACATATGAGGGGGAAGGAGAAGATCCTTACAATTTACAGTTATCTCTTGGGGAAAACGGAATTAGTACAAGTCTTAATAAAGATGGGGTTCTTAGATTAAGTTCATACACTCAAGCAGAATAGAAAAAGAGATTAATTCTATTACAAATGAATTAAAGATCTTTAATTTTTACACTCTCTAAATCTCTTTCAATTAGGGTATAATTAAGAGTCTTCGGGGTATAGCTCAGATGGCTAGAGCGCTACGTTCGGGACGTAGAGGTCGCCTGTTCAAGTCAGACTACCCCGATTTATATTATATTATCTAAGTATAATCTGGTATGAGTGACTCAGATTTAGATACAAATATTGAAGAATTAAACAAACTTCTTAAGAAGAGATTATCTTTTGGAAGAAACTTCTTTCTTTCAATGGTATCTGGAATAGGAAGTGCTATTGGAGCAGTATTGATAGGTGGTCTTCTTATTGGTTTAATTGTGTCTAATTGGGATAAAATACCTTTTATTCAGGATATTTTCCCGACTGAGCAAGTAGAAGAAATTATACACGAATAATCATTTTCCTATGGATAGAGGAACTTCGAATAAGAAAATAGAAGATCTCTGGCATTCCCAGAATTTTCTCCACGATCCAGATTTTGTATCTTCCCTAGTAGATATGTCAGATATTACTTTGAGTGATACTGTAATTGAAATAGGTGCAGGTAAAGGTGTAATAACAAAACAACTTTCGAAACGAGCCAACAAGGTTATTGCTATAGAATACGATAATCAATTAGCTCAACAATTAAGAGAAAAGTTTTCAGGTTCTACTAATGTAGATATAGTTGAAGCAGATTTCCTTAATTGGTCCTTGCCTAACTTTAGATACAAAGTTTTCTCTAATATTCCATTTGAATATACCAGTCGAATATTAGAGAAGCTTCTTTTGTCTTTGAACTCGCCGGAGGGCACATACTTAATAATGCAGGATTTGGCAGCTAAAAGATTTATGGGAAAGGTTGCCGGAGGAGAGAATTCTCAGGTTTCAATATTATTACAGCCATTCTTTTCTATGAGTATTCTTAAGAGGATAGATAGACGCCAGTACAGGCCAATTCCAAGTGTTGATACAGTTTTAGTCAATTTTAAAAAGAGAAGGCATCCTCTTGTAAATTTTAAAGATATGCAAGAGTATCGAGATTTTGTCATATATGGATATAACCAGTGGAAACCAACAGTAATAGATTCTTTTAAGAATGTCTTCTCTTACAAACAGATAAGGATTATTAACCGAAATCTAAAGATTGAAGGGAAAAAACCGTTAGATCTGGATGTAAATGATTGGGTAGAATTATTTAAAATATACCAAAACTATGTCATTGAAGATAAAAAAGCCAAAGTGAAAGGTTTCGAGAAAAGGTTAGAGAAGAAACAGAGGGGAATGAAGAAAAGGTACAGAACAAGGCTATAAATAATTCTCTATTTTATTAACGGTACAAATCTAACTCCTCCATGTAAAATTTCTTTAATACCCGATTGGGTTTTTAATACCTCAACCAAAGTTTGTTCTATACCATCATACTTAGGATAAACAATTCTCCCCCCTACCCTAAGTTGTTCTACCCATGCATCTGCTATTTTCTCCGTTGCAGCACTTACCATAATTCCATCATATGGTGCTCCTTTTGCATAACCTTTAAAACCATCTCCATAGATAACTTCAATGTTAGAGTATCCTAACCTTTTAAGACGTTCTTTTGCTATCTCTGCTAATTCACAGATCCTTTCTACGGTTATAACCTTTGAGGCAATCTTAGATAAAATTGCAGCTGCATAACCGGAACCTGTTCCTATGTCCAAAACGACAGAATTTTTATCTAATTTCAATATTTGGCACATTAAAGCTACTATGTAAGGTTGTGATATTGTTGCACCATAACCAATAGAAAGAGGATAATCATCATATGCCCATCTTCTATCTTTCTCTTTAACAAACTCCTCTCTAGGGACTTTTAAGAAAGCTTTAAGAACTTCTTCATCTGTAATATCCCGTCCCAATAATTGTTCCTTAACCATAGCCTCTCTTTGTTTTTCGTAGGTTTGTTTCATTGTTTGTATATATTGATTATATCAATTCTTATGTATAATCTCTTAACCTATGAAAATATCAAAATCAGAATATCTTATCTACTTAGATGCTCCTATGCATCTATGGGCATATGTACACAACAAGTTAGATCCTAATACCATAGATACCTTTACAAAACATCTTTTTGAACAAGGATACGAAGTTCAGAAATATGCTAAGGAATATGTAGAAAAAATATTAATACCCAACTCATATAACAATACTAACCAATTTAATTTTGAAGTAACAAAATCAGATCAATTATTTGAAGCAAGAATAGACCTTCTTGTTTTCAATGAAAAGGAAGAAGATTGGGATTTAATTGAAATAAAAAGTACCAATGATATCAAGCCTGTTCATCAAAAGGATTTAACCTTCCAATATTTAGTTTTTTCAAAACACTTTAAAATTGGCAAATGTTATATCCTACATTTAAATAAAGAGTATGTAAGAAAAGGGAAATTATCCATAAAAGAACTATTTACATTAACAGATATTACCGAAGAAGTTTTTAAATTGGCAGAGGAAGTTAATATTGAAAGATTTAAAGCTCTAGAGATAGCTAGTCTAAATGATTACAAAGGAGTTGATACATGTATAAAACCCAAGGAATGCCCATGTAAAGAGTTATGTCATCCCCTACTCCCTTCCTATTCAATTTATGATATTTCTCGTATTACTGAAAAGAAAGTGAATTTTATTAAGGATAATTATTCAACCGACATAAAGAATGTCCCTAGTGATAATCAATTAGGTAAGTATAAACTTACTGAGAATCAAAGAAGGCAAGTAAATGTAGCACAAAAAGGATCTCCATTTATTGATATATCAGGTATAAAATCTTTTTTAGAGAAGCTTAAATATCCCTTATATTTTCTTGATTATGAGAGTTTTAATCCTGCTATCCCTATGTATGACAATTATAAACCTTATGATCAGATGCCTTTTCAATATTCTTTGCACATTAAGAAATCTAAGAGTTCAGACTTTATACATAGAGAATATCTGGAGTGTTTACCTGTTGATCCTTCTGTTGGTTTAATTAATTCTTTAATAAAAGATATTCCGTTAGATGGTGGATCAGTAATAATTTGGAGTAAGTTTGAAAGAACTCAGAATAATGCCATGAGTAGAAGGTATCCGGATAAATCCGAATTTATTAAAAATATTAACTTAAGACTTTGGGACTTAATGGAGATATTTCACAAACAGATGCTTGTTTTTCCGGAATTTAAGGGTAGCTATTCCATTAAGAATATTTTACCCGTTTTGGTACCTGAACTTTCTTACAAAGGTATGCCCATTGCGGACGGATCTACTGCTATGACAAAGTGGGTACAGATGGTTTACGGAGGTGGGATTACAGCTAAGGATTACTCTGAATCCCAGGAGGATTTCTCTACTGAAGCTATAGATATTCCTAAGGAATCTGTGAATAAAGAAGAGGTTAAAAAGAATCTTTTAGAATATTGTAAGTTGGATACTTGGGCTATGGTTAAGATTTTGGAGAAGGTGGGATCTATTATAAAAGCTTGACTAAGTATAAAGAAGTGGTTTAAGATTTAAGCATTAAATAATTTTAATTTATCATATATTTCAATGAACCCAATTAAAGATCTAATGAAGGGTATCTCTACAAACTTTATTCTGTTAGGAATATTCTCTATTCTTTTTGCTGTATTAATCATTCTTTTACCGGATATTCTAAATTATATTGTAGCAGTATTATTTATATTCTCCGGAGTTAGTATCTTGTACTACGGTTTTAGAATAAAAAGATCTGTAAAGGAATCTCAAAAGTTCTGGGAGAAATACTTTGAAGAGTTTGAAGACAGAACTGAGGTAGAGGTAAAATAACCTTGAATTTTAGTTTATAGATATAGTCATGTATTACATTGATCCTGTGTATTATTATTACGTTTTACCCGGTTTAATATTGGCAATAATAGCTCAGATATTGGTTCAGGTTAGATACAGTAAGTATTCTAAAATATCTGCAGGTACAAATATTACAGGTTTGGATGCTGCAAAGATTATTAGAGAAGAATCTGATTTCCCTGTTGAGATATATACAACCCAAGGTAAGTTAGGAGACCATTTTGATCCTAGAAATGATACTGTAAATATTTCATCTGACAATGTTACTTCGGATTCTGTGGCTAATATAGCAGTTGTAGCTCATGAATTTGGTCATGTAGAACAGAAGTTTTCTTCTTCTTTCATATTTAGGTTAAGGAGTGTTATGGTTCCTGTGGTTAATATTGGTTCTAATTTGGGATACATACTGTTTTTTGTTGGTTTAATATTTAATGCTCTTAATCTTGCTCAACTGGGGTTAATTCTTTTTGCAAGTACTACGGTATTTGCATTGGTAACTCTACCTGTAGAGTTTGATGCTAGTAATAGGGGTATGAGGTTTATTGAGGAATATAATCTTATAGATAAAGATAAGTTAAGTGGTGCTAAGAAGGTATTAAGTGCTGCTGCTTTAACATATATAGCTGGTTTTGTTACATCTATATTAAATCTTTTGTATTATATTAATATATTACAAGGGAGAAGGAGGGATTAAAAAATGTTTATGGCTCCTAGAAAATTCTTCTTTCATCTTATCTGTACGTCTGTATTCTCTTGATCTCTAGTGGTAAAATATTAAGGTTTAATTAATAGATTAGACTTTATGAAAAAAACAAATCTTCTAGAGAGACTAATTAAATTTCGTGACGCTAGAGACTGGAAGCAATTCCATACCCCACAAAACTTGGCAAAATCCTTATCTATTGAGGCAGGAGAACTATTAGAATGTTTTCAATGGACTGATGAGTATAACCTAGAGGATGTGAAATCAGAAGTTGCAGATGTTTATACATATCTGCTCTTGTTCGCGAATTCATTAGACTTGGATCTTGATAAAGTTGCATCAGATAAACTTGCCGTGAGTGAAAAGAAATACCCCGTGGACAAGGCGAAGGGCAATGCTACGAAGTATACTAAACTCAAGGATTAGCCAAATGTACGAAATTAAAAGGTTTAACTATAGAAAAGATCAGTTCGGAGAGGTAAGAGATTATCGCTATGGAGAGAATTGGCCAATAGTTTATATTCTCGAAGACGGTAGAGAGGCTTATATAGGCGAAACGACTGCAGCGTACAAACGAGCGAGTCAGCACTTTGAGAAAGCAGAGAGGGCGAAACTTAAGACAATGTACATTATCGCTGATGATGAATACAATAAATCAGCCACTCTTGATATAGAATCCTCTCTTATTAAATATATGTCTGGAGATGGGAAGTACTTGCTTCAAAATGCTAATTTTGGAATTCAAGAATCAGACTATTATGATCGAGAAAGATATCAGGCTAAGTTTGAGATTATTTGGAATGAACTACAGAAGCTTGATATTGTTGATAATGATCTTGTTCAGATACAGAACAGTGACTTATTTAAATATTCTCCATATAAAGCACTTTCACAAGACCAGTTAGATGTGGTAGAAAAGATTATGTCGAGCATTAAATCAGGAGAAACCACCCCTCACCTTGTTTCTGGAGAGCCTGGGACAGGAAAAACCATTGTAGCAACTTACTTGGTAAAGGCATTAACTATGAAGAATTGGTCCAAAGATCTAGAAATTGGATTAGTAATACCAATGACTTCATTGCGCAGAACTTTAAAGAGAGTATTTGAAAATGTTAAGGGTTTGACCCCCGGAATGGTAATTGGACCTAATGATGTGGTAAAGAAAAAGTACGATATCTTAATTGTGGATGAGGCACATAGATTACAACGGAGAGTAAACTTAACAAACTATCGTGATTTTGATAAGATTTCTGCATCTCTAGGTCTAGATAAAGATTCGGCTACACAACTGGATTGGATACTAAAATCCTCAAAGTATCTAGTGCTATTCTATGATAAGTATCAATCAATCAGGCCTGCAGATATTAAGTACAACGCGATAGATAATGTAACCTTTATTAAACATAAACTTGTATCTCAAATGAGAGTAAATGGCGGGGAGGGCTATATTCAATACATAAGAGATATTCTAAATTGTTCTGATCCTCCTCATATTAAGTTTTATCCTTACGAATTTAAATTGTTTGAAAACGTTAAGGATCTTGTATCTGCCATCAAAGAGAAAGACCGGGACTACGGCCTTTCGAGATTAGTTGCCGGGTATGCTTGGGAATGGAAGACAAAAGAAAATAAAGAGATAGATTATGATATTGAAATTGATGGTATAAGGCTTAAATGGAATAGTGTCACTGAAGATTGGGTTAATTCCCCGAACGCAATAAATGAGATTGGATGTATTCATACCATACAAGGATATGATCTCAATTATACTGGAGTAATTATTGGACCAGAGATTTCGTACGATAAAGATCAGCATAAAATAGTTGTTGATAAATCAAAATATCTTGACTTTAATGGAAAGAGAGCGATAACAGATCCTGCAGAATTAGAAGCATACATTAAGAACATTTATAAAACTTTACTTACCCGTGGTATTAGTGGAACATATGTATATATTGTTGATGAAGCATTAAGAGAGTATATGAGGCAATACTTTCCAGATTAAGATAAATATGTGGAGCTTCCTAAAGACAGTAGCATTGTGTTAGAAAGCATCGGCAATGTACTATATTCAAAATCAAATCGCAAAAATCCTATATGGGGTGGAGAAAATCATCTCATCCAAGCATCTAAAAGATTTCTCTATTTCTGTCTTATGCAGTATGAAGAGGTCTTGGATGGTTATCGTAATGCAATACCTGTAAGTGCAGTGGATCCCAAGTACACGACAAATTACAAAATGTAAGTAATCTGCGAAGACTTGTTATAAACATTTGGATGTACATGATTGAAAGCTAATCCAGAAGAACATTCTATTTTAGGAAGATAAGGCAAAGATTATGGGAACGAGGGTAATAATAAGAAATATGAATACTTTTATAGTGCTTATCTTCCTCTCTTGAGTCGTAATGTTAATTGGTATAAGAATTTTGACGCTGAATATCTCAGTGGAGTTGCACAATTTTGTTCTAGTAGATTAGTTTTTAGTAAACAGTAGATTATAGCAATCACAATGGAATGATCTGATATAATATCAATATATATTACCTTTAGTAGTAATGTTAGGCGAGGATTTTAAGAAAAACTTTAACTATACAGGTTTTCCTCTCGAAGATGCTGTTTACTTTAAATTGTCCCAGGACAGGAGATTGAAAACCTTTCAAGAAGTCCCCTATTCTTTAGATATTTATAATAAGAGAGGTACAATAGATATTCTCACAATATCTTGTGTGCTACCTGAGACAAGATGGAATCTAATATGTCCAATAGAGTGCAAAAAAGCCTCGGAAAGTGAAAGCTCGTGGATATTTAAGCCTAGTCAAGAGGAAGACTTCCCATTAATTGATACTTTTCAACGTTTAAATAAAGGGGAAGCTTACTTAAGTAGAAATGTATCTGTTATTACTGACTATCCATATTTTACCAATTACTTTCAATGCAATTCCAAAACTGCAAAGTTAAGTAGAAACCAAACAGAACGGGCTTTTAACGCTATGATCACTCCTAATGAAATGGCCACTTCATTAATAATGATGAATATGTTAGACATAGCAAAGTATCTTAACAAGAAGATTAGTTGGAATTCCAATTTTCTTATCATACCAATAGTGTGTACGAATGCACAGCTATTGACGGCAAAATACGATTCTAAAGACATTGATATCTCTACTGGAGAGATAGATATTAGTAGACTTAATTTAGAAATTGTTACTTCTCTGTTTTATGCTTTTCCAATGGGATATGGAATATCTCCCTTGAGAGTTGGAGATTATCCTGAGAAAAGGCTTACCGTAATAGTAAACAGTAATAAATTAGTTGACTTAATAGATTATTTATTAAAAGGCTTTTTAGACTATATTCCGGCACCGAAAGACTTATGGGATGAACAATCTCTATATTAAAACTATGTTTTAGCTTTGATTAGTGCTTTTATCAATCCTCCTTTAATATCCCATACTTTCTCAATGGGAATCAAGGTCTTATCTTCCTCTACATGGGGTGCTATTATTGGGAGACTTGCCTTGTTGATATATGTTGTCATCACTTTTTCTAAACCATCTTGTGCAATAAGCTGACTAATATACTCCCAGATGGAAATATTACATAACGCATACGGTATCTCTTTGAGAATTTTTATATCAATATTGTTATCCTCTAATTGAACCCTCAAACTCTCATCTACAAGAGTTTTTATTTTAGGAGGAAGAATATATATATCGCTTTGACCAACTACGAACAAAATCTTAGGGATATCAGGCTTATAACTAACAGAAGGGTATAAGTCACTCCTGTAAAGGCTTAAACTTTTATATGCTTGAGTAAGTACGTTTGTAATGCTACTTACTAATTCTTTATAACCTTCGTTATTTTCACGAACATATCTAGTTACCCAATCTCTGTGCTTTACCTCTATAAATAAATGCATATTTTCATCTATCACACTTACATCAATTGTCTTTACTGTGTTTTTCCCTATTGTTATTTCTTCTTCGCCATATACTTGGACTTTTCCACTAATATTTACTTTTTGTGTATATTCAAGTATGTAATTCTCCAAAGCCTTCCCAAGTTTTTCTGTAATACCTTTTTGCGAGTTGAAGTCCTGTTTTAAGCCAAATGTGAGTCTTTCCAAGAGGAAGAAAGTGGATGGACAGTATAAATAATTTCCTAATTTCACTAGTGGCCAATACATTAGAGGATTCATTCTCATGTTGTATGTACTATCCACTTCTTCATACTCTTCAATTTTACTTTGCAAAGCACGATCAGATGTTGAAAATATGGTAATAAACTTGTCAATATCATCTCTGGTAATTCCATCCATATTCAATTTGTAGTCCTGAATGGAAAGTTTGTGCTTATAGTAGTAGTTCCAAACTAATACTATACCTATTCGGTATATCTTTTCTAATGATAATCCGTATATTTTTTCAATATCTTCACTTATGCATTGGTAAAGTACAAAATATCTCACAAAAGCATCAATGTGGATTCGTTCTTCATATGGGAATTGTTTTATGGCTATCTGAATCAAATATTGGTTTATTTCTGGCTTATATATTTTAATTAGTTGGTTTTCAAAAGATTTTTCTAGATTAATTATTTTGACAAATCTATTGCCTTCCTTTAAACTTTTGAAACTATTAGACCTACTTCCATGTCTTAAGCCTAATTGAAGGAATTTGTCAATGTCCCAGGGGGCAAGGAACCTCCAATTGCTTAGGTGGTTACCAGGCAGGGAATTACCTGGTATGTATGGAATATCAGCAGGTAAAGGTCTCCCCATAGTTAAGTAATTATTATATTCCCACCCGAAATAGAGAATTTCTTCCAGAGAGGTTCTTCTATACATATTTCTGATATGTTTGTATCTCTTATAGGTAATTGGATCGACCATGAACTATTATATCACCAATAGATTTATGTGAGTCTTTCCACTGAAGATAGGATAACCAGCTCATAAATACGAATCTTTTTATGAATTAATCAATGAACTTGCTAAACTAGTATGCAGGAACTTCGTAGTAGATGGTAGAAAGTTAGATGTAACACTAGTTGGACCATTTAACTTAATATACGATTTGAATAAATCTCAAGCCTGGGGTGGAAGATGGGATTTGAACCCACAACCCTCGGTTCCACAAACCGATGCTCTAACCAATTGAGCTACATCCACCATATATATTATTAATACAAAATAATTATACTATATAAAAACCTAATAACCTAAACTCTCCTTACCACACATAACAACCTCCTTCTCTAAAATATCCCCTACTTCACTTAGTAATTCCTTTGTATAATCATTAAAGTAGGTATAAGGACACACATATTCCCTATCCCTTATATCCCTAATCCTAATATTAAAATACTCCCCTCTTACACTCCCCAAAAATTCTCCCTTAGAAATAATATCTGCCTCATGAACACGAAGATCATATATCGGAGAATATTCAACATAAAAACCATCCCCCACATCCACAGAAACAATACTATTATTTATCTCTACAACAACTCCCTCAGTAGAAGAATAAATATTACTACCATCACTAACCTCCACACTCAACCACTCCCTATTACCCTCCCCAAAAGGAATTACCCCCTCCTGAAGATATGTAAGATTCCACCTCTGCACAGGAGCATCTAAAACCAAATTCTTACTACCTAAGGTATCCCCCTTCTGCTTAGGAAGAAAAACAAACACATATGTTACTAGACCAATGGTAGTTACACCCATCATCAGAAACAAGATAATAGACTTTATTCTATTTGCATCCATCATGTATATATTATTTAACTGTAACAGACTTTGCAAGATTCCTAGGCTTATCTATATTATTCCCCAGTAATACAGAAAGAAAGTAAGAAATTAGTTGGAAAGGAATAACATTAGCTATACTACCCAAAGTATTAATCTGAGGAGTAGAAATATAATAGTCAAAAATCTCCAAACCCGAATACTCAGAAGCCCCTATACCAATAGTTAATGCTCCCCTAGCCTTCACCTGCTCCATACCACTTATTAGATCTTTACTGTCGTCCATATGCTCCCCCGAAGGTATTATCCCAATAACAGGAGTCCCCTTCTCTATTAAAGCAATCACCCCATGCTTTAACTCCCCTGCAGAAAAACCCTCCACATGCTTGTAAGAAATCTCCTTTATTTTAAGAGCTCCCTCATATGCTATGGAAGCATTCTCCCCCTTACCCAGTATAAAGAAATGCTCCTTATCTACAAGGGTCTTACATATTTTATTCTTAATATAATTAAAAGACTTCTTACTAAACATCTCATCTAAAGATTTTGTAAGCTTCTTTAATTTACTCCTTGCCGTTTTATACTTACCTGCCAAAGTCATAGACAAAAGATACCCCCATGCACTCTGTGCAGTAAAAACCTTAGTAGATGCTACACATATCTCCGGACCTGCATTAGTGTAATATTCATAATCCGACATCCTTGAAATAGTAGTCCCATACATATTTACAATACTAGCTATCTTACAACCCTCCTTTTTAAACACCTCCAGTGGCTCTATTGTATCTGCAGTCTCCCCACTTTGAGAAATTGCAATTATTAAATCCTTGGAAGATATAACAGGAAGATATGATTTAAATTCATAACTCTTAATCTCCATTGCATCTACTTTAGCAATTGTTCTTAGGAAAAAAGCAATCTGCCCTGCTGCAAAACCTGCAGTTCCTGCACCAAGAAGATAAACCTTTCTAGATTTCCTTATCTGTTTTACAAGAGGTTCCAACTCTTTCTCATTATAATCCGTTGCGTAAAGAATAGTCCTTTGTTGCTCTACAATCTCTTTAAGCATAAAGTGAGGATACTTACCCTTATCTATATCCTCATATTGGTACTTTAAAGTCCTAATCTCCGGTTTCTTTTTCTTTCCATCTTTTATATTACTAACAACATAATCTTTTCCGTCTATCTCAACCATGTCATAGTCATCTAAAACAATAATCTTTTTAGTATGTGGTGAGAAAGAAAGAGAGTCAGATGCCAGATATATACCGTCTTTTGCTATACCTACAACCAAAGGAGAGCCGTTCTTTATGGCATAGATCTTATTACTCTTAGCATCCAGCACAGCAACGGTATTTCTGCCTTCAAGTCTCTTAAAGGCAGTCATTAAAGCCTTTTTAAAAGAAATGTTTTTCTTTAATTCTCTTTCAACAATTTTTACAATAACCTCAGTATCTGTTTGGGATTCGAACTTATATCCATCTTTTCTTAATTCTCTTTTTAGAGCGTCAAAATTCTCTACCATCCCATTTTGAACTAGGGTGAAATCTCCGTTTGTAGATATATGCGGGTGGGCGTTAGTTTTTGTAACCCCCCCATGGGTAGCCCATCTTGTATGCCCTATGCCTACATTACTTTTTGGGAGTTTTTTAAGTTTAGGGTTTTGTTTAACTAAACCAATATCTTTGTATTGGTATATTTTATTTCCATCTAAAACTGCAATACCCCACGAGTCGTAGCCCCTGTATTCTAATCTTTTTAAACCGTTAAAAACCAGATCGTTACTGTTCTTGTTTCCTGAATAGCCGAATATGCCACACATAGTAGTGTCGGAAATCTAAGTTTAAATTCTAAGAGGGATTGGTGGTTAAAATTTTGTTAATTTGTTTTTAACCTTTAGGCTAACAATATAGCCTAGGAGTACCCGCTGATATCTCGATAGCTCCTGCCTCGTAGCAATGACCTTACCATTGCCCAGCCGCTTTAATGTTAAATACCCTAGGTATATATTACAGGTTTAAAACTTAAGGTCAAGTTGGTATTATATATTTATTATGTTTAACATATTTAACAATCTCTTTTCTACAGATTCCTCTACTTCTTTCTATTCTTTTTACAAAAAAATGGTTGGGTGGAAAGAGAGTGGTGTTTACCCGTTTTCCTACAATCTCCCCTCCTCCATAACCTTCCCAGAAGATTTTTGGAAGGATGTGTTCAAGATATATAAGGCAACAGACCAAGATGGCTTAGAAAGAGCCATAGCCCTTTTCTGGGCAGATGGAGAGCTTGTTCTTACATCCGTTGTTAAAGGAGATAACGAATCTGTAAAAAGCAGTCATAATGTTCGGGTAAATTATGTGCCTCACCCTACTAAACAAGAATATCTTAGAAGAGAGTTAATTGTAGACAACAAGGTTACAAAAAAAACAGACGTTTACTACAAAAAAGCTCCGAAGAAAGTAACTGTGGAATATCTTTTTAATATGCACACACACCCTGCACAAGAGTTTAACGGGAAGAAGGTATACGGTTTCTTTTCCTTGCAGGATATTAAGTCTTTAATTCTTTCCAAAGCTGTAGTTACAGGCTTGATTACAGACAAACTGTGGTTACTTGTTAGGACAAATGAGACACCTTCTAACATTAAATTCGGAAATTTTACAGATGCTGACATAACCATAACCAATCTTAAAGAGAAATTTAAACTGGGAATATATGAAGCAGAATTTAACAAAAAAGCAATTAAGAAATAATATCCTCAAGGATCTTAAAAAAGTTTCCTCTAAAGAGAGGGCTACTATGTCACAGAAATTTTTCAAAACAGGTAAAGGAGAGTATGGGCAGGGAGATGTTTTTGTCGGAATAAGAACACCGGATATAAGGAGGATCTCTAAAAAATATCTAGATAATTTAAATTTAGAAGATCTGGATTTCTTTCTTCACAATAAAATTCATGAATACAGACTATTTGCTCTTATAACTCTTACATATATGTATGAGAAGACAGAAGATACAGAAAAGATTTTTAACTATTATTTAAAAAACAAACAGTGGATAAACAATTGGGATTTGGTAGATCTCTCTGCACCCAAGATTGTTGGTGCTTTTCTTCAGAATGAAGGGAAAGAGAAAAAGAGAAGAGATAAAAAGAGAGGAGATAAAAAAATGAAAGAAAAGAATATTCTTTACGACCTTGTTAAAAGTAATAATCTTTGGGATCAAAGAATAGCAATTCTATCTACATATGCCTTTATTAAACAGGGAAATTTTGAAGATATCCTAAAAATCTCTAAATTAGTTATTAATAATAACTATGATGAAAATAATAAACACGATTTAATACAAAAGGCCCTAGGTTGGATGCTAAGAGAGGTCGGGAAGAAAGATGAAACTGTCTTAAAAACCTTTCTAGGTAATTATGCGAATAAAATGCCAAGAACAATGTTGAGATATTCCATAGAAAGATTCAATGAAAGAGAGAGAAAAAAATATTTAATTATGTAGTTGGAAGCAAAACATATTGAATTTAGAAGAGAATTTTAAAATTCTTGACATATCTATCCTCTTTAGATAGATTGATTAATAACCTCAAATACTAGTAATAAATGTCAAAATTTATCTTCATCTCTGGGGGTGTAATTTCCGGAATTGGTAAAGGTGTTTCTGCGGCCTCAATAGGCTTCATTCTCAAGTCTTATGGTAAAAAGATCAGCATGATTAAGGCAGATCCTTACCTTAATATTGATGCAGGTACTATGAATCCACTTGAACATGGAGAGACATTTGTTTTAGACGACGGATTCGAAACAGATATGGACATAGGAACATATGAGAGGTTTACGAACCAATCGTTTGCCAGATCCAATTCTATGACCCTAGGAGCTGTTTTAGAGAGAGTCATTAAAAAAGAGAGGTCTTTAGAATTTGACGGTAGATGGGTGAGTTTAGATCACCATATCCCGGAAAATATTGTGAAATGGATAATGGAAGTTGTTCAAAAGGAAAAGCCGGATGTAACCATCATAGAAATAGGGGGTACCGTAGGAGAAGTTGGTAATGGCTTAATGCTTACTGCAAACAAATTTATGAAACTTGCTAATCCAAAAGATGTTATACATGTGCATGTAACATATCTTCCCATTCCGCCAATGTTAGGTGAGATGAAAACAAAACCGGCACAGTTATCTGTACAACAACTAAATAGCTATGGTATCCATCCTGATTTTATTATTGCAAGATCCGAACAACCTTTAGATCAAGAAAGAGTGGAGAAGATCAGCAAGTACTGTTTTATCCCATCCTCACACGTAATATCTGCCCCAGATATAGATTGTATTTATGACATTCCTCTTAATTTCGGTAAGGCAAATTTGGGGGAAGAGATCCTTGACACCTTGGGTATGGAGCGCAAGAAAACGCCACTCTATCTTAATTGGAAAAAGAAGGTTAAGAAGATAAAAAACCCCAAGAAGAAAATAAATATTGGAATAATAGCAAAATATTACAAAAGTGGTGATTTTGATCTTAAAGATTCGTATGTTTCCGTTTTAGAAGCAATAAACCATGCTGCATGGGAAAATTCCGTAGAACCCACAATTTACTGGATAGTAGCAGATGATTTGCAAGATAATAAGGAAAAACAAGAAGAGATGTTGAAGATGGATGGTATTATTGTACCTCAAGGTTGGGGTTCCAGAGGGTCCGAAGGAAAGATTAAGGCTGTTGGGATTGCCAGAGAGAATAAAATTCCCTACCTCGGTCTTTGTTATGGTATGCAGATGGCCACAATTGAATATGCTAGGAATGTTTTAGGTTTAAAGTATGCTAATTCCCAAGAAATTAATCCTAAGTCTAAACATCAGGTTATACACTTAATGAAAGAACAGCAGGAACTAATTAAAAATAAGGAGTATGGAGGAACCATACGGCTAGGAGCTTGGCCCTGTAAATTAGATGAGGATTCTGTTATTTATGAGCAATACAAAAAGTATGGTAATGAACTTTATACAGAACTTCCTACTGTAATGGAAAGACATAGACACAGGTACGAATTTAATAATAAATATAGAGAGATCTTTGAGAGATCAGATTTTAAGTTATGTGGCAGAAGTCCTGATGATATGTTGATTGAAGCTATAGAACTTCCAAAAAGAATACATCCGTTCTTTGTAGGAACACAATATCATCCGGAATTAAAAAGTAGGTTCTTAGAACCACACCCATTATTTATGGGATTTATAGAAGCAAGCTTAAAAAACAAAAAAATGAAAAATGAGTAAGCTGATTAATAAAAGTTTCTAATAAGGGTTATTATTTACCTACATAAAACTTAGCATCAACTACAACTGCTCTCTCCTCCGTTACCATCACAGGGTTTATGTCCATGCTAATAATCTCAGGATAAGATACGAGTAATTTCTGTATAGACATAATTAGGTCTACAATCTTTTCCCTTGCCAAAGGTGGTTTACCACGATATCCATCTATTATCTGCGAGACTTTTGTCTTAGAAAGAATAGCATTTATCTTCTCTCTACTCTCAGGAACAAGTATATGCCTTATATCTTT
>DHFX01000024.1:0-1797 GCA_002402455.1 Candidatus Dojkabacteria bacterium UBA4813
GAGTCTATTACTACAAGATTAAAATTATCACTAGCTATTAACTCTGCAATATTCTCTACCACATTATCTTCTGTCAAAACAAAATTCTCAGCTTTACTGGAACCCTTCGGATCTAGCCTCTTTAATCTAGAATTAAGTTGAGAGGGGGATTCCTCACCACAAACATAGAGAACTTTTCCGTCTTTAACAAAATTTAAGACTACTTGCATAAGTAAAGTTGACTTCCCTACCCCGGGTTCTCCACTTAGAAGGACAACCTCACCGTCCATCAGCCCTTTACCTAAAACTCTATCTAACTCCCCATAACCTGTGGCTGTTCTACCCTTTAAGGTTTTGTTACTAGAGGACTTTTTATTAAACTCCTCTATTGATTTATAACTAGCAGAAATTGCTTTCTTCTTACCTTCATTTACCACTTCAGCCTCTTGAACTTGCTCCAAAGTCCCCCACTCCCCACAGTAAGGACACTTTCCGGACCATTTAAGAGATTCTGCCCCACAGGAAGAACAAACATATTTCATACTATTTTTCTTGTTTGACAATTATTTTATCCTTCTTATCATCCAGACTCATATGGACAGTTACAACCTCTTCTTTCTTTTCATGGTTAAATAGCTCACTATTCTCTAACATATAATCCGCAAGAGAATTTTCTACCTTATCTTGCAAATATCTCCTCAGAGGTCTTGCCCCATATTCCTCACTAAAAGCATTTTTAACTATATATGTTACCACTTTTCTATCCAATTTAATTTTGATTTTTTCTTCTTTTAATCTATCGTTCAGATCTTTTAGAAGCAACTTAACTATCTTTCTAGCATCTTTTCTAGTAAGAGCCCTAAATATGACTGTATCATCCAGCCTGTTTAGAAGCTCCGGTCTAAGACTTTTTCGTAGTTCGTCAAGAAGAATATTTCTCATTGATTCATAGGCACTATCTATTTTCTCATCATCTCTTTTTTCCCCTCCCTCATTTCCAAATCCCAAAACTTTATCTTGCCTTATCTCCTCTGCACCTATGTTAGAGGTTAATATAACTATGGTATTCTTAAAGTTCACTCTTCTTCCTCTACCATCTGTAAGGTGTCCGTACTCCAATATTTGAAGGAGAACATTCAAAACATCCGGATGGGCTTTTTCAACTTCGTCAAAAAGGAGAACCGAATGAGGATTCCTCTTAACCTGCTCTGTCAAAAAGCCTCCTTGTTGGTAACCAATATATCCCGGCGGAGAGCCTATAAGCTTTGAGACACTATGCATCTCCATCATCTCGCTCATATCTATCTGAATTAATCTATCTTCATCTCCAAACAGCTCTTTGGTAAGAACCTTCGCTAACTCTGTTTTGCCTACTCCAGTAGGACCTAAGAACAGAAATGACGCCCAAGGCCTCTCCGTATCTATAAGACCTGTTCTCGCTCTCTTTATGGCAGACGCAACTACACTACAGGCTTCTTCCTGACCTACAATGGACATTTTCAATTTATCCTCTAGTTTTATTAATGCCTTCCTCTCCTCGCTACCTAAAGTGTTTAGTGGTATTCCGGTCCATTTGGATATTACTGTCTTTACATCTTCCACATCTACACTATTTTTTACATTCCTCTTCTTCTTTTGCCATTCTTCCTCCATTTTAGCTATCTTTTTTTCTAAAGTCTCCTCTTTCTCTTGAAGTTCTAAAGCCTTTTCCATGTTTCCCTTGGTTATCTGTAACTCCTTTGCTTTTCTTGTTTGTTTATGAAGAACTTCCAAAGAAGTAATCTCTTCATAATTTCCTTCTATTTTGAGCCTTTTTGA
>DHFX01000024.1:1825-2930 GCA_002402455.1 Candidatus Dojkabacteria bacterium UBA4813
GTTATACTATGATGCCTTTCTAAAAGAGGTGCGATATTCTTTAGAATTTCTATAGTATCCTTCTGAGACATCTCTTTTAGAAATATTGGTTGAAATCTTCTTGCCAAAGCGTTATCTGATTCAAATGTCGAGCTGTAATCTTCAGTCGTAGTAGCCCCTATACATCTAAATTCATCCTGAAGTAAAGCCGGTTTAAGAACAGAACCAATGTCCGAGGAACTCCCCGGAAGACCTCCCGGAGAAATGATGTTATGGATTTCATCTATAAACAGTATGGTGTTATTTCCGGATATAACATCCTGAATAATTGACATGACCTTCTCTTCTACATCTCCCCTCATCTTACTTCCGGCCATTATACTAGCTACATCTAAGAGAACTATCTTCATATCTCTCAAAGATGGTGGAACTTTACCGTCCGCTATCCGCTGCGCCAAACCCTCTACCAATACTGTCTTCCCCACACCGGCTTCTCCTACTATTAAGGGATTGTTTTTCTTTCTTCTACTTAGAACATTTATCAACTGCTCTATCTCACCCTCCCTGCCTATAACAGGATCTAACTTCCTCTCTCTTGCCATTTCAACAAGGTCTATCCCCAAGTAATCCAATATCCTACTTTCCTCCTCGTTTTCATCTCTATATCCCGGTTTTGCCAGTAATCCTACAGGATACATCGCCACCATGCTTAGAGCTTTGCGAAAAGCCCTGTAAGTTAAACCCTTCTTGCTCAACTCTGCCACTTTCTTGTCTTTTGAAGAGAGAACAGCAAGCATTAAATGCTCTGTCCCGACATAAACATGAGACATTCTTTGCGCATATTCATACGCTTTTCTAAATACCTCTTGAGCCTCCGAAGAAAAGGATAATAGCTTAACTCCTGAGGTGTCTCCTGTAACTTCAACAACTTTACCATTGAAAAGATCTTTAAGAATTTCACCCCTGTCCAGATCCATTTCTTCTATAACCTTTGTAGCAAGATTGTCCTCATTAAGGAGAATTCCTGCAAAAATACTTATTACGGAAATATTCTCTTCCTTAAAATGTTCGGAGACTAAAGATGCACTCCTTAACACAATACTCGCATTTTTACTTAAACGAGAAA
>DHFX01000017.1 GCA_002402455.1 Candidatus Dojkabacteria bacterium UBA4813
CTAACCCTTCCCAATGTTAAATGAGGAATGAAATTACTATCATCCTGAAGATTAAGAAGGTTTCTTAACTCAAGATATAATTCCCTCATCTCCTCTCCACCTTCCAGCAGATCCATGTATATTAACTCTTTATATTTCCTACTTATCCCTAATTTAACTTTATTAAATTTCAGTTTAAACCTTTTTAAGGAAAAATTTTTGAGCTTATATTTTAAAAGGATTTTTTTGTAAAACGGAAGATTTTCACCCAGATATATCAAGGTCATGTGGTATGTATCAGGCTTGGACCACCTAACTGGGATGTCAAAACCGTCAAAAACCTTTTCTACTTCTAAAACAACTTTCTTTATCTGCTCACTTGTTGCCTTGTCCGGGAATATTCCTAAAAAGAAACTCATCTCATCATAAAAATTCCATTTTAATTCTTTGCTTCTATCTTCTCTAGTCCACCGAGATATTTTCTCAAAACCTCAGGAATAACGATACTTCCGTCCTGCTGTTGATAACTTTCTAACATTGCAACCATTAACCTACTTGTTGCCAAACCGGAAGCATTAAGAGTGTGCAGATATCTTATCTCTCCACCCTCTGTCCTATATCTCATATTCCCTCTTCTTGCTTGATAATCTCTAACATTGGATATTGAGCTAACCTCGTAATATTGTTCTATGGTCGGAATCCACACCTCAACATCATATGTCTTTGCTGCCACACTACTACAATCTCCTGCAGCTAACTTGACAGTTTTGTAATGTAGACCTAATTTTTCTACAAGATTCTCTGCTCTTCCCCTTAATTCTTCTAAGGCTTCTTCAGACCCCTCTTCAGTAGTAAATTGGTACATCTCTACTTTATTGAACTGGTGCATTCTGATGAGTCCCTTTTCGTTTGCTCTGTAACTTCCCGCTTCTTTTCTGTAGCAAGGAGTGTAGGCAAAGAATTTCTTAGGAAGGTCTTCCTCATCTAGAATTTCATCTCTGTAAATATTCGTAAGAACTGTTTCTGCAGTAGGAATTAGACATAGTCCTTCCTTTGTCCAGTACACATCCTCTTCAAACTTCGGGAGTTGACCTGCTGTATATGCTGATTCTCTCACAACAAGATTAGGAGGAATTATCATTTCGTAACCTGCTTGAATATGCTCATCTATAAAGAAATTTATTAAAGCCCACTCTAATCTTGCACCAATACCTGTGTACACACTAAAGTTACTTCCGGATATCTTGGAAGCTCTTTCCATATCTAAAAGACCTAAGTTTTCAGCCAACCGGGTATGATCTTTAATTTCAAAATTAAAGGTTGGTTTCTCTCCTACAACTTTAATATCTTCATTATTCTCCTTTCCCCCAGCAGGAACATCTTCATCAGGAAGATTGGGCAAAACTTCTAACTTTGAGGTTAATTCCTTCTCTGTTTCTCTTAAATCTGCTTCTAGCTTTTTAACTTCTTCAGATTTCTTTTTTAGCTCATTGATGAGGTCTTTAAATTCCTGACTACTCTTATCCATGATGGCCATTTTGTCATTATATTTATTCTGCTGAGCTCTCTTAGTGTCAAACTGCTGTTGTAATTCCTTTTTCCTCAGATATAACTCTTCTATACTGTCTAGATCGAATTCCTCTTCTGATAACCTTTTCAGTAGTGCCTGTTTTGTCGCCTCTTTCTCTTCTAAAATCTTCTTTATATCTATCATAGAATTACTCTTTAATTTATACGAATTATTGTATTATATTCTGCAATTTTGGTATTATCAAGCTATGAATAAGACGGAGAAACTGCTGAAAAAACATATTAAAAAAGCAAAAAACATCCTCCTTTTAACACATAAAGGACCGGATATAGATGCCTTCTCTAGCATGCTACTTATGTACAAAGCGATAAAGGAAACATATCCCAGCAAACAGATTATCATGAAAGCAAGACAGTATCCCAGTAGCAAATTACCTCTTATGAAGGAGATTACAGTACTTCAAAAGGAAGATAACATAAAACCAGAAGGTGAAGATTTAATAATAATAACAGATTCATCACTCTGGAGACTCTGTCAGGAACCAGGGGATACGATAAAGGAATCTGATGCTCCGGTCTTTTTCATAGACCACCACAGAATAAATGTAGATGAAGAGGAAAGGGAGAATCAATTTTTTATAAATGAGGGTCGTAGTTCTGCCACAGAACAAGTTTATGTGACCCTAAAAAGAATTTTTGGTAATAAGTTTAAGGTGGACGAAGATGTCTCGGCTCTTGTTCAATACGGAATCATCTCTGATACCGGCAGGTTCCTGTTTGACTTAACAACTCCGGAAACTTTTAGGATATTTGCGGAGGTTATGGAAGTGTACAGAGCAGATGTCGAAGAATTTGAATACAGGTCTGCCAAATTCCCGAGAGAAGCTACAGATGTTGTTATTGAATATCTTAAAACATTGACAATAAAAGGAGATATGGCATATATGTATATCTCCCAAGATATTATTAACCAGAAAGGTTTTGAGAAACAAGCCGTAAACGAAGCATTTGTTTTTCTGAAAGATAAATATCTCAGATTTATACAGGGTGTACATTGGGGTTTTATAGTAAAGCCGATGTTTAATGACGAAAACGAATGGTCCGTATCATTTAGAAGTACAAAAGGGTATCAGGATGTGGGAATTATAGCAAAGGAATTAAACGGAGGTGGACATGAGTATGCCTCTGCTATAAAAATAAAAGCCAATAATGTAGAAGAAATTCTTGAAATGGTTTTAAGTGCTATTAAAAAGGTAACTTCTTAATTTTATTCTTAGGTCTTTTGGTCTCGCTCTTTTTCTTGTCTTTCTCTTTGTGGTACTCTTCTTCCAACTCTTTTACCTTCCACATAAAGATTCTGCTTTTATCTTTAGCGTTAGGATAGTCAATTGTAAAGCTTAGAGCGTTCTCTAGTATCCCTCTGGGCTTCTCTTTGGCCCATTTTATATACATAGTTGATCTCTTGCTGTCACCTAGCTTATTTGCAAGTCTAAGACCGTAGAGCTGGTATTCCTTAGAAATATACTTATGCTTATTTCCCATCATTTGTTTGGGATTTGTTTTGAGTTTAGAGGTGTCAAAAAGTTTGGATTGATCAATATCACTCTCCTCTTCTTTACCCCTTTCTCTAATTTGGGAGACTAGATCTTTTATGGAATCCATTTTAATCTTCTACTTAATCCTATACATTAAATGAATGCTATTTTTCAGGCTTCATAATAGGATATGCTATACATTCCCTTAGACTCTGTGCGTTGGTCAAAACCTTAACCCACCTATCTATACCGAGACCGGAACCGCTCTGTGGAGGCATGCCATACTCCATAGCTTCAACAAACTCGTAATCTGCCGTCCAATTCTCCTCATCCCCACCTTCTTTCTTAGACTCCTGTTGCTCTTCAAATCTCTCCCTCTGTTCAAGTGGATTATTCAATTCACCATATGTCCTACACATCTCCATTGAATCTATTATGAATTGGAACATCTGAACATAATCCCCTTTCCCGTTTTCTACTCTCTTGGCAAGGGGGGTAAGAATGTATGGATAATCTGTGACAAATACCGGTTCAAACAGTGTTGATCTTACCTTCTGTTTAAATATCTGGTCTATTGTCGTACTCCAACCTAAGTCATCTTCCAATTCGACACCCTTTTCTTTAGCAACTTTCTTAAGTTCATCTAGATCATCATATTTCTCCAAATCTATACCTAATTTTTCTATAAAAAGGTCATTATATCTGACAACCTTGTAAGGGGGGGTCATATCCAGAATTTTCCCTTGGTATTCAAACTTATAATCTCCTACTACCTCTTTAACCATGTTGGAGAATAACTCCTCATGGAATTTTATATTGTCCTCAAGTGTTGCGTATGCCCAATAGAATTCGAGCATTGTAAACTCCGGATTGTGGTCTGCATCCACACCCTCGTTTCTATAGACTCTGGCAATTTCAAAGACCTTTTCAAAACCTCCAATCGTCGACATCTTCTGCCACAGTTCTCCTGCACATATTCTAAGATATAGATCCATGTCGTAAGCGTTAATATGTGTCTTAAAAGGTTGAGCCTGAGCTCCAGCGGGGTTTACCTCTAAAGAAGGATTTTCTATTTCAATAAAGCCCTTACTCCATAAGAATTCTCTTAAAAATTTTGTTAATTTCGCTCTCTTCTCTATTTTCTCCTTCGCATCCGGATTTACCAAAAAATCTAGATACCTCTGTCTAAATCTTTTATCTTCGTCTTGAAGACCTATCCATTTTTCCGGAAGAGGCCTAATGGACTTAGCGAGAATATCTAGAGCTTTTACCTCAACAGATATCTCTCCTGTTTTCGTTTTACATACAGTTCCTTTAGCATCCACAAAATCTCCAACATCAAACAATTTTAGATCTTTCCAAAATTCCTCCCCCAAAGTTTCCTTCTTAAGATAAAGTTGTATTTCTCCGGAATTGTCTTTGAGTTTAAGAAAAGCAATCTTCCCCAACTCTCTGAAAAGCATTATTCTTCCGGAGACTGTTACTTCTTTGTCTTCAAAACCCTTATAGTCGCTAACTATTTCATTAGCTGTAGTATCTCTTTTGGATTTGGAAGGGTATGGGTTTATACCTCTTTTTTCGAATTCCTTAACTTTCTCTATTCTACTCTTTCTTATGTTCTCGATCATTGACATAACTCAATATTTAAGATCTTAATTGAAAACAATTATATCATAATAAGTATTTAATTTAAGGTAAAAAATTAACAAACCCAAGATTTTTACTACCAATACCCTCCATCATGATATATAATTTGATTATGTCAGATACACAAAAGAACGATTTGTTAGAGAAAGTGACCGCTTTAGCAAAAAGAAGAGGAATTGTATACCCTAACTCTGAGATATACGGTGGGATCGGTGGATTCTATGACTACGGTCCCGTAGGAGTGGAGATGAAAAATAACCTCAAAAGATATTGGTGGAAAGAGATGGTAGACAAGAGAGAGGATGTCGTGGGAATTGACGGGGCTATAATAACTCACCCTAAAGTATGGGAGGCTTCCGGTCATATACAGAACTTTACAGATGAGGTTATTGAGTGTAAGAAATGTCACCAAAGGTTTAGAACAGAGGAGATAGCAGATGGGCAGAAGTGTCCTAACTGTGGATCTCAAGAGTTTACTGAACCAAGATCTTACAACATACTCTTTGAAACGGAGGTAGGAGTTCTTGAAAATGCTAAAACAAAAGCCTATTTAAGAGGAGAAGCATGTCAAACAATTTATCTTGATTTTAAGAATGTTGTAGATAGTACTAGGATGCAAATTCCATTTGGAATTGCACAGATCGGAAAAGCTTTTAGAAATGAGATTACCCCCGGAAGACTTACTTTTAGAAGTAGGGAGTTTGAGCAGTGGGATATGCAATTTTTTGTTCATCCCAATGATATGGAGAAATGGTTCGAATATTGGAAAGAGAAAAGGATGGACTTTTACAAGAGCCTCTACAGAAAACAGGAGAATTTAAGATTTAAACAACATCCGAAGGACAAATTAGTCTTCTATGCCAAGGATGCCTATGATATTGAATATAAAACACCGTGGGGATGGGCAGAGAACGAGGGTATTCACTGGAGAGGGGATTATGATTTAACACAACACAGCAAGTTCTCAGGCAAAGATCTCTCTTACACAGATCCCAGAAATGGAGAGAAATATATTCCCTGGATAGTAGAAACTTCCGGAGGAGTAGACAGGACACTACTAATGTTGTTGTTAGACGCTTACGAGGAGGAAGATCTAGGAGAGGGTAAATCTAGAACGGTTCTTAAAGTTCATCCTGATATAGCGGGCTACAAAGTTGCAATATTCCCTCTTGTTTCAAATAAGGAAGAAATAGTAAACAAGGCAAGAAGCATTTTTGAATTACTTTCAGAGAATATTAAAGTGGTTTGGGATGATAGAGGGAATATCGGGAAGAGATACAGATACCAAGATGAAATAGGAACTCCTTACTGTATAACGGTAGATTATGAAACTTTGGAAAACGATACTGTAACAGTCAGAGATAGGGATACTATGGAACAAGAGAGAGTAAAGATAGTAGATTTGGACGAATATCTCTCTTAACAGATTTCTAGGATCTTGTAAGAAATTTTTCTACCATTAACTTCTAGTTTAATCTCATCACCTGTCTTTGCTTTAATAAGTTGCTTTCCTAGTGGCGATTTGTCGGAAATTTTGTTTTTAGAAGGGTCGGCCTCAACTTCAGAGACTATGGTCACTGTTTTCCTCTTGCCTCCTACTTCAACCTTAACTTCGGAACCTATCGAGATTTTATTCACATTACAGCTCTTTCTATCTATAATCTCTGCATTTTGCAGAATCTCCTTAATCTCTCCTATTCTCTTTTCTACCTTATCTAATTCTTCCATAACAGCAATGATGTCACCTGTTTCTTCACTAACATCATTCTGTCTAGCTCTCTCTAGAGACTCTGACAAATCCTTCTCTTTTTTATTCTCAAGTTCTTTCAACTCTTTTTTAAGAGAGTCTACTTTACTTCTTGTAAGCTTAATTTTGTCTGCCATTGTAATCTTTGTAACAACTAAATTTCCTGAGAGTCGCACGAATGAGTATGATACGAACAGTTATGTCTTGTTAAACAGGACAGCTATTATAGAATTTTCTGACCTTTTTGTCTATATTCCTCTATTTTCTTATGATTACCGGATAAAAGGACATCCGGAACCTTCCAGTTCTTAAATTCCTCCGGTTTGGTATATTGAGGATACTCTATTTTACCATCTTTGAAGGTTTCCTGCTCTAAGGATTGTTCATTTCCTAAAACCCTCGGAATTAACCTCGTAATTCCATCTACTAGAACTAATGCCGGTAATTCTCCACCTGAGAGGATATAGTTACCTATTGAGAATTCATAATCCACTAGGTACTCGTGTATTCTTTGGTCGAAGCCTTCGTAGCGACCGCAGATTATTATCAT
>DHFX01000027.1 GCA_002402455.1 Candidatus Dojkabacteria bacterium UBA4813
AGATAGTCGTTATCAGGGTACGGTTAGTTATTTGGTCGGTAGGGTAACTTTCTTAGAAATATAACCGAGGAGGTATTTCTTTTTGTTAACCTTTTTAGAAATATCTTACTATACAAGGTTAACTATGTTTGTACATGATACTAAACAAAGCTTTTGGACATGGGTTCAATTCCCGTCGTCTCCACCAGATAAAGAAAATTTATTTACATCCCAAAAAATATTTTTCTATATAATCGCCATACTCATTAATATCTTATCCAGATATTCTAATTGTTCCCCTGTAGCCTTCTCAGATATTGTATACATATAAGTATCTCCTCCATTACTCTCTTCATCCTCAAACCCAAAATCTTTTATCCTTATGAAAGAAACCTCACACTGAGGTTGAAAGTAATCATCATCTTCTATTGTGTCATAATACATCGCAGTTTTAACTCTCCTAACCCTTCTGTCTAACCAATTAAATTCAGAGTAGAGTGTTTCTGTAAAATCTAAGTACTTAATCTCTTCTCCTAATTCACTTACCAAATCCTCTTGTTTTTTCTCGTAATCCGGATCGGCATCTTTAAATCTAGCAAGTTCGGGACAACCAATAAACCCAATCCCTGAAACACCTTCAATCTTCATTATCTCTTCATCGTTGTTAGTTATTAATATCCCTGTTAAACCGGTATAACTAGATCCGTCTGAAGAGATCATAGTTGTTCCTTCTCCGTTTTCAAATTCAATTATCTTCCAACCCACAGGAACTACTGCTGTAAAATATTTCCCTTCGTAAGTTTCTAAAGCTGTTAAATCGCCTATTTCCTCTTCAGAATCTTCCTTTTGGTTTTTATCCTCTACATCCTCTTGGATATTTAGAATATTGTCTAAGTTTATATATCCATTTTTGTAGGCAATGTATCCCAAAAGGACGACTGTGATTATTGCTAGAAGAATATTTAAAACCGCAACCCCAATATCTCTCCCTTTGGAGTTATTTTGGGAATTTTTCCTGAGATAATTCTCATCAGGATTTCTCGTCAGGTTCTCTTGTACTTCCATATTATTAAAATTTTAATTTAAATCTTCAGGAGAAGGACTTTCACAAGCCCTTTCCGTGCAAGCTACTACCCCATCATTGCAAACACATATGTTGCAACCATCTGTGGAGTCAAAGGTTTCTCCGTGAGCATATGCCCAACCCGCATACTCACAACGATCCTCTTCTTGCCATGGAAGTTTTATATTGGAAGTAAAGAAAATATAACTGATTAAACCGATAACTATAGTACCAAGAGTAATACTTAGACCAAGGAGGAAAGAATTGAGTTTGTTTTCGTTCTTTTCCATATTTGGATTATATATTATTTCTTTTCAGATGGTAATCCTTTTTTAGTTTTGAGGTGTACAAAAACGGAGAGGGAGGGATTCGAACCCTCGGTAGGCTATTATGACCTACGGCTCGTTAGCAGTGAGCTCCTTTCGACCACTCAGGCACCTCTCCAAACAGCCATAATTATACTGCATTATCATTATCTATGCTAGAATAAGGCATGTACCTAGGAATACACGTATCTTCCTCAGGAGGAATAGAAAATTCAATAAAGAACGGAAAAAAGTATGGAGTAAATACCATCCAAATGATGCCAACCACCCCAATGAGATGGGCAACTAAAAAGATAGAGGAAGAGGAAATAGAGAAATTTGTTAATGAACTGGAAGACTCTGGGATAGAAAAGATACTAATCCACGGAATATACCTCACAAACCTGGCAAGAGAAGACAAAAAACTTTTTCACCTTGGGAAAATGGGCTTAGTTGTTTATCTGGACTTTGCAGAAAGAGTGGCGGAAAAAATAAAGAAGAGAAAATTGCAAACAGAAATTCTAGGTATCTGCTTCCACCCGGGATCCCAACAGGAACTAGATTACGACAAAAGCTTAGAAAGAATATCTTACGGAATGCAATGGGTATTAGATGAAGTTAAGGGATCCCAAAAACTCCTTGTAGAAACAACAGCAGGAACAGGTTCCAACCTCGGAAGAAGTTTTGAGGAATTAAAGAAAATTAGAGAAGGAATTAAAGATAAGAGTAGAGTAGGATATGTTCTTGATACCCAACACACCTTTGCTTCCGGCTATGACTGGGTCAATGATTTTGACAAAGTAGTTAAGGATGTAGAAGATATCTTAGACATAGACCTTGTTAAAAGTATCCACCTAAACGATTCCGTCCCTGAATGTGGTTCAAATAAAGATAGACATGCAAATCTAGGAGAGGGGAAGATTGGAAAGAAAACCCTTAGAAAAATTCTTAAATATAACAAATTTAAAAATATCCCATTTATACTTGAAACCCCTGCCATGAAATCTCCTAAAACAATAGTAGAAGAAGTAAAAGTTTTAAGAGATTTGGCAAAATAAATTAATAAACAAACCAAATGGCAAAAAGTAAAAAGAACAAATTTAAAAAATATTTTGTAGAAGGAATAGAGAAACTCCCCTCAGGGAAGTTTTGGACAGCTCTAATAGTTGCAATCCTTTTAGCAGTAATTCTCTACATGGTAATTCTGTTCTTCTCTTTACACTAAATGCCTCAAATAAGATTAAACGAAAACCAAAAAAAGGCAGTTGAATATGACAATGGAGATCTTCTAATAATTGCAGGTGCAGGAACAGGAAAGACTGCAGTTTTAACCCAGAGAATAATAAATATTATAAAGGAGAAAAGGGCTAAACCTTCAGAAATTTTGGCTTTAACATTCACGGAAAAGGCTGCCCAAGAGATGCAAGAAAGAGTAGACCTTGAAATGGAATATGGTTATGAAGAGCCAATAATATCTACCTTTCACTCCTTTTGTGACAAGATATTAAGAGAAGACGGTTACAACATCGGATTGGACGGAAGCTACTCCCTTATGTCCACAACACAGTCGTATATCTTTCTCCGGAGATATTTCTATGACCTTCCTCTTAAAACTCTAAGACCTAGGGGTAATCCTACCAAATTCATAAACGACCTTATTAAACACTTCTCTAGACTTCAAGATGAGGATGTTTCTCCCCAGGACTATTTAGAATACGTAAGCACTTTACCGAAAGTGACTAAAGAAGAGAAAGAGGAATACGAGAAAGTTAATGAATTAGCACAGACATATAAAAAATATTCAGACTTAAAGATAGAAAACTCTAAGGTAGATTTCGGAGACCTTATCCTTCTAACATTAAAACTTTTCAGGGAGAGGAAAAACATCTTAGCTAAATATAGAAAGCAATTTAAATATATCTTAGTAGATGAATTCCAAGATACAAACTATACACAGAATGTATTAGTTAATACCTTGGTATTAGGAGAAGAAAATAAAAAGACAAAAGAGGAAGGAAGACCACTTCTCACAGTTGTAGGAGATGATGACCAAGCAATATACAAATTCCGAGGGGCTGCAATCTCCAACATTTTACAGTTCAAAGAAACATACCCTGATGCCAAAGAGATTGTTCTTGTAGAAAATTATAGATCCAGACAAGAGATTCTAGATGCTGCTTATGCCTTAATTAAAAATAACAACCCTAATAGATTAGAGGTTACCGAGAAAATAAATAAGAAGCTAATAGCAAAAAGCCCTTTTGAAAAAGACGACAATGCCGTAACGCTACTTGTTCAAGAGAATGAAATGAAAGAGGCGGAAAGAGTGGTGGATGAAATCTTGAGATTAACTGGGTACGATGAACTTTTAATAGAAGGAAGTTCAATCCAGAGTTTTGACGAAAAAGGTCAAGCCTTCTTTTTAAACAAAGAGGGTAAATATAAATTTTCAGATGTTGCAATATTTGTAAGAGCAAACGCCCATGCAGACACATTTATCCAAGCACTTAGAAACAGGGGTGTTCCTTACAAATTAGGTGGGTCAAGAGGGCTATATTTTAGGGAAGAGATTAGAAATATTATCGCTTTCTTAAGAATCTTAGTAGATTATTCAGACGAGATTTCCATGTACAGATTAATATCTATGGGGATATGGGGTCTGACCCCGCGAGAGTATCTAGAGGTAAATAAGCGAGCCAGGTCTAACAAAATAACCCTCTTTGAAGAACTGGAATCTTTATGGGGAATAAAACTAGGAGAGGGAGATATTAAAGAGCAATATGAAAAGATTAACAATATTGAAAACGGGGAATTAACAAAAATTCTCTCTCCAAGAGCTATTGCAGGAATAGGAAAGCTTTTAGAAAGAATAGATGTTGCTATTAGAAAAGTTAAAGACAATAGACCTATCGTAGAAATTCTTTATGATTTTGTCACCGAAAGTAATTATATTAAATCCTTTATGGAGGAAGAGAGTAACGAAAATCTTTTTGCAGTAAAAAATATTAATAAGTTTTTTGAATTAGTTAAAGCTTACGAAAAAGACAACCCTGAATCTAATATTTACGAATATGTAGATTTCCTTAACTACAGCATTGAAATAGGAGAGTCCCCCTTGGTTGACCAGGTGGATATGGACGAACTAAACGCTGTAAATATTATGACAGTACATGGTTCTAAAGGATTGGAATTTCCTGTAGTTTTCTTAGTAAACCTTGTAGCACAAAGATTTCCTTCAAGTAATAGATCGGATGCTATTCCCGTTCCGGAAGAACTTATTAAAGAAACTATGCCTTATGAGGTTAGCGACAGTGAATTAAACCTCCAAGAAGAGAGAAGGTTATTCTATGTAGGAGCTACAAGGGCAGAGGAAAAGCTTTTTCTCTCTGCGGCGTATTTCTATGGCGATGGAAAAAGGAAGAAGAAGCCAAGTATATTTCTTAATGAAATATTACAAAGGGATGTGGATGAAGAATTTTCGAAAGTACGGGTAGATAATTTAACGGAGGAGGAATTAAAGATGACTATTATAGAAAATGATGACTTTGAGTCAATTATGGGAGATCCAAAAAATCTGGATTTGGCCAGAAGGTTTAGTTATTCCCAATTGAAAACATACGAGACTTGTCCTAGACAGTATGAGTATGCGTATGTCTTGAGAGTTCCACAGAAACCTAATTCTGCACTTTCTTTCGGGACTACGGTTCACAACACTTTAAGAGATTTTTATACACTTCTAAAACAGGCTCAGGGTGGACTTGAGGGAATAACGGATATTCCGACCAAGGAAGATCTTCTGGAATTTTACGAAAAACATTGGGTAAGTACTGGGTATGAGAATACTAAACAAGAGGAAGAGAGAAAAAAAGAAGGGGTAAAGATAATGGAGAATTATTACAATAATGTGTTTAGTGAGGATGAAAAACCAATGAGGTTGGAGGAGTCGTTTGACGTTCATGTTGGTTCTACGGTTTTTGTGGGGAAGATAGACAGAATAGATTTTGTGAGAAAGAGTGGAGATATAACGGAAGTAAAGATTGTAGACTATAAGACTGGAGCAGAGAAAGAGGAAAAAGATATCAAAGATGACTTCCAGCTTCCTTTGTATGCTCTTTTTGCAGAACAGAAATTAGATTTAAAAGTTGTAGGGGCAGAATATATCTATGTTGAAACAGGAAAAAAGTTGGAGGCAGATATTTCTGCAGAGAGAAGGGAATTAGCAAAGGAAAAACTTGTTGAAGTTATTAATCTTATTAAGGAAGGGAAGTTTGTACCGACGCCGGGTTTCCAATGTAGATATTGCGATTACAATTCTATATGTAAGTATGCAGAGTTATAATTGATATAGTATAATCAAAACCATGGAATTAATACTTAAAATACACAATCTTCTTGTTAACAAAGTATATGCACAGAGTTTAGGTGAAAAGATAAGTGGTGAGATAGGGAAATTGGAGGGAAATGAAACAATAAACTCGATAGATAGTCTTGTTAATACAATAGTAAATATTGCTGTTCCGGTTGCTATTCTTTGTTTAGTTGTTTTGGTTGTATATGCCGGTTATATGCTTATTTCCAGCCAAGGGAATCCGGATAAATTGAAAGAAGGAAGAGAAGTTTTAACAAACGCAATAATTGGGTTCTTTATAATTGTTCTTTCAGTTGTTATACTATTGTTATTAAGTAATACTTTAGGCTTAAATATTTATACATAGAAATGACAAGCATAAGTCAAATGGGAGAGCTTTTAATTCACTGGGGTCAAGACGTGACCTTTGAGAACGTTGTTCAGCAAAGGATCTGGGATGGGATTAACTTTTTTGTTTACTTCTCTGCTTTTGTAGCAGTAGTACTAATAGTAGTTGCAGGTTATGGTTTTATTACATCGGCAGGAGATCCAGATAAAGTGAAGAAAGCACAGCAAACTCTGACAGCTGCAATTATCGGTATGGTAATAGTCTTTATGGCAAGAATGATAGTTGGTTTTGTTTTGGATGTAGTACAAGATAATGCAGAAGAAAGCTCAGATAGTAGTGGAGGAGGAAGAGTTATAAAAGAGCTTAGGTAGTAACTAACAGGGATTGCATATACTATTAGAGTTATATATAATAATCGTAGAAAAACATATAAATAATATTTTAATAAAAATATATGAAGATTACTAAAGCATTAGGAGCAGTAACCGGAGCAGTATCTAGTCTCTATTGGGCAGGAGTAGTAAAAGCGCAGGTAGACGACATAGGGGACGTTCTTCCAAAAGATCCACTAGGAGGAGATGAAACCGTCTTAGAACTTGCCATGAGAGTGCTTAACATGGCAATTCTCTTAGCTGCTTTAGTCAGTGTAGTTATATTAATAGCAGCAGGTTATTCATATATAACAGCAGCGGGAGATGAACAGAAGATAGAGAAGGCAGGTAAGACATTAACATATGCAATAGTAGGATTGGTAATCTGTTTTATATCAGTAATACTTGTGCAGTTTGTATTAGGTAATGTTCTTAATCCTTCTTAAATAGTAAGTTAAGGATGAAAGTTTCTTGATAGATAATGAGTATGGTCCCCTCTCTGAAGAGGGGACTTTTAATTATTAAGTAGTATTGCAACTTTTTAGGTCATTAGATATAATTGTGACATTAATATTAATATAACTTTTTAATAGAATATATATGAAAATTACTAAAGCATTAGGAGCAGTAACCGGAGCAGTATCTAGTCTCTATTGGAC
>DHFX01000011.1:0-2780 GCA_002402455.1 Candidatus Dojkabacteria bacterium UBA4813
CTATAGCAATAGCTATTGCATCTGCAGCATCATCAGGTTTTGGAATACTTTCTAAGTTACATAGTATCCTTACACTCTCTTGCACCTGTTTCTTTCCGGCCTTACCATAACCGGTTACAGCATCTTTTACCTGCAGTGNNCAAGTCTAACTATACCCCTTGCCTCCGCAACAAACATAGCACTGGTGATATTGTTACAGAAGATGAGGGTTTCTATACCGGCAAATTCGGGTTTAAATTTCCTCACTAATTCTTCCATATCTTTATGGATTTCGACTAACCTCTTTGATGTTTCCATTTCCTTTGGTGTTGTAATAGCACCGTAATCTACCGGATTTGGTCTGCCGTCTTTGTCAAAATCCACCACAGCCCAACCTGTAGTTGCTAAACCCGGATCTANNATTCCTAAAATACGCATAAGCCTTCTTTACTCTTTTAAATTACTCCAAACCTCTTGGACATCATCATTATCCTCAATTCTCTCTAAAGCCTCCAGTGCTTTCTTTAATTCTTCTCCTTGGAGAGTCTTAAATGTCTTGGCTTCCTTTATTATTCCTGCCTCATTCACAACATAACCAAACTTATTTATCTCATCTCTAACCTTAACCCAATCTTTATAATCAGTATATATTTCCAACCCTGGATCCTCATTAACCTCCGTTTCCTGAATATCCATAACGCCCTCTATTTCCATAATATTAAGCATAACTTCCTCGGGGTCATCTTTAACAAATTTGTCATCTTCACCAAATTTCTCTGACTTTTCCATATGACCACACTTAATCACAATTAGACCCTTAAGGTCAAAATTCCAAGCAACACTCCCCTCTTCTGCCATATTTCCTCCAATATCCTCAAAAAGTTTCCTCAAATCAGAAACTGTCCTGTTCTTATTATCCGTCAATGTATCCACCATTATCTGAATACCGAAAGGTCCAAACCCCTCATATGTAGAATCATCATAGATTACTCCCTCACTTCCCTCTCCTACTCCTTTTTGGATTGCCTTTTCTATCTTGTCCTGTGGGAAACCTACTTCCTTTGCCTTATCTATATACATTCTTAAAGAAGGATTCATATCCGGATCTCCGCCACCCTCTTTTGCAGCATGAGTTATCTTAGTAGAGACCTTAGAGAATACCTTCCCCTTCTTAGCATCTAATATAGCCTTTTTGTGTTTAATTGTAGACCNNAGACCATTTCGAATGTCCTGACATAATGCTATTTTAACACATGAATATATTTCTTTCCTAATCCTTCTTCTCTTCCTTCTTACCTTTGCTGCCCCCTTTGGTGACAGATCTGTTCCCCTTGTCACTATATTCCTGACTGCTCCATTTACTAATCTTTTCTTCGATTACGCCCCTTGGAGTACCGAATTCTTCCCTAGAGTGAGCAACTATTTCATTCTTAAGACCAAAATAGTTGTATCTAACCGGGAGAGACTTAGCACTAAACGGCATTGAGGTCATCCCATCTATACAAAGTTTTACATACATAGCCCATGCATCAAGAGAAACCAAATCGTCTGCACTAACAACTGGGGAGAATTCTTTTTCGAGAATTGCCGCATCAGCAGGACTTACAACAAAAGAACCCATTGTTCCGACATTCCCAAATATTGCCTGTCTCACAGACAGGGGTAACTGATCGATATACTGGTTGGTCATTGTTAGGTTAAGCTTATATTTCCTTGCTTCAGAAAGAATTTTTGCAAAAGACTCTGTAGCAAAATTTTGGAATTCATCCACATAAAGGAAAAAGTCTTTACGCTGATCTATTGGGATATCCACCCTTTCCATTGCTGTAGATTGTAATCTTGTTATTACCATACCTCCCAGAAGAGATGCTGTTTCCTCACCCAATTTCCCTTGAGCTAAGTTAACAAGAAGGATTTTCTGGTTGTCCATAATATCTCTCAAATCTATTGTAGATTTAACTTGTCCCACAATGTTCCTTATAACTGCAGAAGATATAAATCTTCCGACCTTGTTTTGAATAGGAGAAACCGCTTCTGTTATGAGCCTGTTATTTTGACTCATCTGGGCATATTCATCTGTCCAGAATTTATAGAGGATTGGATCATCCACCTGCTTTAGTATAAATTTGCGATAATTATTATCCAGCAACAACCTGAGAATTGCCAACAGAGTGGTCCCCTGAGCCTCTAGGGCTGTAGNNTAGTAAGAATATATTGTAATCTTGGTCCCCAAGAATCTCCAAACTGCTTCTTAAAAACTTCTACTACTCCATCGGCTACTAAGTCTCGCTGAGATTTATCCTTAAGTTCTAAAAGATTAAAACCTATTGGATGATCTACATCCGTAGGGTTAAAATAAACAACATCCTTTATTCTGTTTGGAGGGATGTACCCTAACAGTTCATCCACCGTATCCCCGTGTGGATCAATAAAACAAGCACCCTCTCCTGCAAGAACATCGGATATAAACATATTTTTAAACAGAGTGGACTTACCTGTCCCCGTTTTTCCTAAAAGATAAAAATGTCTCTGTCTATCTTTTTTCTTAATACCGAATTCAAACTTAATNNGGCAAGTTCATAGGAGGCTCAAGCTTCTTTGCTCTACTCCATGCAATGTTAGGAGTTTCTACAGAGATATTCGGAAGGTGGAATAAGGATGCAAGCTCTTCAATATTTATAATATCCAAGGTATCTTTCACTAAATGCCTTTTAATATAATCCTCATATATCTCCTTGCCTGTCTTTTCCGGCAAAACATGTATAAAGCTATTAAGATGTGCAGTAGTAAACTGTTTAAAA
>DHFX01000011.1:2889-3036 GCA_002402455.1 Candidatus Dojkabacteria bacterium UBA4813
TAACATCCGAAGAACTTTGAGACAATGTTTTTCCTATTCCAGAGACAATATTTCCTAAAAACTTGAAAAAACCACCATCATTTAGATCCTTCCCCTCCCTAACCGCAGTTATGTATTCCTTGGAGCGATCCTGCCAATAGTTAGATA
>DHFX01000026.1 GCA_002402455.1 Candidatus Dojkabacteria bacterium UBA4813
AATGTTAGAAATAATAATTTACATAGTAGCTGGAATATTTGCTTTAACAGGTTTAATCCTAACCATCTTTAATTTCCCAGGTATATGGTTTGTATATATCTCTACTGTAATACTTGCCGTCTTTACCGGTTTTGAAGAAATAACCCCCCTACTCCTTGTTATTCTTTTTTTTGTAGCAATACTCTCTACCTTCATAGACAACATAGTAGCTGCATTAGGTGCTAAGACAATGGGAGGAAGCAAGTGGGGAATGCTGGGAGCAATATTAGGAGGAATGTTTGGTTTTGTAATTGGTAACTTTCCTGGCTTCATATTAGGACCATTGATAGGGGCTACCCTTTTTGAATTAGTATTTGCACATAAAGATCTAAATGAAAGTTTTAAATCAGGTATAGGGTCATTAATAGGGCTTTTCTTTAGTGTATTCTTAAAGATAGCAGTAAATATCTCTATTATTATTTTTGTTTTATCTAAACTTCTTTAGTTTTACCTAAATGTCATTATTTGAGAAACTTAGGAAAAAAGAGAAAGCCCCAAAGATATTATTGGGTTTAACAATCCTCCTTTTTCTTATATTTTCAATATACCTTGCTCTAAACCTTAGAATGGGAGTATCCCCAGATTCTTACTACCACTTGGAGGTTTCTCAGGCATATTCTGAAACATTAGGGATACCAGAGAACACACCAGAGACATATAAGTGGAGAGATATTACTAGAATCCCCTATTTATCTTTTTGGATAAATGGGAGGATATTGAACCTAAACGAGATGACCTTCAATTTTGATGAGGTAACTGTATTGCGTTTAAGCAATGTTTTAACTGCGATTGGAACATTAATACTAGTGTATTTGATATCCAAGAGATTAATAAAGAACAAATGGGGCCAGGTATTGCCTGTATTTCTTCTATCTAACACACTTATGTTTGTATTCTTGTCTTCCTCTATTAACTACGACAACCTCGTGGTATTACTATCTACTGCTACCATATATTTCCTTGTTAGGTTTTTACAAGAACCAAAGAAATTATCTCATTCACTCTTTATTTTCATATTTCTTCTTCTAGGGGCATTAACAAAAAACAGTATGCTCCCTCTTGCACTCATTGTATTTATTGTTTGGGCGATTGTTATATTCAGGAAGAAGATTTTAAGAAAGGAATTCTTCGAACAGTTTGTAACACCTCCAAATATTCTTTTAACAATTAGCTTCTTTCTGTTGGTGGTATTAAACTTCAATGTGTATGGGGTTAATATGATTACCTTTGGGAAGATAATTCCTAGTTGTACTCAGGTTTTAAAATATGAGCAGTGCTTAGAAAACGGGGTGTTTGTTCGCAGTATGTATGAGATTCCAACCATATTTGAAGGGGGGATTATTGAAGGTGCAGAGTTGGTACTTAAAGGTGAGAGAATGAACCCTCTTTTCTATCTTCCTTATTGGGTAGTAGAAATGTCAAAGAAGATTGTAGGGATTATGGGGGATAGATCTTTGTATATGAGGTATGAATACTTGCCATTTTACTTTGTATTCTTCTTCATTGGTTTGTACATGGTTTTTAAGAACAGGAAGAGACTATCTAAGGAAGACAAGGCCTTGGGTTTTATATTCCTTTCTTATGCTCTGGTGGTAGCCTACTATGTTAATTACAAGGCATATATGAGGACAGATTGGATGGATCTTGGTCTTCAAGGGAGATATATATTTCCTGTTTTAGGAATAGGGTATGTAATATTTAGTAAGTATTTTATAAAGATTAAAAATACTAAGGTTTTTAACATTTTACTTGGGTTTTTAATAGCAATTTTCTTACTGGGTAATTATGCTTATTTCTTTGCTAATGTTCCTGAGGATTGGTTTATAGCAGAGTCGGAATCTATGGAAGTTCCTCTTGAATAAACAGATAAACATTTCCGAAGATATCTTCAACAATATACCTCTTCTCATCTCTAATATATGCTTTCTTATACTGTATATCCTTAGGAACAGAAACTGTCCTTTTTTCTTTTTTAATCGGTGGTGTCTGTTTCTTCTCTCCGCTCTCTATATCTATCTTGTAAAAATTCTCTTCTAAAAAATCTAAAGCAGTTACAGCTATTATCTCCTCCCCATTTATATTTAAAGGCCGGATAGTTTCAAAGAAATATAATTCTTTGTCCTCTTTATTTGGAATCCTTATTGTAAATTTAGTAGAAAATTCCTTTGGAGAAGAAATTATGTAATGTTCAATACCACACAAAATAATTTCATCTTCCTTACCAATCCCAACGAATTGGTTTGGTTCTCTCTTACCAACATTTGTTACAGTATCCTCATCAACTCTGTATTCCAACAATTCATCTTCAAGCACAAATAGAATCCTATTATCATCTCGCCATATTACTTGTTGGGGATTTGTAATATTTGCTATCTCTCTAAATTCTTCCTGAATGGACAATCTCTCTTGTATGGATAACCTCTCTTGTATGGAAGTAGGTAGCAATGGAAGTATGAGACTAAAAATCATACTTATTATTTTAGAAATTGTGATTTTGGAAATAAAATCTGTTAGCATCTTTAATTTTAAAAATAGTTATTAGATTAAATCATCTCCCTGGATGTGGATTCTCTCCACTAATTCTTCCAGGGTTATATTGTGCACCTAAAGTTGGAACCTTATTCCAATCCACACCTATGTAGGGAACGGGATTCGTATGAGACTTGTAATTAGAATTAAGTCTAGTTTCAAAGTGGAGATGGTAAGCTAGCTTTTGACAATTCCATGCTCCAGTATTTCCACTCTTTCCAATAATTTGTCCCTTTTTAACCAAGTCACCAGTATTTACATACATGTCTTCAAGATGAAAATATACTGTATGCATACCATTAGAATGTTTTATTTTTAAAAAATTACCTCCAGACAAACACTCTCCATAGAAACCATCCCACCCCTTTCCAACAACCTCCCCTTCTCCTACGGAGACGACACTCTCCTTCTTGGCTCCGAAGTCTATCCCGGTATGTGGACTTTGGTAGTCAGTAAAACCATACCACTGTGTTACACCAATTATCTTAGTAAGAGGAAATCCAAAGGGTTTAGAGGAGCTTTCTTTTGTTGAAATATCTGAAACGCTCTTTGGGTTAAGAGAGAGCTCTGTCTTATGATCATAAAAAATATTGTATTTTTTGTTCATTATTCTGTAAGTATGTGTAAGTTTTAAGTCCTCCTTATTTTTCATGTATCCAGCTAACAATTTAAAGTCGTCTCCATTCATAGAGAATGTTCTTACGGGGATATCTAAACCATTCTGATTTATCCTAAAAAACATATTTGGCCGGATTGTAATAACTTCGCTTCTTAGAAATTTCTCATTGCATCTAAACCAAGTTTTTGGCTTAAAGATTTCAAAGACACAATCATAGGTGTCCACCTGGATATTTACATTCTTCTGGACTTTTCCCTCAAGGTAGAGGGAGTATTCATTTGAAAAAGGATAGAGTTCTTCTTTCGAAATTTTAATGTTTGGATTTTTACAAAAAACTTTTTCAAAAGAGTTGTACTTTTTGTTATATTTGAATCTGCATAAAATATCTTTATCTTCTCCATTTCCATTCTCCACCTTAGCTACCCCAAGAACAGAAGAGTTTTTAACATTCCAGTTGTAATCTTCTTCTTGAACAGCAGGTTTTGGTGATATACTAGGCTTAGTAGGGGTCTTGGCAGTAGGATCTTTCCTAACTTCTGGAGTAGGCTTCTGAACCTTTTTTTCATCCTC
>DHFX01000016.1 GCA_002402455.1 Candidatus Dojkabacteria bacterium UBA4813
TTATTAAAATATTATTATGCCTAACCTAGATACAACGGGTCCATTAGGACAAGGTCCGGTTAGAGGCTTCTTCAGAGGATTAGGAAGAAGAGCCGGTAGAGCCGGTCGCCCTATCAACAGAAGAGGAAACAGTACTAAAGAGTGTGTTTGTCCTAACTGTGGATACAAAGAGGCACANNAAGTGTGGAACTCCTTTAAAAGGAGCTTACTGTCTCTAAATAAAATTAAATAATTGGTGGAATGAGAAGGAGAAATAGAAGAAGGGTTAGATTTAACTTTGACGAAACCTACTTTAAACCAAGGGGCATTCCCCTATCTAGCTTAATGGAGACTAAAATAACAGACGAGGAGCTGGAAACGTTAAGACTCAGATACATAGAGAACCTTGACCAACAGAGCGCTGCAGAGAAGATGGGAATTTCTCAGAGTCAATACCAAAGAGACATCTCTGCTGTTTTAGAGAAAATCACAAGAGCTCTAATCGAGGGAAATGCTATATCCATAAGCAAAAAGAAACCGGAATAAATAATATCTACTAAAGATGTTACAATATCCCCTATGAGAATAAAGATAAAAAGATTTGACAAAGAGTTACCACTACCAGAGTACAAAAGTAAAGGTGCTGTTGCTCTAGATCTTTGTGCCAGAGAGACTACAGAGATAGAACCGAAAAAAGTTAAACTAATTCCACTTAATATTGCACTAGAAATACCAAAAGGTTACTTTGTGTTACTTGCAAACAGGAGTTCTACTTTCAAACTTGGAATTACCTGTATAAATGGTATAGGTGTTGGTGATCATGACTTCTGTGGAGACAATGATGAATATATGTTCCCCGCACTGAATTACACAAACAAAAAAGTTGTTATAGAAAGAGGAACTCGTTGTTGCCAAATGTTAATTTTACCTGTAGCCAATGTTGAAGTAGAAGAGGTAGATAATCTTGAAAATCCGGATAGGGGTGGCTTTGGATCTACAGGATAGTCTCCTGCTTCCTCAGATTTTTACTAATAAAAAACACACGGAAATGCGAAGATTACAGGGTAGATTCTTTTCTAAATCTCTCCTCAATAGTATTAAGGATAAATCTCATTTCTCCGTAAGAAACATGTCTTGAAGGATTTACTCCTTTAGTTTCAGCTCTTCTCATTTTTGTTTCGGCAAATTCACCATTATAATATCTCTCATCTGTTCTTAGGAACGGATTGGGATCACTAATAGTTGTAAAGAGGTATAATCCTCTTGTTATAGCAGCCATAACCTGTGGATCATAATCAATTTCTCCCCTTTGAATAGCTCTAATAGTATTCATATAATTCAAGACCTTGGTCCAACCATGAATTAAATTAACCCAAGGAACTTTCAACAGAGTCTCCTTTTCCATATCTAACACAGTTTCCTGTCTATATTTTTCCGGAATTACAACCTCCACAGGAAGAACCTCAAACAAAGCCCCCGCCTTTGCCTTCACTACATTATTATTCATGCTGGTTACTTCAACCATATTAAACTTTGGAAGTTCTGTGTTTTCAAGAATTGAAACTAAATGGCGTGCAATATCTCTCTCCTCATCAGTAGGCTCCATTCCAAAAGCCTCATACTCAGACAGGATTCCCTCCACTCTTTCACTCTCAATCTCCGGAAATTGTCCTTGTTCGCTTTCGATCATGACCAATTATACCACTGGGGTCAGACCCCAATCAAGATTACAAACTCTGCTCCGTCGTTATATTCGGTATTAACATAAACACTTCCGCCGTGTCTTTCTATTATCTCTTTTGTTATCGCCAAACCTAATCCACTACCACCTTCTTTTCTAGATCTACCCTTATCTAATCTATAGAAACGGTCAAAGATTTCTCTCGCTTTGTCTTTTGGAATACCCTTCCCATCATCTTTTATGGAAATTTTTACCACATCTTTCTTGGTAGAAACACTAACCTCTATGTTTTCACCTTCAGAATATTTTAGAGAATTCTCAATTATATTTGTAACAGCCCTTATTAAAAGAGTCTTGTTTCCGTTTACAAAGAGTTCTTTCTTGGGAAATCTTGTAACTATATTAAAATTCTTCTTTTCAATGACTTCCTTCAGAGTATCCAAGGAGTCCTCTATTACTTCCTTTATACTTACTTTATCGAATTTAATGGAAAATTTAACATTAGACACGGAGGAAAGCAAAAGAAGGTCCTCTGTTAAATCTGAAATAAACTTTATCTGTTTTTTGGAATTAAGCAGTAACTTTTCTGATTCCTTTTTACTTACTTGTCTCCTATTCAAGATAGTATCTATATTTGCCTGTATAACACTTAAAGGAGTTTTAATCTCATGAGAAGCGTTCTCTACAAATCCTTTTTGAGAGTCAAAGGATTTCCCCAGACGATGACTCATTCTGTTAAAACTTTTTATTAACTGGGATATCTCATCTCCATTGTCTTCAAAGGGAATTTCGTCACTAAGATTTTCCGTCTCCTTTCTCTCTATCTGTTCATTTAACCTCTCTAGTGGCCGTAGCATAACAATCGCTATTAGATACCCTCCTCCGAAGCTCATCAATACCAAAGGAAATATCATATAGACAGATATCCTTCTTATGTTCTCCAGATCCTCCATTCTAGATTCCATTATTAATTCCTGTTGCTCCTCTGAAAGTGTCCTGAACCTCGGTCTGTCGAATCTTTGGCCCCAAAAGCTTCCCACTGGGGATTCGTTTCTTGGTGTCCAACTCTTCATATAATCAGTTATAAAGATATTTACAACTAGGACAAAAAGTAGCGAAAAAAGAGAAAGCAATAACGAATACCAAATAGTAAGTTTAAATTTTAATGATTTTGTAAATTTCATTTTATTCATTTTCTAATTAAGATTCTTTATACATATATCCTTTACCGCGGATAGTCTGAATATACCTTTTCTGTGGGTCCAACTTCTTTCTAAGAGTTTTAATATGTGTTTTTACCGTGTCTGAAAACATGTCTACTTCGCTATCCCAAACATGTTCCAGCAATTCCTCTGCTGATATTATCTCTCCCTTATGACGCAGAAGATATTCCAATATTCCCATTTCTTTGTTTGTTAACTCTATTTCTTTCTTCTCTTTTCTTAAGACATTTTCTTTAGGAAAAACTTCGTACTCTCCAAACTTTAAAACCAAAGTTTGTTCTTTTTGGGCTCTTCTTAAAACTGCTTCTACTCTAGCTAAAAGTTCCTTCATATCAAAGGGTTTGGTAATGTAGTCATCAGCTCCGTTATCAAAACCTTCGATCTTATCATATATTTCTGACCTTGCAGTGAGCATTATTATAGGGACACTTTTGCCTTCCTCACGGACTTTTCTTGCGATTTCCATACCATCTAATTTTGGAAGGTTTAAATCTAGAATCAAACAATCATACGAGTTCATATTAAGTTTGTTATACCCTTCCTCTCCGTCCTCTGCTCCATCCACTACATACCCAGAATTTTCCAAGAAATCCTTTACAAGACCTCTTAATTCATCTTGATCTTCTATTATTAGTATCTTCATGATCTATTATACTACTAATTAAACTAATCCCAGGGAGAGTTACCACCCTGGGAATTAGAGAGAATTTATTTAACCATTACAGGTTAGGACATTCTCCGGTTCCTTGACCACCCATTCCACCACCTCTTCTATTCTGGTTTCCTAGTAGTCCTAGCTCTTCTCTTAGATCCCTAAGCTCTTGGAGCTCTTCCTCTGTGACATCATCACCTGAGATCACCTCATTGATAGCATCCAGCATGGATCCTTCTCTTTGAGCTCTCATTTCCTCACGGAGAGCTTCTCTTTCTTCTGCGCTAAGGTCTCTTCCTGCACCCTTCAAGCCTCTTGCTCCGACGGCTCTTACTTCTTCCATAGCCTTGAGGATCTCGACTTGTCTGTCAGTCAAAGCCCCCTCTTCTATTGCAGCATCTATTATTTCCTGTCTTTCTGCTGTTCTTTCGGCCATATGTTCCTCTCTCACTTCTTCAGAGGATCCAAAAGCTGCTTCTTGAGCACTAACTTTGGAAACTGCAAAGATGCTTGTGCCTAGGATTGCTAGACCTAAGACCGAGTATGTTGCTAGCTTCTTCATAGAGATAGATTATTAAAATTTAAATATGTCACAACTATACCTGCCGAACGGTGAAGTAAAAGTGAAATATGGGGGTCTGACCCCATGGTATAATTAAGTATGAAAACAGATTTTAACTCCCTAAAAGATTTACATCAATACTACGCTGTCCATAATACCTGTAAATTAAAAACGGTAGCTACACAGCCTGTTTACGAAATTGAACCTCCCTCCTCCGGGATCTTGTTCATAGGAGAAGCCCCCGGTAGAAACGAAGACTTGCAAGGAAGACCATTTGTAGGTGCCGCCGGTAAATTTCTCGACGAACTGTTAGAAGACATAGGTCTGACAAGAGACCAAGTATATGTAACTAATGTTGTTAAATACCGCCCTCCAAACAACAGAGAACCCAATGAGTTGGAAAAGGAGAGCTGTAGAGTGTGGCTAAATAGCGAACTCCTTTTTATAAAACCAAAGGTCATAGTTACTCTAGGAAGGCATGCCTTAGAGAGATTTGTTCCGGACGCAAGGATAACTTCAGATCATGGACAAAGTTTTACACACCCAACCGGAATTCCCGTATTTGTAATGTATCATCCTGCAGCCGCACTCTATAACCCCAATCTCAAAGAAACAATGAAAGAAGATTTTAAGAAATTAGAAGAATTTCTAGAAAGCTTGGAAACTAAAACAAAGGAAAACAGTAAGAAAAATGACGCTATTAATGAAATATTAGAAATGTAAATTCATTAAAAACCTTTTCCACTTGCTAATATAATCCCTATCTTTTCCTGTACAGATACTGGCATTCTTTTAACAGAATTATTAACAAAACCTTTAACTATTAACTCCCTGGCCTTTTGCTCACTTAACCCCTTGGTCTGAAGATACTCTATTTCCTGTCTGGAAATCTTTCCGATGGAAGCCTCATGAGAGAGTTGTACTGTACTGTTCTTTGCCTTAAGCAGGGGGATTGTTTCTACATCCCCACCATTTCCCAAAAGCACTGCATTACATTCAATATGCCCCCTGCTTTCGTCTCCTTCTGCCACTATTTCCGTTACTGTCTTGTACTCTCCGCCTTGGGATACAACACTGGAAAGAATTTCCCCACTACTCCTCTTTCCTTCAAGATTAATTCTTCCTCCGACATCCAATATTGATCCGTCATGGGAATACACCAACGATTGCATAACCGCTTTACCGCCATCTTTCACGAAAGTCTTAGGATTAATACTTATCTCCCTCAGCTTCTCCCAGACTACATAGTTGGATATAAACACGCCTCCCTCTTCTACATAAGTCCTTGTTTTTGGAAAAACCCTAGAAGTCTCCCCCCAAGAATGTATCATGTTAAAAGTAAGAACTGCGTTCTTGCCTACAATAATATCTGTAATAGCGTTGTGGACATTATCTTTAACATGGGTGCTTGATAAGCAACCGGTCAAAACTTCCAAATTGGAATTCTCTTCGGCAATTATCACATTTCTAACGTTCTGCTCAAAACCGGATTGAGATGTCAGAAAACAAGTCTGAACAGAACCTCGAGCACCCTTAGAAAGATAAATGAGATACCCTGTATATTCTTTAAAAGGATTCTCCTGTAAGTCATAGCCCTTTAGGTATTCCTTTGCCTTGGGATTATTAATATCCAAAACCTGTACATCCTCTCGAGATGTCTCCATAAGTAATGGGGTGTTGTCATAGAGGACAATGTAAGGATTCACTCCCGGATTACTATAGTTGCTTATGAATTGTTCTAATTCCATCATTTTTCTGCGATTTCACAATTAAGACATTTTTCATAACCTTGTTTATTTATACAGTCCCAAACCTTCTCGGGTTTGCCCTTACAGATTATTTCGCCATTAAGGATTACATAGGCAGTATCTACTTTAAGCTCCTTTAAAATAGCTCCCGAGTGGGTTGTTATAACTATGCTTTTCTCTTTGCTAACTTCGTTTAGATACTTCGCTATTCTTCCGATATTTTCCAGATCTACACCCGAATCTAATTCATCCAGAAGATATGTGTGGATATTATCTAAAAGAGAGAGCGTAAAGAGTTCAACTCTTTTAACCTCCCCACCGGAGAGAGTGTAGTTAATATCCCTTTTTAACAGTTCATCTATATTTAATTGGTCTATGGTTTTTTTAATGTTCTCGTATTCAAAATCATACTGGTCCATCAGGTTCTCTACGGTTACGCCCTTGATTCCGACACTCTTTTGCCCCACATATCCCAATCCTAATTTTACTCTTTCATCTATGCTTCTTTTCTTAAGGCTTTTACCATCTACCTCTATATCTCCTTTCTTAATCTTGTAATCATCCAGTCCCATGATTACCTTAAAAAGAGTACTCTTTCCCGAGCCATTAGGCCCAAAAAGGACAACCCTTTCACCACTCTTAACTTTTAGGTTAATATTTCTAAGAATGGTTTTACCCTCAGCCTCTACTGTTAAATTCTTTAACACCAGAGTAGGGTCTGACCCCAAATTATTTGTCCCAACTTTTATCATAGAAGATTTTTTCCGCAACGGTCTCATAATTATTACATATCTCATCCTCTCTAAACCAGATTTTTATCTCTCTCTTTGCATTATCCGGGGAATCTGATGCGTGCAGCATCGTCCTTGTAGCTCTGGAGACATAGTCTGCCAAAGCAAAAGTGTCAAAGGAATAGTCATCTCTAATAGTCCCGACATCTCCTTCTGCTGGACTTGTACTGCCTAGTAACTTTCTTACTCCCGAAACGACACCGTGACCTTCCAAAACCATAGCTATTATAGGTCCACAGGTGAGATAAGAAATATTGTTTTGTCTAATTATCTTTCCTCTTTCTAAAGAATTCCAATCCGAGACATCCTCCCCCCTTGCAATAGCACCCTTCTTTGCCTTTTCTCCAGTTTCGATTAGATAAGATTCCTCATCTTCATAATGTTCGCCCACCTGCTCTTTAGTTGCATTTAACATCTTCATCGCAACAATTTTAAAACCTTTCCTTTCGAATCTGGTCAGGATCTCTCCTACTATCTGTCTTTGCAAAACATCCGGTTTCATTAATAACAATGTCTGCTCTAAAACGATTTTCTTCCTCATATGATAAGAATTGGAAATATTAGATTAGATAATACACAGAAAGAATAACAAATAAGCAGAGCTTTGTAAAAATTGAGGGTCTGACCCCTTAACTTCTTGTACTAGGAATGGTATAATAACGTACAGAAACAACGCCTTATCGTTGAAATACACGAAGTTACGACCGGCCATCTGGGCCGGTTTTTTGTTCTTTGTGGAATTGTTCATCTGGCAGCCGATCACTGTCAGATGAGCCCCTAGGGAGCAAAAGCTGTTAATGGGTGTGGTAGCAATACCCACTCTGTGGGATCGAAGGCCCGCGCCTGACATCCCACGATTAACAGCTAAATATGGTCCGACCCCAAGTTCATCAGAAGTTCAAAGCTACCTAGTAGGATTAGGGTCTGACCCCAAAGTTATGGCTAGGAAACCAAATAATTACAAATCGTATACTTATTATCACATCTTTAATAGAGCTCATAATAAAAAGGTGCTTTTCAGACAAGATAGGGATAAAGCAACTTTTATTAATTACCTTTTCTTTTATTCAAAGAAATTCAACATTAAAGTGGACTCATACTGTTTAATGCGAACACATTTTCACTTAATATTAAAAACTAACGAGTATCCGAAACAATTATCGAGAATGATGCAAGCATTTATGACAAAATTCTGTATTTATATAAACAAGAAATATCATATGGTTGGAGCAGTTTTTCAAGGAAGATACCAAAAAAGAGAAATTAAAGATTCTAAAGATCTTACAACAGTTAGAAGATACTTGCAGAATAATCCGGTAAAGACAGGATATGTAGAACGACCCGGAGATTACAGATGGATGAGGATTAAGAAGTAGGGTCAGACCCTTCTTTTTACTTGGATTAGAGCCTTTCTTAAAATCTCGATTTTTACTGATATAATACACACAAGGAGCAACAAACTATGGCAGAAACAAACGGGGTCAGACCCTTACTAAAAGAGATAGAAACAAAGAAAAAATGGGATGAAAATTCTCTTCAAAAAATCCTTAGAAGATATCCTAAACGAGGGGAAAGTCTATACCAAAAAGACGAATTAGTAGAAGCATACAAAAAGCTTGTTAGAAGTGGAGATTTAGAAAAAGGTAAAACCATCGAACAAAGAATACGCCTCAAACCAACTAGAACACAATCAGGCGTTGCTACAGTAACAGTACTTATGAAACCATATCCTTGCCCCGGAAAGTGTATATACTGTCCTGATGTTAATAACATGCCTAAAAGCTATATCCCTTCAGAACCTGGAGCACAAAGAGCCTTAGCCCACAAATTTGATCCATACAACCAAACCAAGTACAGAATACAAGCCTTAAGAAACGTCGGACACAATACAGACAAAATTGAATTAATAATTCTCGGAGGAACTTTCTCTGTGTATCCAAAAATTTACCAAATCTGGTTTGTAAAAAGATGCTTTGATGCAATGAATAGCTTTGATAAAAACTATCAGGAGGACAATATAAAAGAAGAAAACATCACTTGGCAGGATCTATACAAAGCCCAAAACTTTAATGAAACTACTAAATGTAGAAATGTAGGACTAGCTTTAGAAACCAGACCCGATTTTATAACAAACGAAGAAGTTATCAGAATGAGGAAACTAGGTGCTACTAAAGTACAGATAGGCGTACAAAGCTTAAATAACAAAATATTAAAACTAAATAAACGAGGACATACAATTAAAGAAACAAAGGAAGCTTTTAAACTACTCCGTTTAGCCGGTTTTAAGATTCATGCCCACATTATGCCAAATCTATACGGATCAAATATAAAAAAAGATATAAAAGATTACAAAAAACTATGGACAAAAGATTACTATCCCGATGAATTAAAAATATATCCTACTTCAATTCTGCCTAATACAGAATTAGAAAAACTTTATCAGGAAGGTAAATATCATCCCTACTCCGAACAGAGGCTTCTTAAATATTTTGTTAATACTCTACCACATACTCCAAGATCTGTAAGATTAACTAGAATTGTTAGAGATATTCCTTCTAATGAAATAGTAGCCGGAAATAAGAAAACTAATTTCAGACAAATAGCTGAAAACGAAATTAAAAAACTGGGATTCAGAATTGAGGATATAAGGAGTAGAGAGATAAGGGATGAAAAAATTACATGGGACGATATAGAGCAGGAGATTATTAAATATAAAACTTCTGTTAGTACAGAGTATTTTATATCCTACATTACCAAAAAAGATGACAAGATTTGTGGTTTCTTAAGATTATCTTTACCCAAGAAAAGACTTTCTAAAGAGCATTTTATAAATGAATTAAAAAACTGTGCAATTATTAGGGAAGTACATGTTTATGGTGCTTTAGTTAATATAGGGAAAGAGAGTAAGGGAGAAGCGCAACATTTGGGTTTAGGCAAAGAGCTAATTAAAAAGGCTGAGAGTATAGCTAAAGAAAATGGCTTTAAAGAGATATCTGTTATATCTGCTATTGGTACAAGGAAATATTATGAAAAAAGGGGATTTAAGAGAAATGAATTGTATATGAACAAACACTTGTAAATATATTTCTGTCTATACTATAATTAACCAATCACGAGGGAGATACGACGGACTACTTACGTGGTAGTGCCCCACGCCTCCCACATTCTTCCAAATATTCTCTATCCCTGCTTAATAATACCTTGTATTCTTGAAACTCTCTTAGTAGTACAGACTCCGATTTAGGGTTCGGAATAATCAACTTGCACAAGCGACCCTCCCTAACCATATCTTCCAATAAGCAGAAAAAATCTCCGTCTCCCGAGACGATAATAGCCTTATCATAATTTTTATATTCTATTTTCGCAGAGTGTAATACCAACTCTGCATCAATATTCCCTTTCACTTTCTCGACTTTAGTTGTAACTACTGGCTTGAAAACTATGTTGTAACCACAGCTCTTTAGGTATCTATATAATTTCTCATATTTTTTAATATATCCTAAGAATAGATAAGCTTTTTGAATATGATACTTATCCTTTAAGTATATAAAAAACTTTCTAAAATCTAATTCCCACCCAAGAGATTTAATGCCTAAATTAAGATTCTGGCTATCTATAAATGCAAATATATTCCTTTCTTGATCCTTCATGATAAATACTTTATTAATAAAAGATGATATTTTGATGAATTGTTTATATAATCTAGAACTATGAAATCTATCAGAGCTGGAGGAATCGTTATAAATCCGGAAAATAAAATAGCTATAGCTTATGAACATATATGGGGTTTCCCACGGGGTGGTGTAGAAGAAAAAGAATCTCTTATAGATGCAGCTAAAAGAGAAATTCTGGAAGAAGTTGGTTTAACGGAAGATCAGTTAAAGTTTGAAAAAGGATTAGGATCGTATGAAAGATATCCAGGTGGAATAACAAAAGATACCCCTGGTGCATATCCTATGGAAATACATATGTTTCTATTTAGTACAAAACACACTGGGGAATTAGTACCTACAGATGAAAATGTAAAAGAGGCCAGATGGGTGAACATAGACCAAGTTATAAATATTTTAACCGATAATTCAGATAAAGAATTCTTTGAAAATTGTCTCTCAGAGATCAAGCTATTTGAAAACACAGAGATAAAGCCATTTGAAAACACTATAAGTTAGCGGGATGAGTGTACAGGGGCTCGAACCCTGAACCTAGCGATTAAGAGTCGCTTGCTCTACCAATTGAGCTATACACCCACAATAGCAATTGAAATAATACCAGCAGAACACCTTTTTTTCAATAACCACCTACAATTCTTCCAGAGGCTCCATTAACTCCTCCTCCCCAACTTCATCTTCCAATCTCTTTACTGTTATATTTGGTGCTAATATTTGCCCACCTTTCTTTTCAATCTCCACACTCTCCAATTCCTTCCCATCCACAACCTTAAGATCCGAATTTAAGATAGATATCTCATAAACACCCCTATCTACAAGAAACTTATACCTACCCAAATTATTTGTAACCCTCTTGGAGACAAGCTTTCCAAAGTCCTTCTCCTTTAAACCAATTATTGCCCCCTCTACCGGTTTCCCTTCGGTATCTCTAACAACCCCAAATTTGTTTTTCTTAGAAAATATATTAAAGAACAGAGAGAGTAAAGCCGGAATGTACAAAGCAACCATAACATAATTCCACCATACCTTTGTAACAAAAAGCGCAAAGATGCTTAAAGACAAACCAAATATAAAAAGAACTATTAAAACTACCTGCCACACTAATTTTGTACCGGAGAAAATTTTTGCAATTTTCATCCTCGATCCTTTCATGTCCACAGGATCTAAAGGTATAGAGAAATTCGGAATCTCCTCCTCCTTCGTAAGAAACGAATCCCCATGGTAAACATTCTCCAAAGGAAAATCCTTCTTACCATATACTATCTTAGATGGAAAAGTATAGTCTCTTGCTGTAACAGTTATGTAATATTCCCCATCCTCAACCTCTGGAGCCATAAAATAGCCATTTGAATCCGTTACACTCGTCCAGACTAACTCATGTACCTCATTAAACAACCTCACTACAGCTAACCTAATCGGCTCCTTCGTAACAGAGTTGTATACATAACCGCTTACGTTAGATTTTTTCCTAAATCCGAGAAGTGTCAGTATAGAGAGAAACAACTGAAGCAAGATATACGGAATAGAACCAAGAGTAGCAAACAGAAAACCAAGACCTATTGTCATGTTAATAACAGTAGTGCTAACTGTAATACTATCCAAAGGAGCTTGCTTTAGCTTTAAAAGAGTCTCATCAAAAAACTTATCTAACCTATCTATAATCCTTGTTATTATTGGAGGTATTGTTGGTTCAGGAATCTCCTCTTCCGGAATTTCAATAGTGACTTCCAATTTTGCTTCACAATTTCTGGTTACATTATTTACCGAATCTGTTGCCTCTACACAGAATCTATACTCTTCGAAAAGGTTTCCGCTCGCTGTTTTTTCTAAATACTTAAGCTGAACAGTAATATCCCAGAAATCTCCACTCTCCTTTGCAGTATAAAGACAATCATAACGACTACCATCATTGGCCAAACACCAAAAGTCTTTGCTTGTTACAGCGACATTATCTGTTATTCTATACCTAATATCTATCTCAAAATCTCTATCCCAATTTACATTGGTATTTTCTTCCATATCCGAAATACCTATGTACTCTATTTGTGGTCCCTCATCATCTTGAACACTAAATACAACATTGGACCAACCACTCTCTACGCCGTAACTATTTTGCGCTTTAACACGGTAGAAATAGATCTGTCCGTTTTGAAGATTAGAAAATTCGTGGGCAAGATTATTTATCCAACCACTATTATCCACAACAGCAGAAAAATCCGAGGTTGTGCTAACCTCAGCGTAATATTCATAAACCCCGCTTCCCACCATATTCCATAAAACAATGTTGCTATCTCCCTTAGTATATTCAGGCTCAGGCAACATCTGCGGGGCGGGAACTGGGACCACATAAAGAGTTTCGCAGTCTGCAATAAAAATCTCTAATCCATCTGTAACATCCTTAGCACAAACAGTATATGCCCCCGGCATTGTCGAACTAACATATCCCGTTGTTTTCCCATGAGAATTTGTTAATGGCGGTTGAACTATGCTAACACCCGTTATACTACCATCCACGTATATAACTATCTCCCGTCCACTCCTAGCACCACCATCCGGAAGTAGGGAAGTTATGCTAACGGTCGATGGCTCTCCAGCTTCTACTGTAGAAGGAAATAAGGAAAGTTGAGAATAAAGATCTACATTTATACTTGCTGATACCTCTACATCCCCTGTCGTAGATGGTGAATAAAAGAACTCTGCAGAAATTGTATTTATAAATAAGAAAGAGAATAGAAAAAGAAACAGAGTTGTTAAGGCAGTTTTTAATTTCATTATATTTCTTCCACCACTCTTTTAACGTATTTATCTATTATTTCTGTCAGGGTAGCGGACCCATAAGGATCTTCCCCAAGAGGGATACTATTCCCTTTACTGTAGCAATTTTTACAGACAAGTGCAAAGTGCTTTTTGTCTATATATTCAAGATTTTTATCACTACCACAATACATACATGTAGTAAAATCACTAAGAAAACCCATCTCACTTAAAAACTTAATTCTAAGCTTGTTAACGGATCTAGTATCCAGATTTTTAGATATAACTACCTGCAGTATGTCAAAGAGCTTTGGATAAGGGTCATACTCTTGCAGAAATTTGTTTAACATAAAAAGAACTCTCCGAACATTTTTCACTTGCAAATTCTCCGTTTCGACACTACGAATTAACTGTGACTCGGTCAAAAGCGGCATTCCTTTTCCTTCATAGAAAGACACTTCACTAGTACTAAGTGTCTGCATATTCCCTCTGTTTTTACTGTTTATTTTCCTAATACTTTTTGCAAACAGTGTAAACTTCCCCGAGTATTTACCAAAAACAGTCAGGATTTTATCTGCTTCGGAATAATTAACAGATTTTATTACGGTGACTAAATCTTTACTCATATGCCCCCTTTCTTGTTAAAACTACATACGGTGTTTTTAAAAAAATCTTCATATCTAGAAAGAAGTTCTGTTTCCTTGCATATTCTGCATCCATTTTTAATCTCTTCCCGAATGGAATTTTATTTCTTCCTGAAACTTGCCAGAGTCCGGTTATCCCCGGCCTTACAGTAAATATATCTTTAAGATACTTCTCATCCTTGGGATTATCTTTTAAGTGCCTTTCTAACTCATCCTTATACATCGGTCTTGGTCCCACGATTGACATCTGTCCAATTAAGACATTAACAAGCTGAGGAATTTCATCCAGATCCGTTTTTCTTAAAATTCTCCCTACCGGTGTGATACGAACATCCTCATCTATTTTCAACTTATTCCCATTTCCCTCCCACTTCTTTTTTAAATCTGCATACTTCGGATTCTCTAAAATTTCTCTATGTGCATTGGGGATCATGGTTCTGAATTTGTACATACGAAATTCTTCTCCATGCAGGCCAATCCTAAGCGGATCTTTTACATAGATTTCATTTCTATCTTCTAACCATATTAAGAGAGATATTAACAAAAAAAGTGGAAAGAGAAGAAGTAAAAGGAGCAGAGAAAGAATTGTATCTAAAAATCTTTTAATTATCTTGTAGGGCATCTTTGACATAGTTTTGCAGTTTATATACAAATATCTCTGATGCAAAATTATTAGCCTGTTTTCTACAGTTATCCGGATCATAATCTTGGGATTTGAAATTCCTTAAGATTTTAGAAAGTTCATTAACCGTATATTTGTCAAAGAAGATTCCTGACCTAGGATTGTCTTCGGAGATAGTCTCTGTTACTCCACCTTCCCTGTATGCAATAACCGGTGTACCGGCAGCATTTGCTTCTACCGGAACTATTCCAAAGTCTTCATCTTTGACAGGAAATATTAATGCCTTGGTCCTAGAAAGAAGGGTTATTTTCTCCTCATCGCTAACAAATCCTAGGAATTTAACTAAACCCTTTGCATTTAACTTTTTAACCAACTCCCTCATAGCATCAAGATGTTCACCCTCTCCTGCAATTTTCAGTGGGACTTGTGCTTTGTAACAGGCTTTTATGGCAAGATCTACCCCTTTGTAAGTTTCAACCCTACCTAAATAAAGAAACCAGTTTTCTTTTCTATTAACTTTCTTTGCTTCCTTAATTCTACTAACCTCGACCGGAGGATATATTACATCTACACTACGGTCGTAATATTTCTTAACCCTTTTTTTAACAACTTCGGAGATAGCTATAATTTTGTCACACCTATTCGCCGCTTTTCTGTCCCATTCCTTCCATATTTCCTCTAGGAAAGTATCGGCAAAAAAATTATAAAATTTGTAAAGAAGAGAATTTATCCCTTTCAACTGCTTCTCACTTTTTAGACTTCTGCCTTCTTTTTGCCATAAGAACTTAGGTGGAGACATACAAATATCTATATGTTTTATCCTCCTGGGTCGGACAAATTTAGCGAAAGCAATGGAAAGAGAAACTACGGTGTCAAAATTTTTAAATCTAAAGGATCTGTATGCTAAAGGTTGGAGAAGTAAATAAAATTGTCTTAACTTATCTCTCCAAGGAAGGTACTGCATAAACGAGTGGTGTATTTTTATACTCGGAAAAAACTTTTCTACAAATTCTTTATCGTAGTACGCCGTAAAAAGTTCGTTGTTTGGGAAAGCTTCAAGAATATATTTTAAATGCATCTGTGCACCACCATATTTAAATAGTGGCTCAGTTACAACCGCAACTTTTATATCTCCCATTCTTGTCGATTTATTCTCTTTTTTTCTTTTCTTCATAGATTTGGCTTAGGTGGTTGTTTAGGTTAATTAAAAATTTCTCTTCGGAGAATTGTTGAGCATGTTTCTTAATTTCTTCTTTATTATATCTTCTTTTGTCAAAGTTAATAAGGAGAGATTTAAGATTTTCCTCTGTTTTAAAGAATTCTCCTGTTACTCCCTCCTTGATAGTTTCCAGTAGTCCCCCGTCTTGGTATCCTAAAACAGGTGTACCACAGGCCATTGCTTCTACCGGAACCAAACCGAAATCTTCCAGTCCACAGAACAGTAAAACGTCTGCCAGTTCATATATTGTTTTAACTTCCGTGTCATCTTTTACAAAACCGAGGAACTGGATATTGTTATGACCTCTTGCTTCTTTTTTTAGGTATTTTCTATCCGGACCTTCACCTACTATTACTAAATTCTTTTTTGCTTCTACACAGGCATGGATTGCCCAATCTACACGTTTGTGGTCATACAAACGAGAAACAACCAGAACAAATTCTTTTGGAAGGTTATATTTTTCTCTAACCTTTTCCCTTTCTTTTCTAGAAGAAGGGATGAAATATTTAGATTCTACACCCGGATATATTACCGTGGCTTCTTTGTCATATATTTTCTTTATCTTTCTTGCGATATATTTGGAATTTGCAATCCAGTAGTCCACTCTCCTTGAGGTTGTCCAGTCCCAGATTCTCATGTAGGTGTTAAGAATTATGGAGAGGGGTTTGTACAAGGCTTTAAACTTAGAACCTCTAACATTTAATTCTTTGTCCCAAAGACTTCTAGGTGGTGTCATTACCATAGCAACATGAGGTTGATTAAGTCCTGTTATTACACCCTTACCCGGACCTGCAGAGATGCTTATGACAAGATCGTAGCCTCTTAGGTCAAAACTTTCGTAGGCAAATGGGGTAAGGATTTTTAAATGTCTGTAAAAATGTTTAGGGAGGATATTGGATAACTTCTGCACAAAGCTTGTGTGAACTTTTTCATCTAGGTTTGGATATTTATCTAGGTATTTGTTTCTGTCGAAAACAATGGTGAATATATCTGCGTGGGGAAGAAGTTGTAGGAGTGAAAACATCTCTCTATCCGCACCACCGAAAGAACTCATCTGGTCTGCTACTACAGCTACTTTAGGGAATTTTTTCTTAATTAAAACAACTTCGGATTGTAAATCTGTCATTAACGATTATAACGTAGGAATCTCACCATCTTCAAATCCAAAGTCTTCCGGTGTAAGATCATCATCTTCTTCCGAATCTAGTTGCTCCAAGGCCTTAGTAAGATCATCATCTGCCTCCATAACAACCTCTTTTCTTTCAGAATCATCACCGTCCTCCGGAAATATTTCTCCTAAACCGGCTACCTCATCTTCCGTAGGATCAATACCATTATCTCCATCCAATGCATCCTCGTTTCCCAACAGGATAATGTTTGGCTCCTCCTCATCTATACTTATATCGTCATCGTCTAAATCTACCTTCTTTTCAGTTTTTCTTTTCTCCATTCTCTTAAGGAATCTCTCTGCATCTTCTCCGAATTTCTCAACAACATCTATGACCCTCATCGGCTCACCACACTTTTCACATATCTCTATGTGGTCTCTTTCATTACCGCAGTGAGGACAAGAAAGAAATATTACATGGACACTTTTCCTTGGTATGATTAACTCCTCTTTTTTGTTTTCTTTCTTTGAATCTGCCATATAACAGCAATAAATAGTGTTTATTCAGGATAATATAGGGACTATAGTGTGTCAATAAACCCATAGAAAAAGGAATTTAGCCATATTTAGGGTAGCAACACTTCTTATATTTTTTGCCACTACCACAAGGACAAGGGTCATTTCGTCCAACTTTCTTGCTCTTTTTAATAGTTTTTTGCTTTGTTGTATTACCCGGTCTAGTATCTTGATTAGAGTCTACCCTTTTAGGAATCTGGTTTTCATTTTTCACTAATCTTACTTTGAAAAACCTTATTACTACAAATTCATCTATTTTTTTTAACATCTCTTCAAACATATTAAATCCCTCATTTTTGTATTCTACTAAGGGATCTCTCTGTGCAAGATTTCTTAAGGATATTCCTTCCCTTAGGTCAGTCATGGTATCCAGATGTTCCATCCAGAATCTGTCAAAAGATTGGAGTATTAGATATTTAGACAATTGTTGCATCGGTTCTAGGCCTATGGAGTAGATGTGGATCATAAAAGAGATAAGAATAACTCTCTTAAGAAGTTGCATTCTCTCCACCTCCTCAAGTTCGTACATTTCTCTAAACATCTCGGTAGTATCTTTGTATCCTAGTTCCTTAACAGCTTGGGATAATAATTCCGAGGTAAGCAGGTTTTCTATTTGGATATATAGCTTCCTTTCTTCTATATTATCTATCTTCATGTCATCCTGAAGTTGTGAAGCCACTAGGTAATCTAGATGTTCAAATACTTTCTTTAGTATCCATTTCTCTAAGGGAGAAAGAGGGTATACTATGTCAGACAGCTGTGGGATCTCCCAAGTATCTTCTCTTACTAAGGAGAATCCGTCCAGAGTATCTTGCAAACTTTCTACATCCAGTTGCTTAACTATTTTTAATTCTTTCTTTAAATCTAATTTAGATGCCGGAATTTGTTTGTTTCTCTCAGCCTCTAGGATCTTCTTTCTTAATGTGTAGATTATTTCTCTTTGCTGGTTTAAGACATCATCGTAATCTACAAGTCTTTTTCTAATGTCATAGTTGTGAGCTTCTACTTTCTTTTGAGCATTCTCTATGGTCCTGCCAAGAATACCGGAGGTTATTGGAGTACCATCATCCAGTCCGACTTGGGACATTAACATCTGCATCCTTTCTCCACCAAAAAGTCTCATTAGGTCATCTTCAAAGGAAACATAGAAACGAGACTCTCCAGGGTCTCCCTGTCTTCCGGATCTTCCTCTTAGCTGGTTATCTATTCTTCTGGATTCGTGTCTTTCGGAACCGATGACATAGAGTCCACCTAATTCCTTAACACCCTCCTCGAGAGCTATGTCCGTACCCCTTCCTGCCATGTTTGTGGCGATGGTTACAGTTCCTATTCTACCAGCCTCAGCTATAATCTTAGCCTCCATTTCATGGTACTTGGCATTAAGGACATTATGTTTAATTCCCTCCTTAGAAAGCATCTCGGAAAGAATCTCCGACTTTTCTACCGATGTGGTTCCAAGTAGTATTGGTTGCCCTTTCTCATGATGTTGCCGGACATCTTCCACAATCGCCTTAAACTTACCCATTACTGTTCTGTAAACAACATCATTATGGTCTTTTCTAATAACAGGCTTGTTTGTCGGAACAACTATAGTATCCAAATGGTAGATAGATGCAAATTCCTCCGCCTCTGTTAAGGCTGTAGCTGTCATACCGGAGAGAAAATGGTAAAGCCTAAAGAAGTTCTGCAAGGTTATTGTTGCCATTGTCTTGGATTCTTTCTTAACTTCCACTCCCTCTTTTGCCTCTATTGCCTGATGAAGACCTTCACTATATCTTCTGCCTTCCATAGCACGACCAGTGAATTCATCTACTATTAAAACCTCCCCATTGCGAATAAGGTATTCATCATCTCTACGGTATAACTCTTTAGCTTTAAGTGCGTTGTCTAAGTGGTAAGCTAGTTGTCCATTTTCATAGATATTCTCTACTCCTAAACTTTTTTCTACAGCATTTATTCCCTCTTCAGTTAGAGAAACTGCTTTAGCCTTTTCATCTACTATGTAATCTCTCTCAGGCTGGAGAGATTTAACTAAAGAAGCGAATCTTTTGTAAAGGTCATTAGCAGTATCCGAACTGGTAGAGATAATTAAAGGGGTTCTTGCTTCGTCAATAAGGATAGAATCTGCCTCGTCTACAATTACAAAATATTTCGGACCCTGAACTCTTTCCTCTAAACTCTTTGCCATGTTGTCTCTAAGGTAGTCAAAACCGAATTCATTGTTAGTTCCATAAACCACATCACAGGCGTAAGCTTCCTTCTTGGAACATTCTATAAGGTTCACACCACTCATATGGTCATACTTAAGTCTTCCTTCTTTCTCAGCTTTAGCGTCTCGTTGCCTAATAAGCTCCTTCGCCTCATCTCCTTTAAGCTTAATTGCCTCCTCGTCAGGCACGAACTTATACTGCTTTCCGGAATTAATTGCACCTACCGTAATACCGAGAGCGTTAAGAATATGTCCATTCCACTCTGCATCTCTTCTTGCTAGATAATCGTTTACAGTAACAAGGTGTGCACCTCTTCCGGTTAAACCATAAAGATACAAGGGCAGGTTTGCAGCAAGAGTTTTTCCTTCCCCTGTGAATAGCTCGGCAATTTTGTTGTCAAAAAGGACATAACCTGCAATTAGTTGAACGTCAAAATGCCTGTGTTTTGCAACTCTATTAGAGGCTTCTCTTACGACAGCAAAAGCTTCCGGAAGAACTTCGTAGAGTCTCTGTTTCTCATCATCCAACCTTTCCTTTAATTCTGTATCACTTAAAATGCTGAAATCTTCCCTGCAATTCTCTAGATCCATCTTAAGTTTTTTCCTAAATTCTTCTGTCTTACTAGCAAGTTGCTCATCTGTAAGCTTAGAGACTTTCTCTTCTAAAGAATTAATCTCATCTACGATAGGCTGTATCTTTTTTAATTGTTTCTCGTTTGAGTCAAACAAGTTTTTAAATATGTTGAGCATGTTTTTTATCAAAAGTAATCCCTTGATTATATCTCATTTTCCTCTGATTAAGAAAAATTTAATTTTACCTCTGTATATTAAGAGATATATGGTTAAATATTTCCTAAAAGTTTTTCTTGCCCTTCTGCTTCTAACATTCTTTAAAAATATCGCCTTTGCTCAAATAAAATTAATTAGCCCATATAACAAAGAAATACTAGAGGACAATGTTGTACACTTTAAATGGGAGAATACAGATCCAAATACAGAATATGTTTACCAGCATGTGCTATATATTAATGGGAAATTGACTGACACAAGGCTTAAAACTCCAATCGGAAGTGATGAAGAATACACCAGAGGTCTCGTAGATAACCGCTTCTACTTCTGGGAAATAAGGTATGAGCCGAAGGATAGTTTTGAGGGATACTACAACCACAGGACAGAGGCCTTCGCCTTTGGTTTAAATACAGAGATCCCGGATTCAGTCATGGAGATGTTAGATGAATACAATAACCCGCCACAAGAGGAGGAGAGTAAAGAAGAGGAGAACAAAGAGGAAGAGATTGAAGAAACCGAAGAGGAAGAAGAAAAGATTAAGGAAGAAGAGCCACCTTCTACAAAAGAAGGACCGGAAACAATATCTAAGGGAGAAGAAGTGGAAGAAGAAGTAGAAGGGATTAATAATCCCCCACCCAAAACTACAGAGAAGATCCCAATTCCAATTAAAAGCCAACCCACTCTCCCGACTAAACCCCCAGTTCAAGAAGAAGATTACAACTGGAATATTAAAGATTCTTCTGTTCTTGGAGTAAGTGAAAGCAAAAATGAAAAAGAAAAAGACATTCTATGTACGTTTAAGTACAATAAAAAAGATAGTTCCTTTGAAAAACTTTCTTGTGAGAAAAACAAAATAGAAATTTCAAAACAAGAACTCTATCCTTTCTTGGACGAATATTCCCTCTACATTGAAGGAAAAGTAGCAAGGGATGTAAATATCCAAGTGGATAGCTACTACTGCGTTAAAGACATTTTCAAACCGAAAACTTGGTTTAAATGCGAGGAGGAATTTCTAGGGAGTGAAGTTATTACAATTCGTCCCCATATGTTCTTTAGAGTAAATCAGAATGGCTTAGATGTCCCAGTAAGAAGTTTTTCTACCAACGGAGATGGTTTTAGATTATTAGCAGGATATACTAGAAAAAATGACAATTTGAAACTTACTCATACCTACAGAATAATAAACAGGAAATATAATATTTTTTACGATCTTGAGACGGAAATTTCTTTTAATCCAAAGAATTTTTCAGATTCAGATATTTTAACAAAAGAAAGTTCCTCCAAACCCTTTATATTTCCTTTTAATAAAATAATCGGCGTAACACAGTGGTATGGTTTTACTGACTACCAAAGCCCACACACCGGAATAGACTTCGGAGCTACAAAAGAAAAGATCGTTTCTGTAGGAGATGGAGAAGTCGTTGGAAAGGGTTGGGATAATTACTACGGTGAATGTTTGTCTGGAGGAAATTTTTTGAAAGTAAAACACTCTAACGGTATGTACACAACCTATTTTCATCTTGAAGAGATCTATGTAAATACCGGAGACTTAGTTAAAAAGGGTCAAGTAATTGGAAAAAGTGGGAATACTGGATCATGGAATTGTCAAAAATTAGCTTACCATCTTCATTTTGAAACTAGACTTAATTCCAGTCAGAAGTCTCATACCAATCCCATTCCCTACATAGATGTAGATTGGAATAAGGTTTTAACATTAGGAGCTAAATATAACCCCAGAAGGCTTAGCGGAGAAAATCCACATCCTGGAAAATAATTTAATTTTAAATTAGAAATGCTAAAAAGTTTCGTTCTTTGGCTTTTAGTTGGGGGTCTGACCCCTCTTCCTATTACGACCCCACAGCAGGTAATATGGCGAGATGACAATCGGATACTCTTTGTTGTTGAAGAGAAGTTGTTAGAATACAAAATCAAAGAAGAAACTCTAACAGAGATCGGAGATAGAGAGCCAAACCAATTTATAGGAATTACCAAAGATGATGAAATTATTTACTGTGATATTGAGCATTACATAATTTCCTCTCCTGAGGAATTTTCTACCAAATTTACAATAAGGATTCCAAATAAAAAACATAAGGAAATATATTTCTTTGAAACAATCCGCCCTCTAAACATAAATGAGGAAAGGATAATAGCAGTAACTGCCCTAGATTTCCTAGAAGAGAATTTCTACAAAATAGACATTGAAAGTGGAAATAAGGAAAAGATACCGCCACCTAAGAAAGTAAAAAGAACTGTTTTAGTCCCTAAGGAGATTCAATTTAAGAAGGCATATGTAAGAAACGAACATAGATATGTAATTGAGGACATATTCGGGAATCTCTATCTATTTACTCAAAGCGAATTTCCATGGTTTCAGACTTTGCTGAAAACCAATCGGCAGGAACATTAGCAAAGAAATATATATAATTTCCCATTAAGAAAAGTATTACTAGTGCTGTAAGTAAGATATTAAGAACTTTAGTGTTTTTAATCTTAATAAAATATTTACTAAATATTACATAACCAATTGGTAGTACAGGAAATATATATCTTCCCTGAAGACCCAAATCCATCCAATCTGTCCTCATATACGCTTTGTAATTAACATAGTAAGCTACAACTAAAGTATAGAAAAGGGATATTAAGCCCAATGCTTTATCTTCCTTAGATAAACTCTTCCTGTTCTTAAAAACCATATACAAACCAATAAAGAAAAATACAAAATAAAACGGCAAATATTCATCCCTCATAAATAGAGATCTGTCCCCCATAATCCCCACAATCTTCTTAGACATCTCTACAGTCCAGAAAAGAAGGTAACGAAGTGGACCAATTCTCTCTCCCTCCAACACTAACTTTGCACTTTCAATAATTCCCCCTTCAAATATGGTCGGAATCTCATACATACTTCGAACAAACACTCCGTTTTCCAAACACTGGTTATATGTCAAAACCTGTGTACACTCCGGAGTAATCTTTCTGAAGGTAATCATATTAACCCCATACACATTGAAATTTAATATCACTAACAAAAAGAAGCCAATTGTTAAAAGAATGTTTGGAAGCGTTAAAAACTGTTCAAGGAATTCTTTCTTTAAAATCTTTTTCTTAAGTAGCACTACCGACCAAATAATAAAAATAATAAGTGCTAAAGGTAAAACACTAGTTTTAGTTAAAGTTCCCAAAAGTAAAACTACAAATATTAGGAGAGTGTTAGACAACTTCTCTGGTTCTTGTAAAAACTTAAGGAGGAAATATAGCGAAGCAGTAGATAGCAGTACCACAAGGTTGTCGTAGTTAATAGAGGAAGACAAGAATACAAACATAAGGGTATTAGACAGAAGAAATACAGGTAATATCTGCCCCCATTTGTTCTTTATTAGCCTCTTGGATATTAAGTAAACTAATATTAATGTCCCAATCGCGGTTAAAACGTTGCTCAAGCGCAGTACTATAACCTCATCTAAGTTAAAAGTTAGTTCATTTAGATTAAGAATTCTCCCGTTAATCCAAAAAGATAAATAGGGGATTCTTGTAATATCTCTCCATTTATACGTCTCGGGAGTGTTCTCCGGAATTCCTAATGTCTCAGAATATGCCTGAGAAACTTCCAAATGGTAGTAAGAATCTGGGGATACACCCATTTTAAGATTTAGTGCTAGGTATATTGAAAATACAACAAACAAGAGGATAATTACCCCAAATAATATTCTGGGGGCTTTCTTATTTTTTCTAAGTTTCTCAAATAGTGACATTTAGGTAAAACTAAAGAAGTTTAGATAAAACAAAAATAATAATAGAGATATTTACTGCTATCTTTAAAAAAACACTAAAGAAAAGCCCTATTAATGACCCCATACCGGATTTAAAGCTTTCGTTTAGATCTTTATGTGCAAATAGTAATTCAAAAAGGGTAGCCCCTATT
>DHFX01000008.1:0-4839 GCA_002402455.1 Candidatus Dojkabacteria bacterium UBA4813
CTTTTTCTACAGTAACATTCTTGGGCCTTTCATCCAAAGAATCTTCCTTGAGCTCTTCAGAAATATCTTTCAATTGTTCATCACTAAAACCTGTTCCTACATTACATATCCCAATAAACATATCTTCATCTTCGTTATAAATTGCTCCTAAAACAGAACCCATTCCAAGGTCTTTCCTCCTTCCCGAACCGAAATTATATCCCACTGCAACCAAGTCTATGGTGTCAACAAGACCTTCTATCATGGACTTTTTAAGCTTAATCCATTCGTAATTTCTTACCCCCGGAAGATATTCACCAATCTTTTGTTTTGCTATTAATCCCTCATGGCCTTCTTCTATTTTTTCATTGAAAATTTCTTTTAGTGTGTCAATATTATTAACCGTTACTGTTTCTGTAATTTCTATACCCCCATTGGTATTTATATCTTTCAGTCTAGCTATCCTATCAACGGTATTCTCACTTATAAGAGATTTTTCATTTAAATAAAGAATATCAAAAACCATAGCCTTAACAGGGACCTGTTCTTTAAGAGTGGCTACCTCATACTTTCTTCTTCTTTGCATAGTATCTTGGAATGGAAGAAACTTCTGATTCTCCTCATCCCAACCTAAAACTTCGGAATCTAATATAAAAGACTCCATTTCTATACCTTCTGCTGCTTGAACAACCTCAGGAAACATATCCGTCACATCCTCAAGATTCCTTGTAAAAAGCTTAACATAGGACTTTTCCTTTTTAATTTCAAAGAGGGAACCATTTTCTTCTTTCTTAATATGTTTAAACCATATGGCTTCTTTACCTGACAAATCCCATTCTTTAAACTTATGAATCTGGCACCTTAAACCGTCATATTTTGCTTGCACTAAAAACTCATCTCCCAACCTGTCAAAGACCTCTTCGAACCCTCCCACTCTTTCAACAAGCCTTGCCATAACGGGAATACCGGGTTGAACTTTAACCGAAGCAAGCTTTTTCCTTGTTTTCTTTTCATCTCCTTTGGAAACTAAAGAACAGATATATCCTATATCTGCATGAGAACCGTATGCTCTATCTAATTCATCTTTCAAGCTCTTATCTCCTACAACCATTACGGAGAAAACATCTAAAAGCGTTTTTGTATTAACACCAAACCTAAGGTCTCCACAAACAATTCTTGAAAAATATTTGGCCTCTAAGGGAGAGAGTTTGTTTAGTGTGTCTACTATTATCTTATTTTTACTCCCCACAGAACCTGTTCCCTTTGCATTAACTATATCCCAGAGGAGATCGTAAACCTCCTGAAGAGTTAATCCAAAGCTTTTACAGTCAATTTTTTCTGTAAAATATTGAAGCATATCTCCAATGTCTCCTAATTCTTCCGTTTTCTTATCTATATCTTCGTCTAAACCTCTACTCCTAGAAATATATTTGAGAAGGGATATAAAGCTTTTTTCGGAATAATTAAATTCACTATTAACAAACAAAGGAGCTACTCTACCTAAAATTAAGTAGGATAATATCTGGGAATCCAAAGAATCTAACCCCTTATAAAAACCAGAGAGAATTTCTGTCATTTCATTTCTGGACTCTGTACCCTCAAGGGTATTAAAAACATCACAAACTCGAGAAAAACCAACCTTGCTCATATTTTTAATTCTTATATATATACTGTGTTGACTTTGTTGCTCCTCGCTGAAGAACAAGACCTGCCTCTACTAACTTGTCCATGTCTCGTCTAACAGTTCTAGTTGAAACTTTAGGAACAAGTTCATATATCTCGCTTGGCTCCATTATTCCCCTACTCTTTATCTCTGCAAGGATCTTCTTCTGTCTTACATTTAGACCCTCTAAAACCGATCTCTCTTTTTGGGGTTCCTCTTTTTCTTCGGTTTGTTCTTGAACACTATTTTTTACCCTACCCTCGTTCGCAGATTCTCTCTTAGACAGGTGTTCAGTTTTTTTACCCTTGCCGTGCTTTAAAAATATGATCAAAAACAGAGTCAGACCAAAGGTAAGAAGAGTTATTAAATTGAACAGTATAGAATTGTCTCTTTTATGTTCTGAATTCATAACAGATTATATATCTATTTTGAGATTTTGTTAAACAAAGAGTTATTTTAATTCGGCCATATTATCCCCCACAGAGGAATGTACTACCAAAGGAACTTCCAAGGAAACTACTTCTTCCATAATCGATTCTGCTTCCTTTGTAAATTCTTTTACCTTGTCCGATTGAATTTCAAATATTAGTTCATCATGAATCTGTAATAGTATATAAGCCTTTTCCATAAATTTCTCTTCTATCATTTCATCTAGTTTTATCATGGCAAGCTTCATAATATCTGCTTCACTCCCCTGTATAGGCATATTTACAGCCTCTCTCTGTGCAGCCCTCATCATTCTAATATTCTTAGATCTCAAACCCTTAATATGTCTTGTGGTTCCAAACATACTTTGTACATAACCCTTTTTGTAGGCTTCTTTCTCCAGTCCTCTTATATATTCCTCTACCCCTTTGTAGTGTTCAAAGTAGCTTTGAATGTACTCTGCAGCTACCTGACTGTCTATACCCAACATATTTGCTAAGCCGTATGCTGTTTGACCAAAGAGAACTGCAAAATTCACTGTTTTTCCAAGGCTTCTTTCCTTGTTTGTAACTTCCTCCACTTCTTTATCCAAAAGCCTTGCAGCTGTTGCTTTATGTATGTCCAAACCGTCATTAAAGTCCTTTATTAAAAGATCGTCTTTGGATATATCTGCCATTATTCTTAGCTCTATTTGGGAATAGTCTATACCTACGAATTTAAAGCCTTTTCTTGGAACAAATGACTTTCTAAGTTCCTCTGCCCATTCTCCTTTCAAAGGAATGTTTTGCATATTAGGATTAGAGGAAGAAAATCTCCCAGATGTTGTTCCTGTTTGGTTAAAGCTTGTGTGTATGGAACCTCTACCTTCCTTTTCATTCCCCGAAGCCATTTCCAGAAGAGGCTTTGTGTAGGTAGTAAGCATCTTGCTCAATTCTCTGTATTCCAGTAATTTCTCTACCATTGGATGTGTGCCTTTAAGTCCCGTTAATACAGATTCCTTCGTGGATCCCTTACTTTTGTTCGGGAGATTTAGTTCATTAAAAAGAACATCTGATAATTGTTTAGTAGAATTTATATTGAATTCATGACCAACGGTGTCATATATTTCCTGAGTAAGGGTTCTAACTTTCTTATCCAGGTTTTCATTCATTAAATAAAGACGACTAATGTCAACCCCTATTCCCCTATCTTCCATCTTAGAAAGGATTCTAGATATTGGTATCTCTATTTTCCTTAATACATTAAGAAGGTACCCCTCTTTTATTTTCAATTCTTGCTCTATGCTTTTCTTTGTGTAATCGTAAAGCTCTATATTATTAGCTTTCTTTATTTGATTCTCTCTAATCTCTTCTAAGACGTCTAAAACTTTGCTAAGGTCATTTGGGCTTATTTTTTCCGAAAGAATATGTGAGGAGTAATCAAAAGAGAGATCTTTTAGTGTGTAGCCCCTTCTTTCTGAATTTATTAAATGGGCAAAAAGTCCGACATCGAGAACTTGTTCCCCTTTGAACCGGAGGTTTTGTGAAACACCTCCGTCCGATCGATAGAGAATGGTTTCACATTTACAGTTATCTGTGCAACATATTTCTTTATATAAAATATCCTCTTTTACACCCTTTTTATCCACAATTCTAACCATGTAGTATTCGGACTCTGTTAGAGACTCTTTCGGAGAGATCCTCGCTAATACAAGCAGTTGGGCGTTACCTAGCCTAGATTCTAAGTATTCCTTACTAGACCACTCTACCTCAGAATCTGTTGAAAAGATGTCTAACTGGCTAGTTAACCTGTCGTTTTTATTTGATTCTATTTCATCCAGCCTTGCAATTAAGGATTTAAAAGAAAGTTCTTTAAACAATTCTAAGACTTTCTTTTTGTCAAAATCCCTTAAGAGACAATCTTCCAAGTGGATTGTCACATCTACCTCCTGTTCTATCTTTGCAAGCTTTCTGCTCATTTCTGCCTGCTCTATCCCCTCTCGCAGGAGATTTGCCTGTCTTGTTTTTATATCTTTAAGGTTATGGTAAATGGTATCTAGGTCTCCATATTTCCCCAGCAATTCAATAGAAGTCTTTCCACCTATTCCTTTTATTCCGGGGATATTATCTGAAGGGTCTCCGGCTAGAGCTTTAAAATCTACAATCTGTTCGGGATAAAGACCCATATATTTACGGGTTTTTTCCCTATCATATGCTACTAACTCTTTAAAACTTCCACTTGGCAGACAGACTTGGACATTTTCGCTTACAAGTTGTAGGAGGTCTCTATCTCCACTTAGGATGTAGAGGTCTATATTTTCGTTGCTCCATTTCTTTTCGGACACATATTTGGCAATAGTGCCAAGAATGTCATCTGCTTCAAACCCCTCTTTCTTAATTATTGGGATATTAAAAGCCTTTAAGATCTCTTCCACTAAAGGGAATTGGTCTATTAATGATTGGTCTGTGGGTGCTCTAGTCCCTTTGTAGTCCGGGTATTCCTCGTGCCTAAATGTAGGCTTATGTGTGTCAAAGGCGCAGAGAACATATTTGGGGTCAAAGGATTTTAGTGCGGAAAGAAGCATTACGGTAAAACCATATACAGCATTAACCTGAACTCCGTCCTCTGTTGTAAGAGTCGGTGGGTAAGCGTGAAAGGCTCTATGAACAATAGCGTTAGCATCTATTGCAAGAAATCTATCCTTTCCGTTGCTAGGTAATGTCATACCCTAATTATACTAGAGTATTTTGTTAAATAGAAATAACAAAATTGCTCTCATATTCTTCATCCTC
>DHFX01000008.1:4890-5489 GCA_002402455.1 Candidatus Dojkabacteria bacterium UBA4813
CCATAAAATTTCTCCTTATTCCTTCTCCCTATCGCAAGAACCGGATATTCTCCATATTCCACAAAACGAAGATCTCCTTCCATCCCTCTAAGAATAGCTATTTCTCTTGTCGGATTAATGAAGTATTTATTGGGAATGTCATGCTTATTCTGGTCTATAAAAAGGATATCTATACCTACATGTTGATAGCTATGAGTAAACATATAAGTAGGTCCCCAACCTACTATTTCTACATTCATTTTAGGTGTTTTCCTTTTCATAACAAGTTCTACTTTGTAAACCCTTAAGTAAGGTGAAGCTTCAATCCCTTCAAGAGTTTCCTGCGGAGAATTTGGGTATGCATAGAAAGCCATTCTGTTAGCAGAACCAGGCTTACCAGTGACAAAAACCTTTCTGCCGTCACTACTTATGGTATATGCTTCTGTTGGCTTAATATTGTAAGACTCCTTCCCAATTCGCACACCATCTAGGATTCCTTCCTCTAAGATAGCCTCTGAATTAGAGATGTTTTCTAGAACTTCTAAATTATAAGCTAGCTTCTCATCTTCTCTCGTGAAAGGAACCACATATTCTCGAAAATCTTGCTCTGTAGATCTTTC